>CAZNAX010000201.1:0-5889 GCA_964570965.1 uncultured Desulfatibacillum sp.
CCCAGGATGCCCTTGGGCCGCTTTTCCCGGGGCCAGCTGGCCCGCGCGTTGTATATCAGCCGCGGGATGTCGATTTTCATGGGGCATACATAAATGCAACGCTGGCACATGGTGCACATCCATACCCAATTGGATGTAAGGATCTCCTCGTCCATTCCGAGCGCGGCCATCCGCAGAAACTTCCGCGGATCCATGCCCTCCAGCCCGGTCGCCGGACAACCCGAAGAGCACGCCCCGCAGGTCAGGCAAAGGTTCAGGTTTCCGCCTTCCGGAAGAAGCTCTCTAACCTGATCCATAAAGGTCGATCGCTTTTTTCCACCCAGCCGAATCACATTTTCATCCATCCGTCGGTCCTCCTTTCATGCTCGCACTCCCGGTTCAATTTGATAGTTCTCCTTGATATTCCCAATCAGACAAATTCCATGCCTCCTGATTCCATCAGCATCCCTGCGGTCTCGCCGCCCTCGCCGTCGCCCCCAGTCCACGGTGGACCTCTCCAGCGTGTCCGCGGCGCTACCAAACATGCAGGGCGGCCGGGTCGAAGGAAATGAAAATGTCCGCGCCTTCACAGATCTGATCGTCCATCAGCGCCCGCCGGGTCAGCCTCGCGGTGAAAGTGAGTTCCTCCGCCTGGACATACACCTCGTGGCCGAACCCGCAGCCGACCACCGCCGATACCGTCCCGCGGTAGGCACATGCGTTCTCCGGAGGCGGAGCGGTTCGGCTCACCACGAGATCTTCCGGTCGGATGGCCGCATGGCGGTAATGGTTCCCGCCCGATGACGCCGCGGAGTCCGTTCGGCGGGCAAGGCGCACGCGCCCGTTTTCAACGGTGGCCTGAAAAAGATTCTTCATGCCGACAAACTCCGCCACGGCCAGGGATGCCGGCGCCCGAAAAATCTGTTCAATCGGGCCAGCCTGCTCGATCGCACCGCGATGAAGGACAGCCCCCCGGTCGGCCAATGTTAGCGCCTCCCCGAAATCGTGGGTGACCATCAGGAACGTCGTCCCGGAGGCCCGGTGCAGTCGTTTGAGCGCCCCGCGAAGGTCTTCCCGGAAGCCGGGGTCGATCGCCGACAGCGGCTCGTCGAGCAGCAGCACGTGCGGATGAACGATCAACGCCCGCGCCAGGGCGACGCGCTGCTTCTCACCGCCGCTCAAATTCACCGGCAACCGCCGCAGCAGGTGGGCAATTCCCAGCAAATCGATCAGACGGTCCAGGCGCTTCTGCCCCTCCGCACGGCCGGCCCCGCAGAATTTCAACCCATAAACGATGTTGCTCCGAACATCCATATGGGGGAAAAGGCCCTGATCCTGGTAAACGATTCCCACCCCCCGCCGCTCCGGGGGCATGCGGGTGACGTCGACTCCGGCGATTCGAATTCGGCCGCTTTCTAGTGAAACCAGGCCGGCGATGGATTCGAGGAGCACGGTCTTGCCCGCGCCCGTAGGCCCCATGAGCACGAAGAATTGGCCTTCTTCCACCACGAAATCGATCGTCCCGAGATGGAAATCCTTGAAGCGGACGGACAGATGCTCGATCCGGATCATGTTGCCGTCGGTTTTCTCAACGCCAAAATACGCAGCAGGAAGAACAACCCCAAACAGAATGAAACCAGCCAAAACGCCACCGGCTGGGAATATTTCAAGCCGTAGCCCTCAAACCGCTCGTAGATCAGGACCGGAGCCGTCATGGGATGGTATGCCACCACCACCACGGCCCCGAACTCGCTGATGGCCCGCGCGCCGCACATGATGATCCCCGAAAGCAGGCTGCGCCAGGCCAACGGCAAGGTGATACGGACAAAGGTGCCGGACATGGAGGCGCCCAGGCTGCGCGAAATCTTCTCCAGCCGAGGGGAAACGGCCTCAAAGCCTGATTTGGCGGAATGAACATAAAAAGGCATCCCGACAAACGTGAGCACGGCGATGATGCCGGCCGTGCTCCCCAGCAACCGCAGACCGGCGTCCTGCAGCACCTGCCCGATCCAGTGATTCCGGCCCGCGATACTCAAAAAGGCGATGCCGACCACTGGGTGCGGGATTACGATAGGCAGATCGATAACCGCCTCCAAAAAACGTTTGCCCCGGAAGTCGTACCGGGCCAACAGGTACGCGAGCGGGGTCCCGAACAAAAAAGCGATACCGGCCGCCGCTCCGGCGGTGAGGATGCTCAGCCGGATCGACCGCATCACATCCCCATCCTGCAGGCTCTGGCGCAGATCGACCGCGGTGGAGGAGGTCATCAGCTCCAGGAGCGGCAGAACGATGTATCCGCCAACGAGAAGGCCGCAGGCGAGCATGCACCAGAAGAAGGGCTCGGTCCGATGCATACGGCTTAATCGCGTACCTCAACCAGGGCTTTCAGTTCGTCCGGCAGCTTCTCCTTCATGCTTGCGCTGGGAACCCGACAGGGCGTGAACGGCGGCTGCCCCATGTCCTTCAGCACCTTGAGCCCTCCTGCGGGGTCCAGCATGTAGCGCAGAAACGCAATCGCCGCCTCCCGGTTCGGCGCGGTCTTGACGAGGGTGACTCCATAGGTGCACGAGTCCCCCTTGAGCTCCATGAAGGTCCCCGGATCCTTGCCGGTGACCTTGACCACCGCTTGGGCGTAGATGGGGTCTTTCCGGTAATTGCCCAGGTTGATGTCGTCGGGCAGCACGACGTACTTTAAACCGTGCTGCACCGCCACCGAGAGATATTCCCAGGCGTAGTCCATGTTGCCGGTCTGGAGCAGGGCAACCAGCTCCACCGATTTGGGCCGCACATTTTGGACAGGCCGGTTGTCCAGGACGGCATTGTAAAGCCCGGGTTTATTGTAATGCTTTTCGGCCAACTGAATGACCATCAGTGCCCGGTAGCCGCAGGGGTCCAGGTTGGGATCGGAATGCCCCCACACTACTTCTTTTTTCTGCAGAATTTCATGCCAGTTTTGCTCGCTAACTTGATCAGCAAATTTGCTCTTAGGCGTATAGCAAAGCACCAGCTGGTTGGATGCAAAGCGGATGTTCCAGTCCCCGAAAGCCGGGACGAGCAGTTTGTCGATCACCTTGTAGTCCGCCGAGGCCACGATGTCGCAGGGCTTTTTCAGATCCGTCACCTTGCGGGCCGCCTGTTGGCTGCCGCTGCCCTCCCGCTGCAAGTCCACTTTCGGGTACTTGGCCTCGAAAGCTTTTTCCATCGCCTCGAAGGGCACGGACAAGCTGCCGGCATGAAACATGACCAGCTTGCCCTGCGGCTCCGCGCTCGCCGCGGCGCTGAAGAGCAGCGCCCCTGCCGCCAACAAAGCCATCCCGCTAAGCACCCGCTTCAGTCTGCAACCCGCTTTCATCTGCACTCCTTTCGTTTGCCGTGCCAGACATTCCGGCGCCGGCTGTTATCTGTGGTTTTCCAGGGCCACCCGCTTCGTCCCCCTGATCTGTCGGAATGTGGCGCCTTGACTGACACACCGCAAAGCCAATTCGCTGTCGATGACCACGGTGCCGCAGACGGCGTCCACCCCGTATTCAAAAAATACGGGCGAGAGGGGCGCCGTGTCGCCCAATAGCATCACATAGGCGCGGGGGCTGCACAAGGCCAGCAGATGCTCCAGGGTGTGATTCGTCAGCGCCGTGCCGGTGATGGCAACCACGTCGGCCTGGGGGATGAGCGCATCGGCAGCCGTCTCCGGTAAATCCCCTTTTTGCGGGTTTTTCTCGATGACCCAAAGCCGATGAGCCTTCTCCCGCACCCGCGGAAGGAACGGGAAATGCCCGACTACAGCCACGTTCCGGCCCTCCCCCTTTTGGAGTATGAGTTCGGCGGCATTCAGCTCCACGCACGCATCTATGTCGACCTCCAACAGGGAGTTGATCGTCGCCATCCCCACCGCCGCTTCAAGGAGGCTGTCCGAGCCAGCCAACAGGGCCAATTCTTCTGTCGACCGGTCCGTCAGGAATCCGGGCTCCCGCACTAGCGGCGGAGCTTGCCGCAGCGCATCCCGCGGCATGCTGGCAGCCAGCCCGCATCGGCGCGTGACCACTGCGGTGTGAAAAACGCCCAAGCGGACTTCCCTTGTCGGGATCGAAAATTCGAGTCCAAGCAGCAGGTGTTCGAGAATGGTCAACGGCTCTCCGGCTCCTCGCGTGCTTGTTTTGCTTCATTTCTTTGTTTGAGGGCGGATTTCCGGGGGCGGAATGTCCTGCTTCTTAGCCAGCCGATCCAACTGTTGGCGCGTCAAGGGCTTTCCGAAGGCTGCATACTGTCGTATCGGTGCGGCCGGGTTGGCGATGGGCGTCCACTGGTCGTCCTTTAAATTCTGGTAAACACACTGGTAGTCCACCCCATCGACTACCGGGATCACCCCTTTTTGGTTATGGAGCTTGCCATCCTGCAGCCAGGTCAATTTCACCGCGCCCGCCTGCGCCGCCCGCATCGTATCCGTGGCATGGCATGCATCGCAAGTGCGCCCCTTCTTGACGATGGAATGGCTCATGTGCGGGGCGAACATGAGAAAAGTCTTGTCGCCCTTGACGACGAAGGTCTGCATGCTGGCCGAGGTCACCTTGTTGTTGAGGTTCATTAGAAACACCCAGCCGGAAACCGGCAGCGCCTTTCGAACGCCCTTCTCCAGAAAGGTGTCGAAATGGCAGTTCGTGCAGCTCACCACATGGCGCACATGGCACGCCTTGCAATCCAGCCTGTCCTTGTGAACCTCGTGGGCATCGGTCGGTTTGAGGTCGTCGTGGCAATTCTCACATTGCGTGTCCATCGCGCCGGGTTGCTTCAAGGACAGGTATTCCATCCCGTCCCCGTGCATTTCCTTCTGCGAATGGCAGTCTGCGCATTCCATGCCCTTCGCCACGTGCACATTCTCCTGCCCGGCTTTATGGTCGATGGAGATCATCGCCTTTTCGCGGCCATGACATTGAAGGCACATGCTCTGGTTCTTGGCCGCAGCGATCGAATAGGCTTGGATTTTGCAGTCCGCCTGCTTCTTCTCGGACTTGTGGCAGCGGTCGCACACCGCAGCGTGGCAGCCTTGGCAGTCCAGTTGCTCGTAGGGAACGCCGCTCAGCAGTTCCAGCCCTCCGTTTTTCTTGCTGTACCAATGCTCCATGCCCTTGGCGGTGAAGTGCAGGCTGCGCAAATAAAAACAGGTGCTCTCCTCGACCGGTGGGGGCGGAGTCCTGCCCTGCAGGATACCGCTCAGAAGACCTATCGCCAAAATCACCCCTAAACCAAAACAGCATCCTCGAATGGTCATTTTGCGAACCTCCTCTCCGAGTGCTTTGTTTTTTTGGCTTAGGCAGGCGACCTGCTCAGGTCCGAGTGCAATCGGTCTGTTTTCGGATCCCGCCCGCCACTGCAGCGTTCTGAATAATTTTTAGGGTCCGGGCGCGGTGCCACTGAAGCGTTGGTTATTCCTCATCCCCCTGGCCTAATTCAATCTCCCGGCGGTCCGGGTCGTCCAAGGACGCAGCGGCTTCTATTTTCATCGCCTCGACGCCACCCCGAATCCGCTCCGCGATGAACCGCTTGCCACAGACACGGCATTGCACGTAAATCGGGCGATAGTCGTCCGCCGGAATAACCGATGTTTTTTTTTGGCAATACGGGCAGTTGATTTTCACTACCTCCGAAGTCACGGTTTCCGGGTTCTGCGTCCTGGTTTTAGCCATTCCGCGATACCTCCCTTCGGAATAAGGCCCTCCGGTTCAAAACGGAGCTCGGGCCGTAGCGGGTCGATCTAAGCGCTGCTCACCACTAAAAAATGAATGACCTTAACCGAATCGGGCCGACTCTAGCTTGAATGGATGATGAGCCTCAGGCGGTCTCCAGCGCCCGCCGCGAAGCCATGTCCATCATGATGCGCGCCCGCGCCCGGTCGATGCCGAGCGCCTTGCGCTT
>CAZNAX010000202.1:0-5874 GCA_964570965.1 uncultured Desulfatibacillum sp.
CGAAATAAGTCAACTATGCAACAACCCTATCTTCCTCGGTCTACGCCGCATCCGCCTTTGGAGCGCCCAGCGCCGCAATCGGCTGGATGATCGTGCGCATCAGGGCCGCCGTAGGGGATGCGGCGTAGCGGCGGATGAACGCTTGGCCGCTGTCGCAGGCCTCGGCGATGTTGGGATCCAGAGGGAGGGCTCCCAGGAAAGGGACCTGCATATCAAGGGCAATATGCTTGCCGGCGCCGGAACGAAAGATATGAGTGACTTCCCCGCATTTCGGGCAGGCAAAGCCGCTCATATTTTCGACGACGCCGAGCACCGGAACATGCAGTTGGCGGCAGAACGTGATGGATTTGCGCACGTCCACCGCCGCGACTTTCTGAGGCGTCGTCACGATGACCGCACCATCCAGGCGGCCGATCAACTGGCACACCGAGAGCGGCTCATCGCCGGTTCCCGGAGGGGAGTCGATCACGAGAAAATCCAGGTCCCCCCAGGCGACATCCTTGAGGAACTGCTTGATGGCCCCCATTTTCAGCGGCCCGCGCCAGATGATGGCATCGTCCGGAGAGGGGAGAAAAAGGCCGATGGAGATCACCTTCAGCCCATCCACATCCGCCGGGGTGATTTCGCCATCGCTTCCGCCCAGGGTGTAGTGCTCAAGTCCCAGCATGGTGGGTATGCTGGGGCCGTGGATGTCGACATCCAGCAGTCCCACCCGCAGGCCTGACATCATCAACGCCACCGCCAGGTTGACCGCCACCGTGCTCTTGCCGACGCCGCCCTTGCCCGAGAGCACCACGATTTTATGCCGGATGCAGCAGAGCCGTGATTCCAATTTCTGGCGGTCTTCGAATTCCTGGTCGCCTTCGTCGGGACGGCGCTTCGCGGCTGAACAGTCGGTCTTGCTGCACGTGCGGCAGGCGGGGATGGACGCATTCGGTTCCGGATGAGATGTCATGCTCGCTCCTCGGGTATTGGAATTCAGCGAAGGGTTAGACCAGCAGGCGTGTTTCGTACCCCGTAGAAAATGTCGTCGTCTTTCCGCAAAAAGAACGCATCACCGGTTTTCGTATGACGCCACAGGGCCGTACACGTATTTGAAATTCGATGATGTCATGCCAGTCGGTTCTAAAATCCGCAACGTTTTCCCATGCCGCGTCCCATACCGCGTCCTCTGCCCATTCCTCGGCCGGATCCACGGCCGCCCAATCCGGCAGGGCGTCCCTGGGCTGGCCTGCCCGGGACCGGCGGTGGGAGCGAGTCTGCAGGAGTCTGTCGGCTGCTCAACCCCGGTTCGGCCGAGACGGTCGCGTCGGAGCGGAACCGTTCGACGGCTTCCCGCACCGTGCCCGCGCAGCCGTCGACAATTCGAATGCCGGCGGCCGAGAGCACCTTCTCGGCATTGGGCCCGCAGCGGCCCGTCAGGACGTGGCTGACGCCCCGGTCGGCGACTCGCTGGGCCGCTTCGATTCCCGCGCCGCCGGATAGGTTTTTCCCGGTGTTCTCGATCACCTCGAATTCAAGGGTATCGGTCTCGACGATCAGGAAGCAGACGCACCGTCCGAAACGGGGGTCTACCAAATCATCAAGGGAAGGACCGGCGGCGCTGAGCGCAATTTTCATGGTTTTCACCTCATAGGGATCATTAGGTTCGGTTCATCGACGCAGGCCTTGTTCGCGGGGCGCAAGCTTGGGCGTCTTGGCGGAGCCCAACCCCGCCCGCTTTCCGATGCGGCTCGCATGACGAACCCGCCCGTCGTCCAAGTTGCCATCGAGAAAAGCGTTGATGACGTTTTCGAGTTCGCCGCCGAGAAAACCGACCACCCGGATGCCGGCTCCGATCAGCGCCTTTTCCAGCGTCAGGGAAATGGCTCCGCAAAGCAGCACTTCCACTCCCAGCTCGGACAGCTCCTTCACCCGTTCGAAAGAATCACGACTGGTCAGGCGCAGATGTTCCCGCTCGATCTCCCGGCGGCCTTCAACCTCCAACAGCAACAAACGATCCGCCACATCGAAGACGGGCGAGACGCGACCCTGCCAATGAGCCATCGCGACCTTCATGAGCACCAGGTGGAGCAATCGTCGTGCCAGTTGGCCGCCCAGCGGCCAACTCATTGAAAAAGGCAATGTTAGTGACTTCCGCCGGGAAATGTCATTGACTAAAACAATGCAATATGCAAAGGAGTAAAATGAATTTAGATGCAAAGTGCACGATTTCTACCTCAATGGCCAATGAACTTTTGGAAGGGTTGGTCTCTGAGCTGCAAAGGAGAGCAGATGAAAGACGCCATCATCGGCCGCAGGCAGGATGTCATCCTGGATTCGATCAACGAGGGCGTGTTCACGGTGGATCCGCAATGGCGCATCACCGCGTTCAACCGGGCGGCCGAGCGGATTACGGGCGTCGCACGCAAGGAGGCCATCGGCAAAGCCTGCTGCGATGTGTTTCACGCCAGCATTTGTGAAAAAGACTGCGCGCTGAGAAAAACGTTTGAGACCGGCCGGCCGATCGTAAATGCCACCGCCCACATCATCAACCAGCAGGGCCGGCGCGTGCCGATCCGCATCTCCACCGCGATTTTGAAAGATGACGATCGTCATGTCATCGGCGGTGTGGAGACGTTTCAGGATCTCAGCCTGGTCGAACAGCTCCAGAAGCAGCTCCGCAGCCACTACACCTTCGAAGACATCGTCGGGCGCAGTCCGGCCATGATGCGTCTGTTCGAACTGCTGCCCCAGATTGCAGCCAGCCGAAGCAGCGTTCTGATCGAAGGCCCCAGCGGAACCGGCAAGGAGTTGTTTGCGCGCGCGCTTCACAATCTCTCGCCGCGCCGGAAAAAAGCGTTCATCGCGGTGAACTGCGCCGCATTGCCGGACACGTTGCTGGAGAGCGAGCTTTTTGGTTACAAGGCCGGAGCGTTCACAGACGCCCGGCGCGACAAGGCGGGCCGGTTCGCCCTGGCCGACGGCGGCACGATCTTTTTGGATGAGATCGGCGACATTTCAGCAGCCCTGCAAGTGCGGCTGTTGAGGGTCCTGCAGGAACGGCTGGTGGAACCGCTGGGATCGGTCCAGACGATCCCGGTGGATGTCCGGGTGGTGGCGGCCACCAACAAAGATCTCACCAAACTCGTCCGGGGAGGAAAGTTCCGCGACGATCTTTATTATCGAATTCACGTCGTTCACCTGCAGCTGCCGAGCTTGAAACAGCGCAGAGAAGACATCCCGCTGTTGATCGATCACATCGTGGCCAAGTTCAACCGCCTGCAGAACAAGGACATCGCCGGGGTGTCGGTGGAGGCCATGGCCCGCCTCATGGAGCACGACTTCCCGGGCAATGTCCGCGAGCTGGAGAACATCATCGAGCAGGCGTTTGTCTTGTGCCGCGGAGGCATTATTGAACTGCATCACCTGCCGCCCGAACTGCGGCCGCCGGCCGCCGGGCCTTCGGAAACCATCGGCCCCATGAGCCTTCAAGCCATGGAAGCATTGATGATCACCGAAGTACTCCGGCGCCACCAGGGCAATCGGCGCAAGGCGGCCAGTGACCTGGGCATCGACGCCAGCACCCTGTATCGAAAAATCAAGAGCCTCCGGATCGACGTGCCTGAAGCCGACGGCCGCACCCGCCGGAAGTAGTCTTGCGCTTTGCAATGGTAGGCTGACTCCGCGGTTTTTGTTCCGTCCTCATTCGTCCCACCGGCCGTTCCAATCCTTTGAAATCATATAATATGCGGCTTTTAGCGGACTCTTTATGCGGCATGGCATGCCCCTTGCGATGCCGGAAGGCGGGTAGCTGCATCCAAATGCTGCGCCTTGATTGAATTTGCGAAACCGTTGGAAATTGAAATCCCATTCATAGAGGAGGAGCACCCATGGCGGAAGTCAAGCAACCCACGGAATCCAAGACCCCCAAACTAGCCGATCCCGAAGCGGCGTCGATCGATGCGGCCACGCAGCAGATGATCCAACGGGCGCACGAACTCGGCGTCGAAACGGCCTTCGACCGGGCCGTGACGCTCAAGCCCTGCAACATCGGCAACCAGGGCACCTGCTGCAAGAACTGCGGCATGGGTCCTTGCCGCCTGCCCCTGACGAAGTCCGGTGCGGAAGGGGAGGACGGCCGCAAGGGCATCTGCGGCGCTACGCCGAACACCATCGCGGCACGGAACTTCATCCGCATGATCGCCGGCGGCGCTGCGGCGCATTCCGACCATGGGCGAGCGGTGGCCGAGGTATTCCGGTCGGCCGCGCGCAAGGAGACCGATGCCTACCGGATCAAGGACACCCGCAAGCTGCTCGATGTGGCCCAATGGCTGGGGGTGGATACCACGGTGGAGGTCGACGGCCAGGTGATGGCCCGGGACATGGACGAAATCGCCGTAGAGGTCTCTGAAAAGGCGATGAACGAATGGGGCAAGGCCGAGGGAGAGCTTTTGTTTGCCAAGCGGGCGCCCAAGCCCCGCTACGAGCTTTGGAAGAAGATGGGGGTCGTGCCCCGCAACATCGATCGCGAAATCGTCGAAATCATGCACCGCACTCACATCGGGGTGGATCAGGACTACCGCAACCTGATGAAGCAGGGCACCCGGGCGGCCATTGCCGACGGCTGGGGGGGATCGATGCTGGCCACCGATCTGCAGGATATCCTCTTCGGTACGCCCACCCCGCTGACTTCGGAAGCCAACCTGGGAGTGCTGAAAGCCGACATGGTCAACATCGTCATCCATGGCCATGAGCCCGTGCTTTCGGAAATGATCGTCGCCGCCACCAACACCCAGGAGATGCAGGACTATGCGCGCTCAAAGGGGGCCAAAGGGATCCAGCTCTCCGGCATTTGCTGCACGGCCAACGAAATCCTCCAGCGGCACGGGGTGCCGTTGTGCGGCACGTTTCTGCAGCAGGAACTGGCGATCATCACCGGCGCCTGCGATGCCATGGTGGTCGACATCCAGTGCATTTTTCAGAATCTAGCGAACGTCGCCAAGTGCTTCCACACCAAACTGATTACCACCCACCCCATCGCCCGGATGGAGCAGGACAACGTCATCCACATCGAATTCGACGAACACTACGCCATCGACGACGCCAAGCAGATCGTCAAGCTGGCCATCGACAATTTCAAAAACCGCAAGGCCGAAGTCATGATCCCGCGGCAGAAGGCGCCTATGATCGCGGGGTTCGGCGTGGAATCCATCGAATACCATCTCGGGGGAAGCTTCCGCGGGTCCTACCACCCGTTGAACGACAACATCATCAACGGACGCATCCGGGGCATCGGCGGGGTGGTAGGCTGCAACAACGTCCGGACCCGCCACAACGAGGGCCACATCCAGGTGGTGAAAGAGCTGATCAAAAACGACGTCATCGTGCTGACCACCGGCTGCAATGCCATTGCCTGCGCCATGGAGGGGCTGCTGACCCCCGAATCCGCCAAGGTGTTCTGCGGTCCGGGTTTGGCCGAGGTGTGTGAAACCGTGGGAATCCCGCCGGTGCTGCACTTGGGCTCGTGCGTGGACAACAGTCGCATCCTGCTGGCGGCGGTCGAGGTGGTCAAGGCCGGCGGTCTCGGCAACGACATCAGCGATCTGCCCGCGGCGGGCAGTGCGCCGGAATGGATGAGCGAGAAGGCCATCAGCATCGGCCACTACTTCGTCGCCTCGGGCGTCTACACGGTCTTCGGCGTCACCCTGCCGGTATCGGGCGCGCCGGTTTTTCAGAAGTATCTTTTCGAGGAATTCGAAAAGCTCTACGGCGGCATGTGGGACCTGGAGGTCGACCCCCTGCTTCACGCCCGGAAGATGATTGCCCACATCGATAAAAAGCGCAAGGCGCTCGGCATCGACCGGGCGCGGGCGCGCATCATGATGGACATGG
>CAZNAX010000203.1:0-5810 GCA_964570965.1 uncultured Desulfatibacillum sp.
AACCTACTGATTAAGAGTCAGTTGCTCTGCCTAGTTGAGCTAGCAGCCCCCACAGCGTTTCCATAAAACGACGAACGCGACTTCTACCAGCTTTGCATGCCCTTGTCAATTTTTTTTCCAGGGGGGCTGTTCCCGGCTCCATTTTCCGCGCTTGAGGCGCTTGGGGTCGATCTTGCCTCCACGGCGGGTTCGGCGCTTCAAGGATTCCGGCACCGCTGAGCCGGCAGCCCGTTCCATGTCCATCATGAAGCTGCCGGGGGTTGCTGGGCGCTCCGACCCGTTTTCGCGCGGCCGGGGTTTTCGAGCCTCCTCGGCCGGGTCGGGAACCACGGGAGGGCCGCTGAAGCAGCCGGCCGGAATTTGATCCGCCAGAAACCAGCCGGCGCCGAATCGGGCAAACGCCACGCCTTGGCCTTCGGCGGCGTGAACGTTCACCGTTAGGATCACCGGGTCCGGGTCGATTCTGCGGCCCAGGCGTTCGGCCTGATCGCGCTGCGCGGCCAGCACGACCTGGGGGTGGGCGGACGGGTGGATCCCGTTGACATGGACCCACGGGTAGGCTCTTCGGCGTACATGGGCATAAAGCAGCTTCGGCGGCCGCTCGGGTGCCGGTTCGACCGCCAGCGCCTCGCGCTTCAGAGCGCGAACCCGGCGCGCTTCGATTTCGAACGCCGGAGCCGGGGTCGTCAGCAGCACCTCGCGCAAATGGGATTCGTTCACATACCCCCAGCCTTCTTCCTCGTGCAGGGCCTTAAGCAGGTCCTTGATGCGGACGTAGCCGCCCCCGTTCGGGAAAAGACCGAATTCATCGGGCCGGTGGCCAAGGATGTAGGCCAGCATCTTGGCGAGGTTCTGTGGAGAACGCGATTTATTCATTTCGGCTGCGGCGGTGCAAGGCGGATTCGCTTGCCGGGTTTCTAAACATGAGATCCATCACCGGTCGGCATCACCTTGAATCGGCACGGCGATCGGCTTGACCCACCTTATAGGTTCTGATATTTTGCCGCAGCTTTCAAAAAGTCAACAGGAAATCCGCCTTCCGAAAGGATCATTGCCGTGAAAACACCCAAGAATTCATGCCGTCTCTTCGACCGCGCCGTCAAGTCGATCCCCGGCGGCGTGAACAGCCCCGTGCGGGCCTGCAAGTCCGTGGGTGCCGATCCGCTGTTCATCCGCTGCGCGGACGGCGCCGTAATCGTCGATGCGGACGGCAACCGCTACATCGATTACATCGGCTCCTGGGGCCCCATGATTTTAGGCCATCGCCATCCCGCGGTGGTGGCCGCCATTCAAAAGGCGATGCAGCGCGGAACCAGCTTCGGCGCGCCCACGGACCTCGAAATCACTCTGGCGGAGATGGTGATCGCCGCCGTGCCGTCGGTGGAAATGGTGCGCATGGTCAACTCCGGCACCGAGGCGGCCATGAGCGCCATCCGGTTGGCGCGGGGTTATACCGGACGCGATCTGGTCATCAAATTCGACGGCTGCTACCACGGCCACGCCGATACGCTGCTCGTGGCAGCAGGTTCCGGCGTCGCCACGCTCGGAATCCCCGGCAGCCCTGGCGTCCCCCGGCCGACGGCGCGGGACACGCTTTCACTGCCTTACAACGATATCGACTGCTTCCGCCGGGCCATGGAGAAGCAGGGGGACCGAGTGGCCTGCGTCATCGTCGAGCCGGTGGCCGGCAACATGGGTCTGGTGGCGCCGGTGAAGGGCTTTCTGCAGAGCCTGCGAAAGCTCACGGCGAAGCACGGTGCAGTGCTGATCTTCGACGAGGTCATGACCGGTTTCCGGGTCGCCTACGGCGGGGCGCAGAGCCTTTACCACATCCAACCGGACCTCTCCTGTTTCGGCAAGATTATCGGCGGCGGCCTGCCGGTGGGGGCCTACGGCGGCCGACGCAAGATCATGTCCCAGATGGCTCCGCAGGGGCCGGTCTACCAGGCCGGGACCCTATCCGGTAACCCGCTGGCTATGGCGGCCGGCATCGCCACTCTGAAGCAGCTCCAGAAGAAGGGGTTCTATGAGAAGCTGGAGCAGAAAAGCGAGCGGCTCTGCGCCGGCTTGGCCGCCGCCGCGTCCCGGGCCGGATTTCCGGTGCAGGTCGACCACGTGGGGTCGATGCTCGGCATGTTCTTGTGCGCCGATCCGGTTAGAAACATCGAAGATGCCAAGAAGAGCAATTTATCGCTTTTTTCGAAATTTTACCAGGGGATGCGCCGCGAGGGAGTTTACATCGCCCCCTCGCAGTTCGAAGCGCTCTTTGTCTCTTCGGCGCATACCTCCGTGCACATCGACTTCACCGTTCGGGCGGCCGAAAAAGTCCTCGAACGGCTTCGTCAATAGCCCCATCTCGGCGTGGCGCTTCACCCCGCTGTCGCTGCGGCGGGCCGGCGTAAGCCTCGCTCTGCGGGGCCTGCCCGCTTTGACCGGGCCTCTTTACGAAGCCATTCTTTTCATTTCTAATCTGCACGGATTGTTAGTTTTCCGACGTTATGGACATGAGCAAGAACCATATCCCCGCAGCGGTGCGGCGGATTCACCTGATCGCCGTCTGCGGGACGGCTATGGGCGCTTTAGCTTGCATGCTCCGGGACCTGGGCTACGAAGTCACGGGCTCGGACCAGAAGGTGTATCCGCCCATGAGCCGCTTTCTCGCCGATCGGGGCATTGCGGTGATGGAGGGGTACCGTGCCGAGCACCTGTCGTACCGGCCGGATCTCGTGGTGGTGGGCAACGCCGTGCCGCGCACGAACCCAGAGGCAATCGAGTGCGATCGGCAAGGCCTGCCCTACTGCTCCATGCCGCAGGCCGTCAACCGGTTCGTCGCCACCGGCAAGCAGACCCTGATGGTCACCGGCACCCACGGAAAGACCACGACGGCTGCTCTGCTGGCGTGGGTCCTGCAGGCAGCGGGCCGCGAGCCTTCGTTCGTGATCGGCGGTATCCTGCTGAATTTCGACAGCAACTACCGCCTGGGCCATGGCGGTGACATCGTGATTGAGGGCGATGAATACGACACCGCGTTTTTCGACAAGGGACCCAAGTTTCGGCACTATGTGCCAGCGGCCACGGTGCTGACCAGTATTGAATTCGATCATGCCGACATCTATCGCGATCTCGCACACGTCACGAGCGCTTTCCGGGACCTGGTGGGGGGGCTCGGTCGCGGCAGCCTGCTGGTGGCCTACGACCAGGATGCGGCCATCGATGCGGTGATCGTCGGCGCTGCGGCAGTCGTGCAGCGCTATGGCAGCGAAACCGGTTCCGACTGGCGTCTGGGACCGATCGCGATAGACCCCCCCTGGACGGCCTTTGACGTGCAGCGGGCGGGCGAGCGTTTCGGTTGCTTTCGTACGCGCATGATCGGCCGGCACAACCTCTTGAACGCCTTGGCCGTTATTGCGGTCGCGGACCACCTGGGGGTTTCTGCCGGGGTAGCGGCCGAGGCCCTGGAAAGCTTCCAGGGCGTCAAGCGCCGCCAGGAAATCCGCGGGGAGAAGCGCGGCATCATCGTCATAGACGACTTCGCGCACCACCCCACGGCCGTGCGCGAAACGATCGCGGCGGTTCGATCATCCTACCCGGGCCGGAGGCTGGTCGCCGTCTTCGAACCGCGGACGAACTCGAGCATGCGCAAGGTGTTTCAGCGAATCTATTCGCAAGCCTTCGACGGCGCGGATCGGGTCTGCATCCGCAGGCCCTCCATGCTGGAGAAGGTGCCTGAGGCCGAGCGCTTTTCGGCCGAGACGCTCGTGGCGGATCTTCAGCGGCAGGGCCGTCATGCCGTTTATTTCCCGAATACCGAAAGCATCATCGCGTCCATCGTCGACACCGGCCGGAGCGGCGATGTGGTGCTGATCATGTCCAACGGCGGATTCGACAATATCCATGAAAAGCTGCTGGAAGCATTATAGTTTTTTGATAGCCTTCGTTTTTGGTTGCGCGGGGGTTGCGTCCGGTTGCAGGCCGTCAAGCTCGGCAACTTCGCTTTTGAAGTGGCCCGGCACCCAATGACCATAGACGTCATAGGTCATGGATATGCTGGAATGCCCAAGCTGGTATGACACATCCCCTATGTTGTGCCCCTTTAAAAGCCTGATTGTGGCGTAACTATGCCGTAGGTCATGGATTCTTATTTGTCGCAGCTTGGCGGCTGATAGGCACCTTCTAAGGGCATTGGCGAGCGCTATATGGCACAGCAGCGCCCCTTCCTTGTTGGCGAACACAAAAGCATCATTTAACAGCGCCTCTCCACGCTTGAGCGCCTGTTTTTTCTGCTCGGTCTCCCACTTCTTCAAGGTCTCGGTCAAATGCGGTGTCATGTCCACGCGCCGGCGTCTGCGGTTCTTCGTATCGGTCACGCGCCCCCGGCGGCTGCTGCGCCTGATCTCAAGCTGGCGTTTGCCGAAATCAATGTCTTGCCATTGCAGCGCCGTCAATTCCCCCAAGCGGATTCCGTTCCGCAGCATACATAGGAAATGAGGATAGTAATACCCGGCCATGAACAGCTTCGATTGCAAAAGAAGTGTTTTCGCCTCTTGCTCGGTGAGAGTTCGATCTCCGGTTGTCGTTTTCGTGCGGAAATGCTCAGACCTGCTGCCGGATTAGCCTCGATGTCCTCGGAGTCCACCACATATTTGAACACGCTGTTCACGGGTGCCTTGATTAAGGATTGGGTTGACCGTGAAAGGCCATTCATCGATAGCTTGTCAAATAACTGGCGGATGTCCTTGCGCTTGATAGTGTCGATCGGGCGGTTTCCGATAACCGGATAAACATGCTTTTCAAGATTTGCCTTATATGAATCGAAAGTTGACTCTTTCCACGGATCACCGGCAGGGGTGAAATGGGGCAGAGCAAGCCACAGTTCGGCGTATTTCTGAAACGTCAGGGTCTTAGGTTTGGGCTTTTCAATTTCAAATTCATTTAGCACTAGTTTTGCTTCTATTTTGGCGGCGGCATGCCTCGCAGCTTGTTCCGTGCCGACCTTCTTGGCTTTGCGCTTTCCGTTGTGGTTTATGTAGAGCCACCATTCCCCAGGTCTGCGCTCTTTAACGATCACGCCCATATCGCCCCTCTATGCTATCTTATTCGTTATATTCCTTGCCAGTCATCGCTTACACCTATATATCTGATTGGCCATTTCTTGATGAGCCTCGAAAAACAAGGCTGAGGAGCGCCACTCGGTAAAATAGTCGCCTTTGTCTTCATGGGATAGCAGATAGTCATATAGATATGCCGTAGATCCCTTCATTACGTCCAATACTGGCGGGCGCATAATTTCTGCTGAGTCGAGATGAGCAACAAACTTATCACGATAGTCGCGTACAGCATCTATATAGGCCTTGAAATCAGCTTCAGTCAGGCTCAAATGATGTAGCAACCCGCTGTAGAATAATTCAGGGTCTGAAACCACTTTTTGCCAGGAATGTTTCCCCCTGGAGTCGCCAAATAGCTTGCACCACTCAAGCACACAAATATCCATGAAATTGCCGTTAACGGTAATCCAGAAAAAAGCCCGGAAGATCAATGAACCTTTTCGCCAACCAGCTTTATAGAAAACTATGTTGCGAAGGCAATGACAACAAATTATAAAAACCCGGTGAAGATGTTCCCTGCGTGTCATATACGGATCTCTTCTTTCGCAAATGGCCCGACCAGCCGCGCCAACCGGGCCGGTGGTGATTATACCTAAAACGAAAGCGCCGCAAGGCTGACTTACGGGAATGCACCCGCCGGGGCGTTACCGCTACCCGCAACCTTGAAGGCGCTCTGATATGAAAGGCAATGCTCTGAATCTAAGT
>CAZNAX010000204.1:0-5696 GCA_964570965.1 uncultured Desulfatibacillum sp.
TCCAGCGCTCCGGGATGGGGATGGTGAAATTGTAGTTGTCCATCGATCCCCTGAGCTGGTGGTCCTGGACCGGTGCTATCTTTTTAAGAGGAATTCGCAGGGTGGCCGCCATGGCCGGATCGATGGAAAGAGACAGGAACAGACAAGGAATCAGCAGCATCTTCAGACAGGTCATCGGGGCTTTCCCTTTTGCTTTCTATATATATAGTTTTACGGAATTCTAATATCAAACCGATGAAGAAGTCCAGAAGAATTGGTGAACCCCGGGCCGGCGAACGAAGATATTTTTTGCTTGCTTGACAACCGGATCCTGCGGGTTAGAATCAGAGTTCATTCGTTGCACCCATAAAAATTCCGCTTGTCGTGTAAAGGAGATATCTCGGATGACGGAAATCCTCGACCAGGTGCCCAAGAGCCCGCAGCAGCTCAAAGATGAACAGGACGCTTCCGTAGCAAGCTCGCTGAAAAAAATAACGAACAAATTCGTCGTGATGAGCGGCAAGGGCGGGGTGGGCAAAACCAGCACCTCCGTCAACCTCGCCATCGCGTTGGCCGACAAGGGGTTCCAGGTGGGGATTATGGACGTGGACCTGCACGGCCCGGATGTGCCTCGCATGCTGGGGCTCACGGGCATGCCCGACGTCAATTCCAACCGTAAGCTCAACCCCATGCGTTTTTCGGAGAACCTTTCGGCAATCTCCATGGAGTCGTTTCTGCCCCATCGCGACGATGCCATCATCTGGCGCGGGCCGTTGAAATTTTCGGCCATCCGGCAGTTCATCGCCGACGTGGAATGGGG
This sequence comes from uncultured Desulfatibacillum sp., assembly GCA_964570965.1. GTDB lineage: Bacteria > Desulfobacterota > Desulfobacteria > Desulfobacterales > SpSt-501 > SpSt-501. Next base: position 800 of record CAZNAX010000204.1, read on the forward strand.
CAATCTGGACTTTCTGATTATCGATTCGCCCCCCGGAACCGGAGACGAACCCCTGACCGTGGCCCAGCAGATCCCGGACGCCCGAGCCGTCATCGTCACCACCCCCCAGGAAGTCGCTTTGGCCGACGTGCGCAAGTCCATTAATTTCTGCCGCACCGTCAAACTAGAGATTTTCGGGCTCGTCGAAAACATGAGCGGGTTGCATTGCCCGCATTGCGGAGAGCTGATCGATCTTTTCGGAGCGGGAGGGGGGGACCGGACCGCGCGCGAGATGAGCGTCCCCTTCCTCGGCCGGATCCCCATGGACCCGCGCATGGTAGCCTGCGGCGACTCCGGTGTTTCGTTTCAGCGCACTTACCCGGATTCGGTCGTCACCAGGGCCTTCAGCACCATCGCAGAGCAGATGGCCAAGGTCAAATCCGCCGGATAGACGCGCTGGACCTGCAGGCTGTAAGTCGAGTGTATGAGGCGGCCGGCCGGGCCCCGCTCGATCCCGCCCTTGCGGAGGCGGCTTAGCCGCCTTGAACCCCCTCAAAAACAGGCGCCGGCAGACCGCATCCGGCGCCTGTTTTTTTATGAGCCCCCTGACAGAATTGATTTGATATGAAGGCCCCTGCGCCGCTATAAAAAGCAAGACGGCACGGGAACGATGGTATCTTGACCCGGAGCGGCGGGGAAAGAGGGCGAAAGGAAGAGGCCATGTTCCGCTTGAAGAAAAAAACGCTGATGGGCATGTCGCGCACCTGCGGGTGAGCCGCCAAGATCGGTCCGGCGGACCTGTCGGACGCGCTCAAAGGACTGGCCATGCCGGCCGACCCGAACCTGCTGGTCGGATTTCAAACCAGCGACGATGCGGCCGTATACCGTCTTTCCGCGGATACGGCCGTGATCAGCACGGTGGATTTCATCACACCGCCGGTGGACGACCCTTATTGGTTCGGACAGATCGCGGCCGCCAACTCGCTTTCGGATGTCTACGCCATGGGCGGCAGGCCGATCCTGGCGTTGAACCTCGTCATGTATCCCTCCAAGGCGCTGGACATGGGTCTGCTCAAGCAGATCCTGCGCGGGGGCAACGACAAGGTCCTGGAGGCCGGTGCCTGCATGGCCGGCGGCCATTCGGTGGACGACAAAGAGCCGAAATACGGGCTGGCCGTGACAGGGGTCGTGCATCCCGAGCGCATATGGACCAATGCGGGCGCGCGACCGGGGGACGCGCTGGTCCTGACCAAGCCGTTAGGGACCGGGGTGCTTTTCAATGCCAACCGTTCCGGCAAGCTTCCCTATCGCGATCTGGAAGCGATCTTGCCGGAGATCGCCGCACTGAACGGCCCGGCGCTGGAGGTGGCGCGCCGGTTCGACGTGCACGCCGCTACGGACATCACCGGGTTCGGCCTGGTGGGCCACTGTCTGGAGATGGCGCGCGGCAGCACCACGCGCATCCACCTGTCCTATCGCAGCCTGCCGTTCCATCCGCATGCGGCCGCCATGTACCGCCGGGGGGAAACCACCGGCAGCAACCCGGCCAATCGCAAAGCCGTGGAAGGTTCGTGGGAATCGCAGTTGAAACTCAGCGCCGTCGAAGAGGAGTTGCTCTTCGATCCCCAGACCTCGGGAGGCCTGCTGTTGTCGGTCCCGGATCCGCAGGCCGATGAACTGGTTCGGTCGCTGCGGGCCGCCGGCGTGGGGGCTGCCGCGCGCATCGCCGAGGTCCTGGCAGGCGCCCGCGTCCGGGTAAGCGTCGGGTGAGGAGGCGGCTGCCGCGGGCCTCAGGCCTGCACTTTTTCAAGAGCGCGACGGAATCCCTCCCGGGAGCCGGTGATGACGGCTTCCGGAACCGCGTAGGATATTCGAAAGTAACCCGGTGTTCCGAAGGCGCGGCCGGGACTGACCAGGATGCGCTCATCCTTCAGCGCTCGAGTGAAGCGGAGATCGTCGGCGATGGGGCTTTTGGGAAAGAGATAGAACGCGCCTTCGGGCAGCGTGAACTCGTAGCCGGCGTCCCGAAGTACCGCGGCCATCAGATCCCGCCGGCGGCGGTAGGCCAAAACATCCACACCGGCTCCCAGCACACGGGCGGCGGCCTGCTGGAATAGACTGGGCGCATTGACGACGCTCATGGAGTTGACGGCCGCCGCTGCGGCGAGGATCTGCGCCGCGTCTTCTGCTTCGGGGTGAACGGCGAGATAGCCGATCCGTTCACCGGCCAGGCTGAGCTCTTTCGAGAACGAGTTCACGACGATGGCGTGCGGGTAGGCCTCGAAAACCGGCGGCACCGCGACATCGTAGACGATGCGCCGGTAGGGCTCATCCGAAACGAGATAGATGCGCTTGCCGAAGCGGGCGCTCGCCCGTTGCAGCAGATCGCCCAAAGCCTTGAGTTCGGCGTTCGAATAAACGGCGCCGCTGGGATTGTTCGGCGAGTTGATCAGGACCAGACGGCTTCTAAAAGTAAGGCTTCTCTCGATGGCGGCGATGTCCAGATGAAAGCGCTCATCGGTCGGCGCGGCGACGAGCGTCACATCCGCGAGAAAGGCGTAGTTCTCGTACCCGAGGAAATACGGCGCCGGAGTGACGAACTCCTCGCCGGGGTTCATCAAGGCCCGCAGGATGTCGTTGAGCGCTCCGGCAGCCCCCACGGTCATCAAAATGAGATCGGGCGGGACCGCGGTGCCCTGCTCCTGCTGCAGACGCCGGGACAGGGCCTCGCGCACGTGAAGATGCCCCGTAACCGGCGCATAGCCGTGATCGAACGTCTCCGCGGCCGTCATCGCGCGCAGGCTGCAGCGGAACTCCGCGGGCGGGGGGACATCCGGATTGCCCAGGGAAAAATCGTAAACGCGGTCGGGTCCGAACGCGGCCTTCAGGCGCCGGCCCTCCTCGAACATGTCCTTTATTACCGCGAAGGCGGCCACCCGTGCTATCATCCGCTCGGCTATCGGCATCTTCTTCCTCCTGCGCACATTTCGGCATTGATCGCATAGCACTGACTTTGGTTCCGGTTCGTCCGGGTTGGGTCTAATTCGGTTAAGCCACTCATCGTCGCTGCAGGGTCCCGGTCGGGCGGACGGGGACTATAGGGGTTTCTTTCGAAAGGGTCAATGATGAAATACTTCCTCAAGCAAACCTGGATCGGCGCGCTGCTGCTTTGGCTGGCAGTTTTTCTGCCGCTCGGCGTCAGAGCCTACCCGGCGGGCGATGAGGCCGGGACGCGGTTTTTCTTTGTGCAGATCACCGACACCCATTTCGGCGAGCGCGACCACCTGGAACGCACCCGGAAGCTGGTGGAACAGATCAACCGCCTACCCTATCAAATCGCCTGCGTCGTGCACACCGGGGATATTTTTGCCGACAACATCACGGATGCCGGTGTCCGCGATGCCGGGCTCGGACTGCTTCGGGGCCTCAAGGCGCCGCTGCATCTGCTGCCTGGCAACCACGACATCCTTGAGAAGGACCTCGAAACGACCGCAGCGGCCTACACCCGGAACGTCGGCCCGCTCATCCACCAGGCCGAGTACCATGGCGTCGCTTTCATCCTGGCCTACACCGAGCCGTTGGCCCTCGGGTTCACCCTTAAGGGCTACGAGCCACTGGCCGAACTCGAAGCGGCCCTGGCGGCCTCCGGCGGCAAACCCATCATTCTGTTCCACCACCGGCCGGCGGTCGAAGACTACTACGAGTTCGCCTCGTCGCCGGGTTGGGAGGGGCCGGCGCGTGCGGAGCTGGCAAAGCGGATGGCCCGCTACGACGTGAAAGCAGTGATCACCGGGCATTTTCACCGAGACGAGCTACACTGGACCGGCGGCAGACCCGTCTTTGCCGCTCCTCCGGTGGCAGGCTACTGGGGGCGGCAGGCCGGCTTTCGCCTATACGAATACCGGGACGGCCAGTTGGGCTACCGGACGATCTATCTACCGGAGTGACCGGGGGAGCCGGGATCACCACGAGAAGGGATTGACACCTCGCAAACAGCCGGATATTGCTTAAGAGCAGGCTAAGGCGGGGGAGCTCATTTTGGCTAATAAGACATGATAAGGAGCCAGCATGCCGTTCGGATATACCGGAAAAATCCTGCACGTCGATTTGACCCGGCGCCGTCTGGAAACCGAAGCGCCCGATGAGGCGTTTTACCGCAGCTATCTGGGCGGACGGGGCATCGGTTATTATTACCTCCTGCGCGACATGCCGCCGCATGTCGATGCCTATGCTCCGGAAAACGTGTTCACTCTGGCGGCCGGCGTCATGACGGGCGCGCCGATCGCCGCCGCCTGCCGATTCGCCGCCGTGGGCAAATCGCCGCTCACCGGTGCGGCGGGGGAATCCGAGGCGGCCGGCTTCTTCGGGCCCGAACTCAAAAAAGCCGGTTTTGACGCGATCGTCTTCCGCGGGAGGTCCGCAAGCCCGGTCTATCTCTGGGTGACCGAAGGCCGGGCGGAGATTCGCGATGCCGCCGTCATCGCCCGCCAGGGCGCCCGCGAGGCGGAGGACGCCATCCGTGCCGAGCTCGGCAGCGATAAGATCCGTGTGGCCCAGACCGGCTTGGCCGGGATGAACCTCGTGCGGTTTGCCAACATCACCAACAACCTGGGGCACTTCAACGGCCGCAACGGGTTCGGCGCCGTGATGGGGTCCAAGAACCTCCGGGCCGTGGCGGCGCTGGGGACAGCTGACCCGGAGTACCAGAATCCCGATTTCCTGCGCAAGACCGCTACCGATTATGCCAAGACCTTCCGCAATAGTCCGGCCGGAGATGCGCTGTATGTCTACGGCACGACCGTCTTTCCCGAACCGCTCTCGGCCGCCGGCGGTCTTCCCGTCAACAACTTCCGCGGCAGCGGCCTGCCGGATGCCGCCGTGATCGGCGGAGACGCCTACAATTCCCTGCTGCTGAAGA
>CAZNAX010000205.1:0-1516 GCA_964570965.1 uncultured Desulfatibacillum sp.
CATTAATCCGAGTGATGCAGACGGGCATGATCGCAGCTGTCATCCCGCTTGTCATATCTACATTTACCAATGATGGTGGGCGGATGTTCAATGGAGGAAGAGATTCAGGGGGGTAACATATCGGCGATTAATCTAATCTCTGGGGGTTTTTGAAATTTTTATGGTGTTGTTCAGGTAATCTCAAACAAAGCGCTCTCCAAGAAAGTGTGGATATCATCTTGGATAAGAGGAACCTGGATAGATTGTGCCTCGGGGATATATCCCATAAAAATTAATTACAGCCATTCAAGTGTTACTGCCTGTACCAGTTTACTAATCGCCAACCTTCAGCGGATATTTGCCATGCCATGATGCTCAACATCCGCACATTGACCTAAATTGCTGGCTTTAGAGATCCAACTTGAATGAAGCCGAGGCCTAAACAAAAGCCTCCGCCCGATACACATCAGCCCCTTTTTGGCACTATTCTTTAAATTCCACTCTTTAAGCGCAACCCCCAATTTTGACTTCCGCACCAGACTTGTCCAAAATCGGTTTTTGAAGTCGGGGTTATGTAGGGTTAAAAAAGTTGGGCGGAATTTTTTCGCCCAACCCAATCCCCTGATATTCTGCTGCATTTCTACCTAAATAGCTCTCGATAGTCTCGATCTGCAATCTAATTAACTCCTTAAAATTTAATATAATTTCTTGTCAGACCTGGATCTTCCGCCGGTATTGTATCGCCCAAATCGCACAATTATGCTTCGTCTTAGAAAATCCAATTACACATAAGGAGATTCAAAGATGAAGCGTACCATCCTCAGGATTACCGCCGTTAAGTCTGAGTCCGGGCTTTCCCGCTCCACCATCTATCTGCGTGTTTCGCAAGGACTTTGGACAAAGCCGGTTTCACTCGGTGCGCGGGCGGTCGGGTGGCCATCCGACGAAGTAACGGCTCTCAACGCCGCGCGCATTGCTGGAAAGACAGATGATGAAATACGTGACCTGGTGGCTAAGCTCGAAGCGGCTCGCAAGGATGCGATGAAATGCGTGCAATGATGAACGTGACAGTTTTTCAGACTGAGCCGATGGAAACCGAAAAAACCGATGAAACCGTTTTTGTCGGCAACCAGGATTTTCTGAGAACGGTCTTTTGCGGGGAGTTGGTCAATGCACGGCCGGTGGTGGTCAGCTTCAAAGGAGACCCCCGGACGGTCCCTAAGAAGTCATGGTCAGGCGAACCGTGGCAGGGCAATAGTGGCCTGGCCGTGGAGCTGCCAGCTGATGCCAATAACTTCTTCAGCCTTGCGGTTTTCATGCCGGATGAGAGCGGCGAATATCGGCGAAAGAAAGCGCGATTTCAGGCCCAGTATGCGGTGATGCTTGATGACGTGGGCAGCAAAATACCCACCGAGCGGGTGACGTTGCCGCCATCCTGGGTGATCGAAACCTCTCCGGGTAACTGCCAGGTAGGGTATCTGCTTCGAGAACCCCTTGCCGATGGCATTGTCGCTGACCGTCTGATGGAGACCATCAT
>CAZNAX010000205.1:1616-5646 GCA_964570965.1 uncultured Desulfatibacillum sp.
GACATCACTTGCCCCTGGATGCAGGAGCATACCGGGCAGGTGGATGACGGCGCAGCCTACTTCGAACCCGACGAGCTCTGGCCAATCGGAGGATTCAAGTGCTTACATGGGCACTGTGCACACCGGCATATCAGCGACTTGCTGAGAACGCTGTACATCGAGCGCAGCGCGGCGCGAATGAAACCGACCATCCGGGTGATGCCTGGTGAGTTGAACCGCGTGGTAGATGCCGCCGAGCGGGAGCTGGCCCACTCACGCTGGTTCTACCAGCGAGGGGGTCTGATTGTGACCGTCGTCACAGACCCCGGCACCCGGGAAACCCGCGTGCAGGAGATCGGCCCGCCAGCCCTGCTGAGGGCGCTGGCAGGGGCCGCAACCTGGGAGCGATTTGACGCCCGCTGCCAGGACTGGGCGAGGATAGACCCGCCAGCCCGCCATGCAGGGGTACTTTTTGATTCACCCAGTTATCCACACTTGCCGGTGCTCAGCGGATTGGCACGCCAGCCCTACCTGCGTTCCGATGACAGCCTGATGACGGCTCCAGGATATGATCAGGCCACCGGGATGTTCGGCGTCTTCGGTGCACGTGAATTTTTAGTTCCCGAGTCCCCGAACCGCCATCAGGCCGAGGCTGCACTGGCACTTTTAAATGACTTGCTTCTGGAGTTCTCCTTCGCCGAAAGCGCCGATCAGGCGGCGACCCTGGCGGCGATGCTTACCGGCGCTGTCCGGCCAAGCCTTGCCAATGCGCCGATGTTTCATGTGCGGGCACCCATGGTTGGATCAGGAAAGTCCTACCTTTGCGAGCTGATAACCGCATTTGCCACTCCCCAGCGGGGAACCCCGACCACTTTTCCATCTGACGACGAGGAATGCCGGAAGATGCTGCTTGCTGAGCTGCTGCGGGCGCCGGCCGTGATCGAGTTCGACAACCTTACCAGCGATCTGCTGGCGTTCAAGAGCCTGTGCACGGTGCTGACCTCGGAGTTTATCAGCGGGCGCATTCTGGGGGTGTCCAAGACCGCGGCCGTCGGCACGCGGGTGCTGTTTCTTTCCAGCGGCAACAACGTCGGGCCGGTCCAGGACATGACCCGGCGGTGCATGACCATCCGAATCAATCCTGGTTGCGAGACGCCGGCGGCTCGCACGTTTAAACGGCCGGATCTGGTGCGTGAGGTATCGCGGGAGAGGGGACGTTATGTCTCGGCCGCCTTGACCATCGTCAGGGCGTGGATTGCCGCGGGCCGGCCGAAAATTCCATGCAAGGCATTGGCAGGGTATGGCGACTGGTCAGACCTGTGCCGGCAGCCGCTATTGTGGCTGGGCTGTCAGGATCCCGCGGTCTCGGTGTTCGAAGCCATGGCGGAAGATCCCGATAGAGAGACCCTAGGGCGGTTGCTGAAAGCTTGGCAATCAGCATTCGGCAAAACGCCGGCCATGGTGCGGGACGCCGTGCAGCAGTCGGCCGTATCGCCAAAGGAGCGCCAGGAATTGGGCGAGGTGCTGAGGGAAATCGCCGAGGAACGCGGTGAAATCAACCGCCGGAAGCTGGGCTGGTGGATCAAGCGGCATGCCGGCCGAATTGTCGATGGCCGTCGTTTCGTCCGTTCTAGTGGAAGCCGATCGGCCGAGGCCTGGCAGGTAGACGTGGTGGAATCGGTTTTGCCGGTTTCATCGGTTTCAATCCCGTCGAAACGAAAAAGTGTCAGCGTGACTCGTGAAAAAAGCAAAGCCGATGTGCCTGCGAGTCATCAGGCGCAACTGTCGCTTTTTGGGTAAGCCATGGGAAAACGACAACCGAATCACCGACTCGTGAAAATCCATCGCCCTACTCGGTGGAGGAGATCGCCGATTTGTTCAGACTTCATAAAAACACCGTGCGCCGGTGGATAAAAGACGGGCTTGTCGCCATCGATGACAGGCGACCCATGCTGATTCTTGGACATGTTCTGGTGGCCTTTCTCCAAGCCCGCCGGTCAAGAAACAAAAAGTCGTGCAAAGCGGGCGAACTTTATTGCGTCCGCTGCCGAGCATTGAAATCGCCAGCCGGCGACATGGCGGAATATTGTCCCATCACCGAGAAATTCGGTAATCTCGTTGCCATTTGCCCGGACTGCGATGCCATCATGAACCGACGCGTCAGCCTGGCCAAAATCGAGCAGATCCGGGGAAAAATGGAGATCAGTTTCCCGGAAGCGGTGCAACACATAATTGATAGGGCAAGTCCCACCGTAAACAGTGGCTTGAGAGAGGGATCATCCGACCATGCAAAATCACAATCCTGTCAATGAACGGGTCAAGCGTCGGTACTTCGCTTTTCTGAAGGAGGCCAAGCGGCACAGTGAGCCCACGCTCGATGCGGCCGCAAAGGCCTTGAGCCGCTTCGAGACATATACGAAGTATCGCGATTTCAGGGCATTTCATTTCGAGCAGGCCGTCGCCTTCAAAAAACACCTTGCAGAGCAGAAAGGGTGGCAATCGGGGGAGAAGCTGAGCAAGGCGACCCTGCATACGACCCTTACCCAACTCAAACGTTTTTTCCAGTGGCTCGCGTGGCAGCCGGGCTACAAGTCGCGGGTTCAATATGCGGATGCTGAATATTTCAATCTGTCGGACAAAGACACCCGCATCGCTACTGCAAAAAGGCTGCAAAGAGTTCCGACCCTGGAGCAGATCAAGCATGTCATCAACACGATGCCGGCTGGGACCGAGATCGAGCGTCGGAATCGCGCGCTGGTGGCATTTACCCTTCTGACCGGGGCGAGAGACCGAGCCATCGCTTCTCTGAAGCTGAAGCATATCGACATGATGGCCGGCTGCGTCAACCAGGATGCCCGCGAAGTTGAAACCAAATTCAGCAAGACCTTCAACACCTACTTTTTTCCGGTGGGCGAGGGCGTTCGCTCCGTTGTATCCGAATGGGTCTCGTTTCTGCGGGACGAGAAGCTTTGGGGAAACGACGATCCGTTGTTTCCGGCCACAAGAATCTACCTGGGAACAGGTCGCCAGTTTGAAGCCGCAGGCCTGGCACGAAAGCACTGGAGCAATGCCTCTCCCATCAGGGGGATCTTCCGCGACGCCTTCGTGCGCGCCGGCCTGCCTTATTTCAACCCGCACAGTTTCAGAAATACCCTTGTCCAGCTTGGCCAGGAAATCTGCAAGACGCCCGAGCAGTTCAAGGCGTGGAGCCAGAATCTCGGGCACGAGAAGGTGTTGACGACCTTTTTGAGTTATGGTGAAGTCGCGTGCCAACGCCAGGGGGAAATCATTCGCAAGTTGGCAAGGCCAGATAGGGCGGCGCCAACCGATGCTGAAGAGATTGCCGAGGCCGTGTTAAAAAAATTGAGAGAAGGTGCTTAGAGCTACACTGCAAGCTCTGTATGCTTACGCAAGGGGATAATTCTGCAGTAGCCATGATTTAATCAGGCAAATTGGTGATTGAAGCTCAGAAAAAATCTGAAAACAGGCCCTTGGATAATACGGTTCGTATACCCCTATTTTTTGAAATAGCTAAAAGTTGTAGTTATGCTGTCAGTATCGCCAGCACAGGCACATCAGTTTTCCTGTGATAGATATCGGTTGGGAATTTGAAATCTTGGGCGGCTCGGAAAATTTTACCCTGATGGCAGATATGCGCAAAAGGCCGAGCTGTTTTTTAACTCGACCTCTGCTGAAGTTTTATTTAGTTAAGCGGATTTCTTGTCTCTGTCCTTACAAACTGCTATGCCGGTCCACACCGTAAGAGCCAGCCCCGCCGCAATCGCCAAATTCCAAAGATAATTTCCATAGTTAAGTAGTTCTTCTTAAATTTTTACGCGCTCAAAAGTTTCTGTCTCGCCGTCGTGCTCGAATTTTAGCGCGAATGATTTCCCAGTGTCGTCCCACACGCGGGAAAGTTTCCATTCTTTCTCCCCCAAGCTCGCGTTCGAAACACGAAGGCTGTAACTATCCGATGTGAGCGGCTTCATTGTGACAGAGAAAGTTTTGTCGCCTAAAACGATGGTGGTTTTATCACTGCTAAGGTTAATAG
>CAZNAX010000206.1:0-5626 GCA_964570965.1 uncultured Desulfatibacillum sp.
TTCAACACCGGATCGGCCTCCGGCGTGGTCGGGCCGTTGGCGCCCTCGGCGATCAATACGACGCTGCCCGCAATCTGGTTGACGGTTTCCGCATTGATCTGGTTCTCGAGGGCGCAGGGGACAAGGATGTCGACCGGCTGCCTGATCCAGTCCTCGCCGGGCAGCACCTCGTAGCCGGCATCCTTGGCCTTCTGCTGGTCGATGGCGCCGTAGCTGTCGGCGATGGAAGCCAGAAAATCCGCGTCCACCCCATCCGCTTTGCGATAAGTGTAAGCGACGTTGTCGCGGCCGTCCCAACAGGAGACGCACACGGCCCGACCGCCGGCCTGGGTGAACCAACGCACGGCATACTGGGCGACGTTGCCGAAGCCCTGGAAGGCGGCGGTCATCCCCTTGAGGTCGCGGCCCAAGCGCTGGACCGCCTCGCGCACGCAAAACATCACCCCGAACCCGGTCGCCTCCTTGCGGCCGAGGGAGCCGCCCATGCCGATCGGCTTGCCCGTGATGAAGCCGGGATAGTGGCCGCCCGCCAGCGTTTCGAATTCGTCAAGCATCCAGAGCATGTGCTGGGCATTGGTCATGACGTCTGGTGCGGGGACATCGATCTGCGGCCCGACGTTCTTGAAAACCTGCCGCACCCAGCCGCGGCAGAGCTGCTCCTGCTCGCGGGCGGACATCCGGCGCGGATCGCAGATCACCCCCCCCTTGCCGCCGCCGAGCGGGACGTCGACCAGCGCGCACTTCCAGGTCATCCAGGTCGCCAGGGCGCGCACCGTGTCCGCGGTTTCCTGGGGATGGAAGCGGATGCCGCCCTTGGCCGGTCCGCGCAGGTCGTTGTGCTGGATGCGAAACCCGCGGAAGATCCGAACGGAGCCGTCATCCATGCGTACGGGGATAGTGAAGTGAAACTCGCGCATCGGCCAGCGCAACAATTCACGCACGCCGGGCTCCAGTGCGAGCATATCGGCCACCCGGTCGAACTGCGCCTGGGCCATCTGAAACGCGTTGAATTTTTCGCTCATGGTCTAGACCTCTGGAAATAAAGAGCGGTTTAGGTTTTAGCTCAGCGGGTAGCCTGCTGAAACCCGCTTCTGTCCGCGTCGGGATTTCAGCATAGCGCCTCTTCTATCGAATTGCAAAAACTAAAAAATGAGCGCGTATTCTTCCTCCGAAGGCTCGACTCAGCAGTATTCTTCGCACATCCAGACCCCGCTTGCGGGCTTGGGCAGGTTGCAGGTTTTCAGGTTTTCGCAGGTGGTGCAAAGGCCCAGCAGCGTGTCTTCGCTTTCCGGCTCCTCGACGCGCGCGCAGGCTTTTTTCACGACGACGAGGCGGGGCTTTTCCGAAAGACCGCACTCGTAAAGCTCGCAATTCTGAATAGGGCTGCTGGCCATCGACAGGAAGGTGCAATCGCCGAGATGCCGGCAGTTTGCGCATAAACTTGCCTGTACGAGTTGGTCCATCTGCTGTTGCATGCGGTCACGGTCTTCCTCGAGGCTCTGATCGGCGCTGCAGGTCGCTTGAAGTTTCTTGCTCGCCATTTTGGGCTCCTTTCAATTTGAAGTCGATCACGTTCCATCGATTCTTTCGATTCCTGCGGTTTTTTCTGCAGATGCCGTACCAGAAAGCCCAGCCTCTGCTGGACCCGTCGCTTTTTGAAACCTACCACCCTGTTTTCATGACAGAAATGAATTTTGCAAACAGATACCCGGTTTGCCGATCCAGGCCGGCGATCCTGGGGAATTTCGCCCCCCTGGCGCGTTTCGCCTCGATCAACTGCCTTCTTGACAATATTGCAGGTAAAATTTAGACCTAATCATCCAAGTTTAGCGATTCTTGCGACTCAAGGTGGAGAACCGATGACCGAACTCACTCATCTCGATGCGGAAGGCCGGGTGCGGATGGTGGACGTGACCGAAAAAAAACCCACCGTGCGCACGGCGGTGGCTGCGGCCGAGGTGCGCATGCGGCCGGACACTTTCGAAATGATCCGGGATCATAAAGTCAAAAAGGGTAACGTGCTCGAAACCGCGCGAATCGCCGGCATCATGGCTGCCAAGCGCACGGCAAATCTGATTCCCATGTGCCACCCGCTCAAACTCACCCATGTCCAGGTTGACTTTCAGCCCGACTCGCTGGTGCATTGCATCCTAATCCGGACGAGCGTGCGCGCCGTCGACCAGACCGGGGTGGAGATGGAGGCGCTCACGGCGGCGGCGGTGGCCGCCCTGACCATTTACGACATGTGCAAGGCCCACGACCGGGAGATGACCATCACCGGCATTCAGCTGATCGAGAAGTCCGGCGGTAAGAGTGGAACTTACAAACGCCACATTGAAAAGTAGAAGAAAATAATCGCATCCGACCGGATCAACAGGCCGGATGATCCATTTAAATCCTGTCTAATCATAGCCCACACGAACCTGGAACGATGTTGAAACCTCCTCATTGCTTTCCTAAAAAAAACCCGCGCGGCCTCGTTCTCGCGTTTTTGATGGCTCTTGTATTGAGCGGCTGCCCCTCGCCGCCGAAACCACCTCCCGGGCCGCCGGCGGCGGAGGTTGCTCCATCGCTGGTCCGCATCGACCCGTCCGCCTATCCGAATTTCACCGACGATCTTGACTTCCAGGGGCTGGAGCAGGCCGTCGCCCAAAGCCTCGAGTATTTGCAGGCGGTCCCCGCTTCCCGAGAGTTCGAGTTCGGACGAGACCGCTACACGGCCGCCCACGTCATGCTCTCCTTGCGGCGCTTCCAGGGGTTCATCCAGGTGCGGCCTTCCGCATCCAACCTTCAGAACTACATCCGCGCCTTCTATCGGGTCTATCAATCCATCGGTCGAGACCCGCAACGAGAGGTGTTGTTTACCGGCTATTACGAACCCCTGCTCAAGGGCCGTCGCTCCATCAACCCCGAGTACCAGTACCCGATCTATGCACGGCCGGATGATCTGCTGACCGTCGACCTGCGGGCGTTCTCCGAAAAATATGCGGGTGAAAAGCTCATCGGCCGGACTCAGGATAAAAGCCTCGTCCCCTATCACGACCGCCGCGAAATCGAAGAGGGCGGGGCGCTTTACGGCAAAGCCCGCGCCCTGGCGTGGGTCAGCGATCCGATCGATATTTTCTTTTTGCATGTGCAGGGATCCGGAAAGGTCGTTTTGGAGGACGGCCAGGTGCTCAACCTCGGCTACGACACGAGCAACGGCCGCCCCTACCGCAGCGTCGGTCAACTGCTGATCGAGGAGGGCAAAATCAGCCGCGAGGAAATGTCCATGCAACGCATCCGGGCCTATCTCAACGAAAACCCGGCCGAGATCCAGCGCGTGCTGAACCACAACCCGAGCTACATCTTTTTCAAGCTCACCCCGGACGGCCCACTGGGATCGATCAATGTCAAACTCACTCCGGAACGGTCCATCGCCCTCGACCGCGCGGCCTTCCCGCCGGCGGCGCTGAGCTTCGTGGAGACGCAAAAACCGTTGGTCGACGGCCAGGGCCGTATCACATCCTGGGTGGCATGCCGGAGGTTCACACTCAATCAGGATACCGGCGGCGCCATCAAGGGACCGGGGCGGGCGGATCTCTTCTGGGGCAGCGGCCCTGCCGCCGAAATCGCAGCCGGCCACCTCAAACACCCCGGCAAGCTGTATTTCCTGGTGCTCCGACCCGATGCCGCACCTTGACAGCTTTACGGGAAACCAGTAGATAATGCGGGGATGTAGGATATTTTCCGCCGCAAAAGCCCGCACGGAGCTGCCAGTCAGCACCGCGGGCGCAAGCGGCGTCCATTTTTCAGGGGGCACCTATGTTTGGCATCGGAATGCCGGAATTGATCCTGATCGCCGTGGTGGCGTTGATCGTCCTCGGCCCGAAAAAGCTGCCGGATCTGGCCAAATCCATGGGACGCGCCGTGCGCGAATTCCGGAAAGCCACCAGCGAATTGAAGGAAACCTTGCAGGTCGACAGCGAGTTCTCTGAGGTCAAGAAGGCCTTCAATGACTTTCAATCCGACGTCAACAAAACTCTCCAGCCCGAAGCGAAGACCGAACCCCCGCCCGCGGACCAGCCCGGAATCGCGGCCGAAGCTCCGGCTACCGTGACCGCTCCGGCCGACGGGACTCCCACCGCGCGCCCCTCGGGGGATAAACTGGATGAACTGAAAAATGCCTTCCAGGCCTGGAATGCCGGGGCCGCGCCGAATACCCCGCCGCCTGCCGAAACTCCGGCAGCACCGGCAGCCCCAAAACCTTCAGCAGATAAACCCCGATCTAACTGAAACCGCTCGCGGGCCACAGGACGGATTTAAAGCGGATGATGCACGAGGATGAAAAACTTCCTTTCACCGCCCATTTGGAGGAGCTGCGCTCCAGGCTCATCAAGAGCTTCATCGCCGTCGGAGCCGGTTTCGGCCTCTGCTATGCGTTTAAGGAAACGCTTTTCGAAGTCCTCCTCTACCCGCTCATCCGAGTCATGCCCGAAGGCGGAAAACTGATTTTTACCGGGATCCCCGAGGCGTTTTTCACCTACCTGAAAGTTTCTTTTTTAGCCGGGATCATCCTCGCCAGTCCGGTCCTGCTCTATCAGTTCTGGATGTTCGTGGCCCCGGGGCTTTACCAGAAAGAAAAACGGTTGTTGGGACCGATCATCGCCGTCACATCCTTTTTTTTCATGGGCGGCGCCCTGTTCGGTTATTTCGTCGTGTTCCCGTCCGGCTTCAAATTCCTGCTGAGCTTCGGCGCCGATTTTATCCGCACGCTGCCGTCCATGCGGGAGTACCTCGATTTCAGCACCAAACTGCTGTTCATCTTCGGGCTGCTCTTCGAGCTGCCGGTGGTTCTGACCTGCCTGGCCCGCCTGGGCATCGTTTCCGTTGTCTATTTGAAACGCAACCGCAAGTATGCCGTCATCCTGTCGTTCGTGGCCGGGGCGTTCCTGACGCCGGACGTCGTCTCCATGGTCCTGATGGCCATCCCTTTGATTGTCCTTTATGAAATCGGCATCTTCGGCGCTAAACTCGTAAGCCGCCGAAAAGCCGGGAAGGAGGCCTCCGAATCACGTCCGGCTTGATCTGCCGAAATCGTCCTGGATACAAATGCCCATTGACAGTGGGATGGTTCCTTGATAAAAATTTCTATTCGTTGAGTTGGGTAATTGTACTGCCATCAGGCAAGAACCAAGAACTCAAAGGAGGCGGAGGAAGAGGCGATGAGGAATAAAATGGCGGTAGCGGTGATGATTGCGGTGGCGTGCCTGTTCTTTGCGGGCGGGATCTACGCCAAGGTGGCCGATGTCATCAAGATCGAGAACAAGGACTGCCCGAACACCAAGGGCGAGATTCAGTTCAGCCACAAGAAGCACTCCGAGGATTATGTCAAACAGTTTGCCAAGCTTTATCCCAACGGCTGCGGCGACTGCCATCACGATGCCAAGGGCCAGCCGCTGAAGGACCTGAAGGCTGACAGCAAGGTCCAGAAATGCTTTGAGTGCCACAAGAAGTGCGGTGAGGCTCCCAAGGGCAAAGATGCCCCGAAGCTAGACAAGAAGGCCAAACTCGAATTCCTGGCCGAGGCCTACCATGACAACTGCCAGGGCTGCCACCGGGATTACAACAAAGAATTCAAACCGGC
>CAZNAX010000207.1:0-5508 GCA_964570965.1 uncultured Desulfatibacillum sp.
CGTTAGGATTGCTAATAACGTTCGGAGCGTTCATCGCCTGACTCGGGTTACTCCCTAAAATGTTTCCCCTCCAAGCATTAGCCTTATATCTATCGCAGGAAATTCAATATACCCATATGGATTCAACTGGTCAATTCTCACGTCCAGGAGGTTCACCATGATGAGACACGATGGGCGGCTCGCAAGAATATTGATCGAGAGAACTCCTGCATAACTGCCGATCAGCCCTTGAAAAATCGAGTGGCATCCTTTGTGCGATGGACACTGTTAACGCGATAAACGTGAGCAGCGCGCGGAGGCGTTACCGCGTTAGCGCCCGGAAAGATTCCTTGGCGTGGTAGGAGCTGCGCACGAAGGGGGCGCTGGCGACCTCGGAGAATCCCATCTCCAGCGCCGCCTTCCGCCATTTTTCGAAATCATCGGGCGGAACGTAGGCCTCCACCGGCAGATGTTCCGGCGATGGCTGGAGATACTGGCCGAGAGTCAGGATGCGGCAGCCGGCCTCCCGCAGGTCCAGCAGGGTCTGCCGCAGCTCTTCCGGTCGTTCGCCCAGCCCCAGCATCAGGCCGGATTTGGTCGGGATCAAGGGGGCCAACGCCCGGGAGCGTTTCAAAAGGTCCAGAGACCTGCGGTAGTCCGCCTGGGGCCGGACCGTGGGGTAAAGCCGGGGGACGGTTTCGATGTTGTGGTTGAGGACATTCGGCCGGGCACGCAGGACGGTAGCGAGGGCCGCGGCATCGCCCTGGAAGTCCGGGATGAGCACCTCGATTTGGGTCTCCGGCAGCCGGCGCCGAATCTCGCCGATGGTGGCCGCAAAGTGCGCCGCGCCGCCGTCCGGCAAGTCATCGCGCGTGACGGAGGTGATCACCACGTATTTAAGCTCCATGCGTTCGACGGCGGCGGCGACCCGGCCCGGCTCGCCCGGATCGAGGGGGCCGGGAAGACCCGGGCTGACCGAGCAGAACCGGCAGTTGCGGGTGCAGCGCTCGCCCATGATCAAAAACGTTGCCGTGCGGTGGGAATAGCACTCCCAGATGTTCGGGCACTTGGCCTCCTGGCAGACGGTGTGCAGCCTGCCGGCCTCGATCAGCTCCCTCACCTGGTTGAAGGCCTCGCCGGTCGGAAGCCGGCGTTTCAGCCAGTCCGGCTTGCGGGGTGCCGGCGACCTTTTAATTGTTTCAGTCATTGCATCGGTTCCACAACCTGCTCACGATGCCATTTTGGCAGCGCCCAGAAGCGAAAAGAGATATTCCTTTGATATTGAGGTCAGCTCGGTCTGAAAAACCGCCTCGATGTGTGCTCGCATGACCCGTTTGACATCCGCGAGGCCGACCGGTTTTCCGGCTTCCGCCTGAATCGAGGTCACTCCCACTCCCTCCAGGCCGCAGGGCTGGATCCAGCCGAAGGGTTTCAGGTCCAGGTTCACGTTGAGCGCCAGGCCGTGAAAGCTCACCCCGCGGCGCACGGCGATGCCGATGCTGCCGACCTTCTTCATGCCGACCCACGCGCCGCGGTTCAATTCATTACGTCCCGAAGACACGCCCCAGTCGGCGCAGGTGCGGATCATCGCCTCCTCCAGGCGCTCCACCAGATCGACGACCCCGAGGCCCAGGCTCGGCAGGTGCAGGATCGGGTAGACCACCAGCTGGCCGGGGCCGTGGTAGGTGATGTTGCCGCCGCGTTCGACTTGGACGATGTTGATCCCGGACCGGGCCAGCCACGCTTCGCTGACCCGGAGGTTTTCGCGCCCTCCGCGCCGGCCTAAGGTGAACACCGGCGGGTGCTCGATGAGCAGCAGAACGTCAGCGGGCAGCCGCCCCTGCGAGCGCGCCGCCACCAGCCGCAGCTGGAGGTCCCAGGCCTCGGGGTAGGGGATCAGGCCCAAATCGACGAAATACCATGTTCGTTGTTGTTGGGTGGTCATCATCGACGGCGTCGCAGAAAGCCTCTTTTGTCGTCACCCCGGCGAACGCCGGGGTCCCTAACATTCTAAATTAACTGGATTCCGGCTTTCGCCGGAATGACAAAATTTAGAAAACTCCGACTGATTGCGAATTTAATATCATTTGCGTGCGGCCAAATTGAGGACTGAGGACTTGGAACTCGTCATGAACTCATTCTTCAGTCCTCATCGCTCATCCCTCTCTCCTTACCCCGTCAGACAGGGCTTGCGGGCGGCGGCGGTTTCGTCGAGCCGTCTGCGTTTGGCGCGGGTGGGGGCTTGGTGCAGGCGATCGGGAGTTTCGCGGGCCTCGACGGCGATGGCTTTCATGGACTCGATGAAGAGGTCCAGGTCCTCCTTCGATTCGGTCTCCGTGGGCTCGATCATGATGGCGCCAGGCACCACCAGCGGAAAGTAGATGGTGGGCGGATGGAAGCCGTAGTCCATCAGGCGTTTGGCGATGTCGAGCGTCGTTACCTTGTGGGCCTGCTGCAGGCTGTCCGAGAAGACGCACTCGTGCATGCACGGCCGGTCGTAGGGCAGGTGGTAGGTTCCCTTGAGCCGTTCCTTGATGTAGCGGGCGTTCAGAACGGCAAGCTGGCTCACCTGTTTCAGGTCCTCGGCGCCCAGGGTCAGGATGTAGCTGTAGGCCCGGACCAGGTTGGCCATGTTGCCCCAGAAGGCCTGCAGCTTGCCGATGGAGAGCGGAAAATCCTCGGAAAGCACGTAGCGGTTGTCGGCCAGCCGCACCCGCGGCACGGGCAGGAAGGGTTCCAGGTGCTTGGCGACGCAGACCGGCCCGGCCCCGGGGCCGCCGCCGCCGTGGGGCGTGGAGAAGGTCTTGTGCAGATTGAGGTGCAGCACGTCGACGCCCATGTTCCCCATGTGGGCCATGCCCAGCACGGCGTTCATGTTGGCGCCGTCGCAGTAGACCAGACCGCCTTTGGCGTGCACGATGGCGGCGATGGCCTTGATGTTTTCTTCGAAGAGACCGAGGGTATTGGGGTTGGTGAGCATGATCCCGGAGGTCTGATCGTCCATGACGGCCGCCACGGCTTCCGGGGAGAGGATGCCGTCGGCGTTGGAGGCAATCCCAACCGACGTGTAGCCGCAGAGGGCGGCGCTGGCCGGATTGGTGCCGTGGGCCGTGTCGGGCACGATGATCTTGGAGCGCGCCCGTCCCTGGTGGCGGTGGTAGGCGTGGAAGATGAGCATGCCCGCCAGCTCGCCGTGGGCGCCGGCCCCCGGTTGCAGCGTGACCGCGTCCAGTCCGGTGATTTCCGCCAGCAGGCACTCCAGCGCGGCCATCAGCTCCAGCGCGCCCTGGCAGAGGTCGGCGGGCAGCAGGGGGTGGGCGCCGGCCAAACCGGGATGGCCGGCCTGGCGCTCGTTGGTCTTGGGGTTGTATTTCATGGTGCAGGAGCCGAGCGGGTACATCCCGGTATCGACCGAAAAATTCCAGGTGGAAAGACGGATGTAGTGCCGCACCACGTCGACCTCGCTCAGGTCCGGAAAATCGGGCCCCGCGCCGGTGAGCGCTTCAGGTGCGGGGCGGCGCTCCACATCCCGCCGGGGCAGCGAGAACCCGCAGCGCCCCCGGCGCCCCTTCTCCCACAGCAGCGATTCGTTCAGCACCAGGCCGGTCGCTCCTGGAAATTCCGTCATGAGGTCACCTCCTTGGCCAGCGCGTCCAGGTCGTCCTTGCCCATGGTCTCCGTCACGCACAGCAGGTAATGATTTTTAAGCTCGGGGTAATAGGATTCCAGCGGCAGCCCGGCGACGATGCCCTTGGCGATCAGCCGGCGGTAAGTGGCATCGAAGCCGTCCGGGAAGGCGGCCACAAATTCATTGAACGTGGCCGCGCCGAAGGGCAGGGAAATCCCGGCGGCGCGCAGCCGCGATTTGAGGTGTTCGGCCTTGTCGAAGTTGAGCCGGGCCAGTTCGCGCAGGCCGCTGCCGCCCAGGGAAGCCATATAGACGGCCGCGGTCAGGGCGCACAGGCTGTTGTTGGTGCAGATGTTCGAGGTGGCCTTTTCGCGGCGGATGTGCTGCTCGCGGGTGGACAGCGTGAGCACGAAGCCGCGGCGGCCCTCCTTGTCCTTGGTCTCCCCCACCAGGCGCCCCGGCATGTTGCGGACATACTGCATCCTGGAGGCGAACATGCCCAGGCCGGGCCCCCCGAAGGAGCGCGGGATGCCCAGGCTCTGGCCCTCACCGCAGGCGATGTCCGCACCCTGGCTGCCGGGGTTCTTGAACAGCCCGAAGGCCAGCGGCTCGCTGAAGGCCGCCACGCACAAGCCGCCGGCGGCGTGGGCCCGGCCGGAGACGGCGCCCACGTCTTCGATGCAGCCGAAGAAGTTCGGCGACTGGACGGCCACCGCCGCCAGTTCGGCGGGGTCGTCGAGCGCGCCCAAGTCGGTCGTTCCGTTAAGTCCGAAAGGGATCTCGCGGACCTCCAGGCCCGTGGGTTTCAGGTAGGTGTCGACCACGCGGCGGTAGAGCGGGTGGATAGCCCTCGAGACGGCCACCTTGGATCGCCGGGTGATGCGTGCCGCCATCAGCAGGGCTTCGGCCAGAGCCGAGGCACCGTCGTACATGGAGGCGTTGGCCACCTCCATGCCGAGCAGACGTGCGGCCAGGGTTTGGTATTCGAAAATGGCCTGGAGGGTTCCCTGGCTGATTTCGGGCTGGTAGGGCGTGTAGGCAGTCACGAACTCCGACCGGGACGTAAGGAACCCCACCGAGGCGGGAATGAAATGCTCGTAGCTTCCGGCGCCGATGAACACCTTGTAGGCGGGTCCTATGGCCATGCGGCCGGCCAGCCGGTCGATGTGAGCGTTCAGCTCCCACTCGGTCAGGGGGTGCGGCAGCACCATCGGAGCGCTGCGGCGGCAGTCCGCGGGGATGCTGGCGAAAAGCCCGTCGAGGGACTCGACTCCCACGGCGTCCAGCATCTCCGCAATGTCCTCGGGGGTGTGCGGAAGGTATCGCATGACGGCTATCCTTTCAATTTGTCGCGATAGGTCTGCACGGATAGGAGCGCCTTCAGATCTTCGGCTTGGGACGGTTCGATGACGATCATCCAGCCCTGGTCGTAGGGACTGGTGTTGACCAGCTCGGGGGAGTTTTCGAGCGCGGCATTGATCTCGACCACCTTGCCGCCGATCGGCATGTAGAGCTCGGACACCGCTTTCACCGATTCCACGCTGCCGAACGCTGCGCCTTTCGCAAAAGACTTGCCCGGGGCCGGAAGCTCTACGTAGACCACGTCGCCCAGCTGATCCTGGGCGTAGTCCGTGATGCCGATCCGGGCTCGGCCGCCCTCCGAACGAACCCATTCATGGCTATCGACGTAGCCCAGCTCTGCGGGAAATTTCAACTCCGAAACGTCTTTCATGCGCATGCTCCTTCTGATGGGATTAGGCTGGAAGTTTCAGCCGACACTTATGGAATTATGCCATGCTTGTCAATATTGAAAGGGTCTCAGGGCTTTATAAGCCGTTGCATTACGCGTTGCGCTGTGCTAAGGAACCGGCGATGTTTTCGGGGGACTTAACGCCAACCCG
>CAZNAX010000208.1:0-5468 GCA_964570965.1 uncultured Desulfatibacillum sp.
AGTTTTTCATCTTCACCGCTTCAACAAGCAGGTCCCGAGCCAGCGACGAAAAGTCTCTTCCGGATTCCGCCGCCGCCGCCTCGATCTCCCTGACCGTCGATTCAGGCAAGCGAATGCATTTTTGAATCGAGCCCATGACAGTCCACCTCTCCGAAAGATTTTCTCATAAATTAAAGTGTAATGCATTGCATGTCAATGCAGATAAAATCCATGCTTAGGGAACTGGATCGCCCGCAGGGACGAGCGTGAGGGGGTCCCGTTCGGGGCCCTTTCATGTTTAGCGATATAGTGTGGGATAGGGTATGGCACCTCCAATCATGCGCTTATTGCATAATTATCCTGCAACCTTTTCAAAAAGCCATCGAATTATGCAATTCTAACAATCTGAAATTAAATAGTATTATTGGGATACGAACCGAGTTAATTGCATAAAATTCAATGTAAATCTGGACTCTTGCTCAGCGCATTATGTAATGACCATTTAGCTCCAATACCCCGGCTGCCACCAATGCGCTGTATGCTTTTTTCGCGGCGCATTTTCTGAAGTAAGTTCATAATATAAGTTTTTTTCTGCTCATCTGTCAGCGTATCCGAGAGCTTGTCGAAGAGCAATTTTTCCATGTCACTTCTTTTGGCTGGTCCGAACTTATCCAAATATGCCAGCACCAGTTGTTTATAATGAGTTTTGTCAAATGCGCGCTTCTTGATGTAATCCGCTTTGGTTTCCGTAGCTGCTGCGACTTCCGCCGAAACGAAATAATTAGGCCGTCTACCCTCGATTAGCCGTTTCTTCTTAAGGACTTTGAGTTCTTCATCAGTTACCGGCTTGCCCTTTTGGACCTTATCCAAAGCGATCACATCCCATATGCTTAAATCAGTTCGGGCAAGCAGCATCCGTGTGTAGTTTTCATCGATTACCTTGCCGAATATTCTCACTTAAACTCGCTGGGCTTCGGAAAGGTCGTAGTCAGGCATCGGGAAATTGCGGTCGCGTTGTTTTTGAAACATCCGTTTGATGCCGCTGCCGATCGTGTCGATCATGCCGAGGTTGACCATGGCCTCGGCAAGGAAGCGGTTGCGGTAAATTTCCGGAGGTGCGTCGCGCCGGATGACCTCCACGACGGTTCCAGGCAGGAAATCGCCGACGTTGGTGAAAAGGAGAGACTCTGATTCCTCGACGACATTGATGCGGCCGCCTTGGCCTCGACGACCGCCAGCGGGAAGTTGCGCTCGAAACGGAGCAGGTAATCCACACGGCGGGGCGGCTTGCGGACGAAGCCCTGGCCAACGGGCACGATGCGGCCGTCCGTGATGGTGCGCTGCTCGGCGATGGAATGAGGATCGCTGTCCCAACTCGCGGCCTGCAGCTTGGGGACGACGAGCTTCCGGCAGGTGTCGGCTTCGGTCAGAGGCATGGCTCATCCGTCTTTGATGAGAACTTCAGCCGCCGCAAGGCTTTCCCTGGCTTTGGTAAACAGAGCCTCGATGCTGGAGGTCATACCGACACCTGTTTTTTGCGAACGTTCATCAAAAACGGGTTGTCCTGGGATGCATATGCTTCTCGAGTGAAAAAAACACGTGAGATGACAACATCATCCCGCTGCTCTGAATTCAAGACCCTGCTGTTGACCAATCACCTTTTCGACCGCACTTTAACCGAATGCGGGATGGCGGGAGCCGGGCACCGTTGTTTACTTATACCGCTTGGTATCGGCTGGGGAGTCAACGAGGTGACGGCAGGCCGAACGTGAAGACCGCCGATGACGGCCTGCGCTGCTGCTTGGTGCCCTCACCGCGGCAAGCCAAAAGGAGGGTTGGGGATGAAAGAGATCGACACCATCAAAAACCGCATTGCCGATATGTTCGATGCAGGCGATAGCGAAGGCCTGGGCCGGGTCTATGCCGTGTTGAACCAACTGGTGGGAGAGTTGGCCGCCATGCGGACACTATTGAATCCTCCGGCACAGAAAGAACCGCTTGAGCTTGAGCTGGAACCCTATCGGCCGCCGAAAGGTGAAATTGACGAATCACTGGAAAACGGCAAAGGAGGGAGGGCAGGTTAACGGCTTGGGGCCTATTGCACCGAAGAGGCAATCACCAACCATGAAAGGTAAAGGATTATTATCAACGAGATTCGTTTCAGGGAAGATTCCATGCGCTGCCCCCCCCCTGTTTTCAGTATCGGCAGTCGTAAAAAAAACTTGAGATAAAAACTCGGGCGGCCGGAAATCGGTTGCTGGAAGTGAAGTGGGGATTGGCAGGTCGGTGGAAGAAACAGGGCTTCGAAATTAATCTAACCCGTTTACAGCATACCCCTCGATATCTGCGACCTGGACGTACGCGAAGCCGAATATTGCGGCGACGCGGCAAGGCTCCCGAAAACGGTGGGGCAAAAACACGAACGGGCGACCTTGCGGCCGCCCGGGTGATAGCATATCAGGAAGGAGATGAGATTGACGCTGTACCGCTCGGAGACGGTTGCTAAGCCGCCTTTTGGCTTCAGCTCCCATCCCTTCCCCGGATCACGGTTTCTTGTGACCCGTTGATAGAATGGTAAGTACCCTTTGGGATCTGTCAAGCATGTCAAACGGGGGTTTGACCAAGTTGATATTCAATCCCATATCGGCCGGGATCACGATCCGGCATTTATCCTCTGAACCAGTTCCATGACGATATCTTCCGGTCCCCGGAAAAAGGCAATCCGGAGGTCGGGGATGTCGGTGGGGGGCATGAAAAAGGAATACCCCCGCGCACTGAGATCTGTGAAAGCGGCCTCGATGTCTTCAACTTCCAAACCGATGTGGTTGTAACCGTATATGGGCCGCGAGGCATCTCCTTCCATCCTCTCGTCCGCCCGGGCTACCCGCAAGTTGATGGTTGTGCCCTGCAGATCCAGGGAGGCCCCATCGGCGGTCCCGAATTTTTTGCGCCGGACCAGATCGGCCTCGAGGGCTTCGGTGAAAAAACCAATCATTTTCTCGAGGTCCTTGCATATTATGTGAACATGATGAAAACGGAATGACATAGCGAAATCCTCCTGTGCCGCATAAAAGGTGTCAGATCTCGATTCATGAATTACTTTTGAGCAGTATACAAGCAGATGGAGGTTGTCGGCTCAGCTGATTTGTTTTGACTGAAATGGTGATTCTAAGGGCTTGGCTGAACCTGCGGGCACGGAGCGCGGGGGCAGATGTTGTTTCGGTTAAAGCCCGAGCGGCCATACTTCCCAGCCCGATACGGCAGTGGTGCCGCCCTCTAGATCGAAGGCTATCTCGGTGGGGCACGCTATGTAAGCCTTCGGCACTTCCTCTTCCCCGTAAAAGGTCCGCAGTCGCTCGATCCCATGCAAATCTTTTTTTTCGGGTCGTTCCTTGATTTTGCATTCCACGGCGGCAATTTTGCGATCCCGCTCCAAAAGTAAATCCACCTCGTTTCCCCCTTGATCCCGCCAGTACCAAAGGCCCAGCGACGGTTCGTGCCAGTCCCGCCATCGCAGCCACTGATTGACGACGTGAGTCTCCCAGAGCGCACCGGCCTCCCGCGACGCCCAAAGAGTAGCGGCCGAAGAAAATCCCATCAGGTAGGCGGCCAGACCGGTGTCAGTAAAGTAGAGCTTGGGGGTTTTCGAAAGCCGCTTGCCCAATGACCGAAAGTATGGCTCCAGCAGGAACACTTGGTTGGAGGCCTGCAGGACGCTCAGCCACTTTTTCGCCGTGGGCGTGGATATGCCAACATCTCTCCCCAGTTCAGAGAGATTGAGGACCTGCCCGCAGCGGATCGCACACGCCCTGAGAAAGCGCTCAAAGTCCCGCAGGCTGCCTACATTTAAAAGATTGCGCACGTCCCTTTCGAGATAGGTTGCGACATAGCCCTGGTACCAGCGCTCTTTTGAAGGAGTTTCCCGGGGGGCGGACCAGAGGGCCGGGAACCCACCCTTCCATAGGAAGCTCACCCAATCTGGAAGTCGGCTCAAAGCCATTGCCGCCCGCCACTCCCCGCCAGACAGCCCTAAGAATGGAATCACCGCGGCCCGTCCGGCCAAACTCTCGGCCAGGTTCTCCATCAGCAGAAAGTTCTGTGAGCCGGTGATGACGAAAAGGCCATTGCGCCCCTTGTGCGCATCCACATGGGTTTTGATGTGCCGGAAGAAGGCGGGCGCATATTGAACCTCATCCACGACGACCGGCGGCATATGTTTCTGCAGAAACTCCCACGGACGGGTTTCCGCCGCTTCGGCGTTGGCCGCTACATCCAAACTCACATAATCGTAGTCCGGAAACATCCTCTCCAAGATGGAGGTTTTCCCAACCTGCCGGGGGCCGACCAGCGCGACTACCGGGAATGTAGCCGCCGCCTTTTTAAGTTCGGCTGCAATCTCTCTTTCGATCCACATGGATAAATATCGTAATCTCAGACTTTAAAATTGTCAAACTCAAATTTTAAAATTGTCAGAAATATAGCAATTACTGGGACTAGACGGAGCACCCATGCTATTTCTCCGCATCAAAAGCCAATGTGATTATTATGAATTTGTAGAGGGTAAGAGGGGACAAAAACCTATATAAAGTTGTCTGGAACAGTGGGCGTCAGATTTAGCACTGGAGAAACCATCCACCCAAGCGAAGGTCTGGCCGATGTCGGCTGGGCCTTCGTGTTTTCCAACCATCCAACCTCATGAGAAGACAACAATGAATCGTGAACGGTTGGAGAATCCCATGCTCGCAACTACGCGAACCTCGGCGGCTGCGGAGATTAACCCGCTTAATCTCCGCACTATATGCGGATATTGTTCTATCTTTTGCGGCGAATAACAGACATAATTTCCGCATAAGGTGCGGAGAATGGCGGCTTACATACATGAATTGAAAGAACGGCTGGGCTTCCGGTGGGACGAGAGCCTGGCGGCTAAGCATCTCGCGCCTGTCCGCCACCGGCAGGGTCGCCTGATCGGGCGCATGGAAGCGCTGGGGTTCGACCTCCGCGCTGAGACCGTTCTGGCTGTTGATGATCGGTGCTATAGAGCCACTGCGTGATCGCCGAAATGAGGCCACTGGCGGATCGCCGAAATCGAGCCACCGGGTGATCGCCGAAATAGGGCCAGTTGGTGATCGGCGAAATGGAGCCAGTTGATGATCGCCGAAATGAGGCCACCCATCCGCATTTTTTAGTGTGTGTGTTCCAAAAGCATCTCGGACCTGAACCGCTAATCGGGTAAGCTTTCCGGCAATGACCCCATTTACCGGAAGGAGCTTGCCCATGGCCAATCGGAAGTTTGAGATGCACGAATATCGTCACGTCATTCACCGCATGCGTTTATCTTTGTGAAATTTGACCACAGACAACCAAGGAATTTATCTCCCACGATGTTGGGCCATTTCCTCTTCTCCGAGAGTCCCAAGACAGAGCACCTTATAGCCATCTTGAGGCTCTAAGTGTCAAAGTTTGAATAGTGAATTAGGTTAACGACG
>CAZNAX010000209.1:0-5458 GCA_964570965.1 uncultured Desulfatibacillum sp.
GGCATCAACATCATCACGATCGAAGACCCGGTGGAATACCAGATGAAGGGGATCAGCCAGATCCAGGTCAATCCGAAGATCGACCTCACCTTCGCCCGGGGGCTGCGGTCCATCGTGCGGCAGGACCCGGACGTCATCCTCATCGGCGAGATCCGCGACAAGGAGACGGCCGAGATCGCCGTTCAGTCGGCCCTGACCGGTCACCTCGTGTTCTCGACCCTGCACACCAACGACTCCCCCAGCGCCATCACCCGGCTGGTGGATATCGGGGTCGAGCCGTTTTTGATCTCCTCCTCGGTCCTGGCCGTATTCGCTCAGCGACTGGTGCGCGTGCTGTGCGCCGCATGCAAGCAGCCCCACCACCCCAAAACCGTTTATCTGCAAAGCATCGGATTGCGGAGCGAACCGTTCGCGGAAAAGCCCATCTTCAAAGCGGTCGGGTGCGAGAAATGCTTCCAGACCGGATATCGCGGCCGGATCGGCATTTTCGAGATCATGGTGATGAGCGAGGAGCTGAAAACCCTCATCCTCCAGTCCTATGACTCCAACCGCATCAAGGCCCTGGCCGTTCAGGAGAAGATGGCCACGCTGCGCGACGATGGAATCGAAAAAGTGTTGGAGGGGGTGACGACGTTGGAAGAGGTCCTCCGGGTGACTCAAGGGTAGCAGCGAGTGACGAGTCGGAATTTCATCTGATAGATCTCCGTGGCGCTATGCCCTTGATATCGCACCAACGCTCCGGCTATATAAAAAGAAGGGGTTGCGGCCCATCCCGCAACCCCTTCTGGCTGTCAAAACCCGGCTTTTTTCAACCGACCTTACGCGCGCATGCACGTTTGCCGAGTGGCCGAGCAAAGAATCAACCGGTCACGCGGTCCAATTCTTCTGCTTTCCCGTCGCGCTCAATTTTCAGTGAAAAGGTACCGCCGTTGTCGTCCCAGATTCGAAAGATCTTCCATTCTTTTTCTCCCAACCCTGGGTCCGAGACGTGAACGCTGTACCTGTCAACCTCATACTGCTTTATCGTAATGGGGAGCGTCTTGCCGTCTATGGTTATTGTTTTGTTCTCTCCGCTAAAATTCAGCACGACTTTTTGGTGGTTCAACGGGTTCTGCCACGCTCCGCTGAATTTCGCCACATCTGACTTTCCGGAATCTCCGCAGCCGACAACCCCCAAAATCAATGAAACCATAACCAGGACCCCAAAGTGGCTCAGGTTCACTCCGCGCATGTTCGATCCTCCTATTCCGTTGTGTTGTTAGTTAAGACTATCTTACATATATTACAAGCTAACCTAAAATATTTACCAAAATCAAAATATGAATATAATTTATAGATTATAATTCTCATACCACACAGCAAAAGTCAAGAAAAAATTACGGCCTGGATCAAGACGTCTTCCAGCAAAGGGCCGATAGGATCAGCACCGGTTTTAGGTCATTTTCTTTGCTCGTTGCTCATTGCGAATGTCGCGGGCAAGCTGTTCGTAGCGATCGGCCTCCGCCATGCGCCCGCGCTTCCGGCAGCCGCCGGCATAAACCCTGCATTTTTCCTTCAGAACGGACTCGGCGGCGCGGCGCTGAGCCGCCGTGAGAACGCCTCCGGAAATAAGATTCGCGATGGACTCGATCCGGTGTCGATCGAGCCCCCAGGCGCGAGAAAGCTGATCGGCGTGGCCGCCGCGTTTGACGATGAGCGGCGTTTCGATAAGCTCCACCGGGAAGCGGCAGCTGACCCGCAGCCAGAGGTCGTAATCCTCACAGGCCGGCAGTCGCTCATCAAAAAAGCCGACCTGATCGAACAGGCCGCGGCGCAGCATGACCGCCGAGGGGCTAACCAGGCAAAGCTGCAGCGAGGGTTCGAAGATTATCCCGCCCCGTTTGCGGTGTCGTTTGCGGGGGTTCACCCGTCGGCCGTTTTTCACCCAAAGTTCCTCCGTTTGGCAGATCAGGGCCCCCGGATGCCGGTTGAAGAATTCGACCTGAAACGCCAATTTGCCTTGCAGCCAGATATCGTCTGAATCCAGGAAAGCGATCAAATCCCCCCGCGCCACGGAAATACCGGCGTTGCGGGCGGCACTGACGCCGCGGTTTCGCTGGTGCAGCACCCGGATCGAATCCCCGTATTCCTGGAGCAGCGGCGGCGTCTCATCGGTGGAGCCGTCATCCACGACCACCAGCTCGAAGTCTTTGAATTCCTGTGCCAGGACGGAATCCACCGCCTCCCGCAGACACCAGGCGCGGTTGTAGGTGGGAATGATGACGCTGACCCGCGGGCTTTCAAGCATGGCATTCATCGTTGCATGACGGACCTATTCGGAAGCCGAAAGGGGGAAGGCGTCAGCTTTTCCTCCGCCTTCCAGCCTCAACCTTCTTTGTTCCGCCTTCCCCCTTCCTAGGCCATCCGCTCGATCTGCCGAATCTTCTCTTCCAACCGCTTGGGCGACATCGGGCCGGCGGTCTTCAGTTCCTGGGCGAAGATCGACACGTTGTACTCCTCGATCATCCATGCCAGTTCTTCCAACGCCTCTCGCTTTTGCAGCGATGATTGCTGGCCCAGGGTCTGCAGCATCCCCCTCAGCCGCTCGGAATACGTTTGCGGTCCCAGCGCCTTGGTCTGGTCCTTTTCGGGGTCCACGAGCGCCCGGCGGGCACGGATCGCCAGGGCGCGCAGGTAGCGTTCGATGTGCACGAGCCGGGGCCGATCGTAAAGCGCGATGAAGTTCGGCGGCACCAAGGTCGACATATCCCCCTTCAACCGGCCATGGATCAATGCCAGCAGGCCCTTGCCGCCGGATAAGGCGTCAATCTCCTTGGAAGCAGCGGCATGCGCCTGAATGACCGGAATCACGGCATAAAGCAGCTCGCGCCCGGCTTCCAGAAGTTTCGGCGCGCAAGCGGCGGCATGGTCGTTGAACGCTTTTTCGGTGCGCAGGTTCACGGCCCAGAGGTCTTGAAACACCCGCTCGGCCATGGCGTCCTCCAAACGCCGAGCGCCTCCGAGCTGGCGCGCGGCTGGATGCAGTTCCTCGGGCAGCGCCAGACTGCGCCTGAGAAACTTCACCTCCCGCGCGCACTGCAAGGCCAGCAAGGCCGCCACGCCTTTGGGATGCGCCGCCAGCGCCAGATCCCGCCTGCCGAAGAGCTTCAGGTCGATGCGCGCCGCCTGCACGCAAAGAGCCGGGAAGCCCGCCCAGGCGGCACGCTCGCCTGCGGGGCTGGTGAGAACCTCGGGCAGGTCCCCGAAATCCCAGCGGGTGATCCCGGTGCGCTCCCAGCGTTTCCTCACGTCCGAAGGAATCCGAGCGACCGCGGCCTGGAGCCTCAGAATGGCCGGATCCCGGCCCGAACCCAGCTCGCGTCCGTCCGGCGCAGTGAGCGCTACCCGCATCTTCAAATGGTTCGGCAGAGCGTCCAGCGGCCAGGCCGAAGACGGCACATCGACCCCGAAACGGTGCTGCAAGAATTCCCCCAAGGCAGTCACCAGCGCCCCCTGGCTGCGGGGCATCTCGGTCAGGATGACATCCGTGGTGTCCTTGAGCGGCATCAGCCGGGTCCGCAGGGACTTGGGCAGCCCCTTCAGCAGCAAAGCCACCTTCTCTTTCAACAAGCCCGGCACCAGCCAGTCCATTGCCGCGGGCGACACCGCGCTGGCCACCGCGGTGGGAACCTGGAGCGTAACGCCGTCCGCCTCCGCCCCCGGCTCAAAGCGATAGCTGAGCCCCAGGGAGAGACCGCCCGCCTGCAGCCGCTGCGGGTAGAGTTTCAATTCCGACGACTCCGGCCGATAGTTCATGAGATCGTCCTCCACCATGCGCAGGCAGTCGTCGCCCCCGCGCAGCCGGATCAGACGACTGAGGCTGCGGAGGTCGTAGACCGCTGCCAGCCGGCGACGGTAGAAGTCAACGAAGCCCTCCTCGCTGATCAGCAGGTCCCGGCGGCGCAGCCGCTCCTCCAGCGCCTGAACCTTCGCAATCACGGCCTGATTGTGGCTCAAGAAGGCAAAAGGTTTCCCAAGCAACCCGCCCACCAGGGCCTGGCGGATGAAGGTATCCGTGGCGGCGTCGGGGCGGACCCGGCCGTAGGAAACCGTGCGCGCCGGCACGATCGCCAGCCCGAAAAGCGTCACCTGCTCGGTGGCCACCACCTCGCCGCGCGCCGCATCCCAGCGGGCGTCGCGAACGCTCGCACGGCAGAGGCTGCCGCCCGCGGACTCCAGCCAGCCGGCCTCGATGGTGGCAACCGTCCGCGCGAACAGGCGGGAGGTCTCCACCAGCTCGGCTGCGACGATCCAATCACCAGCCCGGTTGAACAGCCCGGAGCCCGGGAAGATCATGGCTTCGCGGTTTCTGGAGGCCCGATAGATGTTTTTGTCCTTTTTCTGTGCGATGTTGGCAAGAAAGCCGCTCAGGATCGAATGGTGAACCTTCTGGAAGTCGGAAGGGGGAAGGGGGAAGGGAGAAGCGATGGCTTCGCCTTTTTGACTCTTCCAGCTTCCGACTTCCCCCTTGTCTTGATTCCGCCTTCCGCCTTCCGCCTTTCGACTTCCGAATTCCTTCAGGATCTCCCCGATCTGTCGGTGAATGTCCTCCCACTCGCGCATGCGGCGATAGGAAAGAAAGTGCTCGCGGCAGAACCTCCTGAGCGCGCTGTGGCTGCCGCCTGTCCGGCGCGCCTGGCGGAACCGCTTCCAGATGTTGAGCAGGGTCAGAAAGTCCGAGGCCGGGTCGTGAAAGGCGGCATGAACCCGATCGGCTTCCGCGCTTTTTTCCACCGGCCGCTCGCGCGGGTCCTGGCTGCTGAGAGCCGCCGTGATGACGGCCATTTCCTCCACACACCCTTCCCTGCGCGCTTCGATCAACATCCGCGCAAGCCGCGGGTCCAGCGGAACCCGCGCCATCATGCGCCCGATCTCCGTCAAACGGATGTCTTTTTCACCCCTTCCCCCTTCCCTCTTCCGCCGTCCTCCTTCTTCGATGGCTCCCAGTTCATTCAGCAGGTTGAATCCATCGGCGATGCTTTTGCGGTCGGGCGGATCGATAAAGGGGAACGTAGAAACGTCTTCCAGCTGGAGCGCGAGCATGCGCAGGATGACCTCCGCCAAGTTGGCCCGGAGGATTTCGGGCGGGGTGAAAAGCGGCCGACCGAGGTAATCCTCTTCGGAGTAGAGGCGGACGCAAACCCCGTTCGCGACTCGGCCGCAGCGCCCTTTGCGCTGGTCCGCACTGCTGCGCGAGACGGGCGCAACGGGCATGGCGGTGGTCCGGGTGCGCGGTGAGTATCGCGGGATGCGCGCCAGTCCCGTATCCACCACGAAGGTGATGCCGGGGATGGTGAGCGAGGTCTCGGCCACATTGGTCGCCACGATGATCTTCCGGCCGGCGGCGGGGTGGAACACCCGGCCCTGCTCGGCCGCGCTGAGGCGGGCGAAGAGCGGCAGCACCAGGGTGCCGGGCGGG
>CAZNAX010000210.1:0-5439 GCA_964570965.1 uncultured Desulfatibacillum sp.
GTTCCACCTTGCCGGGTCTGTCCACCTTCAACTCGACCCCCCGGTAGATGTCGCCATAGGCGTGCCGGCCGATGATGATGGGCTTTTTCCAGCTGCGCACGGCCGGGCGAATGTTGTGCACGATAATGGGCTTGCGGAAGACCGTGCCGTCCAGAATCGAACGGATCTGCCCGTTGGGCGAGGGCCATTCCTTTTTGAGACGGTATTCGGTGACGCGCTCGGCATCGGGAGTGATAGTGGCGCACTTGACCCCGACGCCGTAATGTTTGATGGCCTGCCCGGCTTCGGAGGTGATCCGATCGTCGGTTTCATCGCGCTTCTGCACGCCGAGGTCGAAGTATTTCAGATCCACGTCGAGAAACGGCAGGATGAGTTTCTCCTTGATCATCGCCCAGATGATGCGGGTCATCTCGTCGCCGTCCAGTTCGACGATGGGGGTGTTGACTTGAATCTTTGCCATACTGCGATCTCCTTGTCCGGAGGCTGTCGTCACGCGGACATGATGTAGTTCAAGAGCCCACCCGCCAGGACAACGGCGGTCTGCTTCGCGGAAAGCGCACAGGTGCACTCGATCGCCGCTCCGGAGCGCTCGTTGCGGACCACGATCGGTTCGCCTTTGGCGGACGGCCTCGCGCCAATTCGCCGCGCTCAAGCCGTCGTCCGGCATAATCCCGTCGTAGTCGGCCGGCTTCCGGAGCACCAGCGGCAGGATTCGAAGCGCCTGCGCCGACCGACTCGCGCGCAAGCGGGTAGTCATGAACAACGCGGCCGGGGCGTTACCCGGAAAGGGGGGATCAAAGGCTCCCGAACGGACGCACCACGCTTTGCATCTTTTCGCGCTGCGCGAACTCATCCGCCATGATGCGGGCCGAATCGGCGTTGGGATAATCGCCGATGCGCACCGTGTACCATGCTCTCTTCCGGGAATCCTCAAGTTTGAGCATCCGTGCCGGGTAGCCTTTCGCGACCAGCCGAGCGACCTGTTGCTCGGCGTTTTCGAGCTGGCGATAAGCCCCGACCTGGACGGAATGGGTCATTCGAGCCGGCGTTTCCACTGCGGCGGAGTCCATCCGGGGAGCCGGCGACGGCGCAAGCGCCGCCGCAGCAGCAGAGCCGACCTGCGCCGTTTCCTTGGTTTCTTTCGGCATACTGGTCATCTTCTTTTCGACCATTTCCTTTAGATCCTTCCAGTCCACAGCAACGTCATCGACCGTTACAGTGACCTTCGGGTCGTCCGCATCGACACGACCGTCAATGCTCAGAGTTCCGCTGTTGTGGAACTCGGGTGAGATGTGATATGTGTTTTGGATACAGCCCACCGCAAGCAACCCAACCAGGAACAATCCCATTCGTTGCATTTGGTCCTCCTTTCACGGCCGGATAATCGGCCACCGGGGCAGGATGTCGGTCGCATTCATTCTGAAATCTACAGGGAGGATATGTCAATTAGCTTAGTTGATCAAGCCACACCGAGAAGAATTCCGCCGCGGCTCAAATCGATTGCCGCAACCCTTGAATAACGAATCATGGCTGGTCCGGAACCCAACCCGTCCAGCTGCAAAGCTATTCCGGGTGGTCCCGCGGCCCGGTTGGCCCGCACTGCTGCACCTTGCGGGCGATCCGGGTGGTGCTGTAGCCTTCCAGCACCTCGGCCAACTTCACTTTTCCGCCGTAGGATTCAACGATCTCCCGCCCGATTACCTGGTCCAAGCGGTAGTCGGACCCCTTGACGAGGACGTCGGGTTTCAGCAGCCTGATCAGCTGCTCCGGTGTGTCCTCGTCGAAGGGCACCACCAAGTCGACGCAGTCCAGCGACGCCAGGATGGCGGCGCGGTCCCGCTCATTCAGAAACGGCCGCGCGGGTCCTTTCAGCCGCTTGACCGAGACGTCTGCATTGATGCCCACCACC
Organism: uncultured Desulfatibacillum sp.; assembly: GCA_964570965.1. GTDB lineage: Bacteria > Desulfobacterota > Desulfobacteria > Desulfobacterales > SpSt-501 > SpSt-501. The sequence continues at coordinate 1,910 of CAZNAX010000210.1, forward strand.
AGGCGCTGTCCGAGGTCCTTGGCCTGATGCAGAAGGTGGATATGACCCGGATGCAGGAGGTCGAAACAGCCGTTGGTAAAGACGATTGTTTCCTGGTTGGCTCTCCAGGCATCGGCCTGGGTGAGCGCTGCGGCCGGTGCGAATACTTTGCGGTGGGAATATCCGTTCAAGCCGGCCCCTTGGGTTCGCCAAACATTCTCCAATTCGAACCGATGAATCGGCTGGGTTCCCACCTTGCCGACGACGACCCCGGCAGCCAGATTCGCCAGCCGGGCGGCATCCGGAAAATCGATCTGGGAGGCGACGGCCAGCGATAGAGTCGCAATGACGGTGTCGCCGGCGCCGGACACATCATAGACTTGTCGAGCCTCGGTCGGGATGAAAAGCGGAATGCCGTCCTCGCTCATCAGGCACATGCCGGAGGCACCCCGCGTCACCAGCAGCCAGGTGAGATCGAGCTTGCGAACGATTCTTTGCATGGCCGATCCCAGTTGGTCGTTGGTTTCAATCGGCGAACCGTCGAAAACTTCGATTTCGCGGATGTTGGGAGTGATGCAAGTGGCTCCGCGATAGCGCTCCCAATCTCGGCCTTTAGGGTCTACCAGGATCGGGATTCCGCGCTTCCGTGCGATTTGAATGGCCGACCGGCACAAGCCGTGCGCGTGAAGCATCCCTTTGCCATAATCCGACAAGACAATGCCGTCCACCTCTTCGGCCTTCTGACCGATGTGTCGTATGACTTCATGAATAATCTCCGAGCCGACCGGCTGGATCTGCTCCTCGTCCAATCGAAGGAGCTGCTGGCCGCTCGCAACGATACGAGTCTTTGTGATCGTCGGCCGTTCGGGACATTCAATGCTGAGGTCTTGGATGTTGGGGTGCTTCATCAGCGCGCTCAGCCGCCGGCCGGATTCATCGGCACCACGAACCCCGATCACGTCCACCCGGGCTCCCAATCCGACCAGGTTCGAAACCACATTGCCAGCGCCCCCTCGGGCCTCTGATCGATTTCGCACCTGAAACACGGGCACGGGTGCTTCCGGGGATATCCGCTTGACATCCCCCCACAGATACCGGTCCAACATCAGGTCGCCGACAACCAGGATTTGCCGATGATTGAAACCCTTCCAATCGACGTTCAAAGCCATGGGAATCCCTCGATCGGTGAGCGATGGACTGACGGCCGTCGCTTCATTCGGGAAAAAGCCGGCGTTCGATGACCGCCGACCAAAAATGCAAAATGAAGATATGAACCTCTTGAATTCTGGCCGCCAGTTCGTGCGGCACCACCACCGCAATGTCGACGAGAGCTCCGAGTTTACCGCCGTCCTTTCCCAACAACCCGATGCTCATCATTTTTTTATCTTTCGCGGCTTCTACCGCGTGCAGCAGATTGGATGAATTGCCGGAGGTGGAAATTCCGACCAGCATATCGCCCGGGCGACCAAGGCTTTTGACTTGTTTCTCAAACACCGAATCGAATCCATAGTCGTTTCCGACCGCTGTCAGAATGGAAAGGTCGGCTGTCAGCGCCAGGGCAGGCAGCGGCTCGCGTCTTTTCTCGAACCCGCCGATTAGCTCAGCCGCAAAATGCTGCGAATCTGCGGCGCTGCCGCCATTTCCACATACCATTATTTTATTTCCATTTTTGAGTGTCTCCACGAGTTGCTCAGCCGACGTCTCGATGCCTTCGATCTTTGAAATCCTGTTGAACAAATGGGTGTGGTCTGCAATCATATTACTTAATAGTCTCGATGTCTTCATAAGAGCCTATGACAGGAAATAGGTATGCGTCGGACAAAGCAAGTGCGGGCGAGCCGAAGTGGAGCGAATCGTCGTGCATCGACTGCGCTTAAGGCTCTTGAGTTTGTGGGAATCGAAGAAATAGATCTGCCGATCGCTGATGGCATGCACAATAGACCAATGATCCCACATCAGTCCTCCCAACCCGATAAGGATGGCTCTTTTGTTGCCGCCATCCAGGAATGACATCATCTCTGACCAAAATTCATCCAGGGACGTTTCTGGACGGTGCTTAAACGGCATGTTGCGGTCAGGGATCCGGGCGTCGGCGACGTCTCGCAGAATACTGCCGACCGTGTTCAGGCCGATTCCCACGGTGAGCACGCGGCTGAGAGCCTGGCTGGTTTCGAGATAAAAAAGGATTCGCTTGAAAAGGTTCTTGGATTCTTCTTCACCGATATCCGAAATGATCCGTGCCGCGTTGACGATACTGTAAATGGCGCAGAGTCCGTCCAGGGCCCCCTGGAGATAAGGTCTCATCTCCTTCCCGTTCAAATACAGGGACCCTCTGCGCTTCAAGCGCTGTGTCTTCCGAATCCCTTCAGGGATCATTTGCATGCCTCTGTCCTCCGATACGTGGAATTCATTCTGGAAATTAAGTGAAGCGAAAAGCAGGTGCAAAGCTTCAAGTTGGGGCGGAAACCGCCGCAAAAATAAAAAAGGCAGGACCGTTTCGGGTCTGCCCCACGGAGGCGAAGCTTCTCGGGATACCGTAATGTTACGAATCGCCCGGTTCAGATTGTGAGCTTCTGTTGATCCTATCCCGCAGTCGGCCCGACCACTTGAACGTCACCACCCGTCTGGGAGCAAGCAACATGCCCTCCCCTGTTGCCGGGTTCCGCCCGCGCCGCTCCCGCTTTTCCCTGACACAAAACTTTCCGAACCCGCTGACCAAGACATCTTCTCCCGAGGAGAGCTTGGACTTGATGATTTCAATGAGGGCTTCAACGAGTTCAGCCGCCTGGATACGACTGTATCCGTTTGCTTCGGCCAGGGAACTAATCAAGTGTTCTTTGGTCAGGGTCATGGTCCAGAGGTTCCGTTGCAAGGTAGGTGCCGGATGTTTAAGTCTTCTTTGACGCAACTTACTGTTACCATGAGATTTTTGTCAAGAAAATTTTTGCGTGGAGGTTGCGCCCAGGGGCCTTCACTTGCTCAACAGCTCTTTCGGATACACCTCTATCATCGCATCGCAGACCCTGTTGATGCTTAATGCATAGGCGTTCATTTGAGAAGAATTTTTCTGCGGGAACCCGGAACCGGCACTAAACGGTGCTTTGTGCCCGCAAGAACCCGGAACACATTCGGATTGCGGTGCCGAGCGGAAATTTCTCCGAAAATGCCCACACGAATCCCGCACAAAACGCAAGGGGCTGCAGACCTGAACCTGTAACCCCCTGATTTAACATGGCGCGCCCGGAGGGGCTCGAACCCCCGGCCTACGGATTCGAAGACAGAAACCCTGAGTTTCCTAAACTCCTCAATTTAGGCTAACTTATTGAAATCGTTAAGACCGAATTTGTCAAATTTTCGACACTGGTCCACGTTTTAGCAGATTTTGGACAGCTTTTCACACACGGATTCACACACGGATAAGGGTGATTTTCAGACCTGCGGATAGCCATTAGGAGGCCTCAGGGGCAGTCTTGTCTTTGGGAAAAACCTACTATATCCACCCCTATGTGATCATCCGGCGAAAGACCGCGCTTCCCTTGGGGAAAAGTGTG
>CAZNAX010000211.1:0-5370 GCA_964570965.1 uncultured Desulfatibacillum sp.
GCCTGCGCGACCCGGCCAATTTCATGAAGGCCGCCACCGCGGTCGCGGCGCGCAAACCCATCCTGGCCATGAAGGCGGGACGCACCAAAGAGGGCGCCAAGGCCGCGGCCTCTCACACCGGCGGACTTGCCAAGGAGGACATCGCCACCGACCTGATTTTCAAGAAGGCCGGCGTGCTCTCCTTCCGCGACGAGGGCCACCTGATTCAGGCCGCCGCGGCCTTCGCCACCCAGCCCATCCCCAGGGGCAACCGGGTCGGCATCATCACCAACACCGGAGGCCCGGCGGTCATCGCCACCGATGTGCTCGTGGCCGCCGGCTGCACCCTGCCTCCGCTTTCGGAACCCACCCGCGCCCGGCTCAAGGAGCAGCTCTACCCCGAGGCTTCGATCGGCAACCCGGTGGATGTGCTCGCCACCGGCACGGCCCAGCACTACCGGGCCTGCATGGACGCCATGATGGCAGACGACGGCTTCGACTGCGTCTTCGTCAACTTCGTGACCCCGTTCTTCGTCGACAACGAAAGCATCGCCCGCGAGATCGTGGCCGTCAGCCAGCAGCGCCGCAAACCGCTGGTCTGCAACCTCATGACCGACCGGCAGCAGTGGGCCGAGGTTGTCCGCATCCTGCGCGAGGGCGGCGTTCCGTGCTACCCGCTGCCCGGCGAAGCCGCGCGGGCCATGGCGGCGCTGGTGCACTACCACCTCCTCCGCAGCCGCGAAAGCGCCGCGCCCCAGTGCTTTGGGGATGCCACGCCGGACAAGGCCCGCAAGATCATGGCCGGGGTTCGTGCGGCCGGCCGCACCCAGCTGGCGGCGGCCGAGGTCTACGGCATCCTCGAAGCCTACAACATGCCGGTGGCCCCGTGGCGCCTGGCGGCCAGCTCGGCCGAAGCCGCCGCAGCCGCCGCAGCCATCGGTTTCCCGGTGGTGGTCAAGGCCGACGCGGAATCCGTGCTGCACAAAAGCGACCTGGGAGGGGTGGCGGTGAATCTCGGCAGCGCCAGCGCCGTGGAACAGGCGGCGGCCCAAATGCAAAAGAGCATCTCCGCCCCGGGCCTGCGCTTCTTCGTGCAGAAGTACCTTCCCGGCGGACTGGAGATCATCATGGGCGCCAAGGCCGAAGAAGGCCTGGGCCATGCGGTCGTGTTCGGGCTGGGCGGCATCCACGTCGAGGTCATGAAGGATGTGGTCTTCAATCTCACCCCGGTCAGCGCCCCGGAAGCTAGGGAAATGCTCGCAGCCGTCAAAAGCGCCGCGCTGCTGAGCGGCGTGCGCGGGCAGAAAGGCGTCAACCGCGAGAAGCTCGCGGAGATCCTGCAGCGGCTGTCTCAGCTGCTCGGCGATCTGCCGGAGATCCAGGAAATGGACCTGAACCCGGTCATAGCCTTCGCCGATAAAGCGTGGGTGGTGGATGCAAGAATCAGCCTAAAAGAATCAGCCTGAACACGGCTGATTCTTTTGTAGGGAGGGAAAAATATGGCCGGCTGGCTCAACCTGGGTCAGATTTTGAAAGTCAATGCGAAGAAGTTCCCGCACACCGTCGCGCTGAAGGATTGCGAGCGCGGCTTCACCTATCCGGAGGTCAACCGCCGGGTCAACCAGCTGGCCCATCGCCTGCTGGCCCTCGGCCTGAAAAAGGGGGACAAGGTGGCGGTGCTGCTCGAGAACAGCATCGAGATCGTCGAGGCCTTCCTCGCCACCGCCAAGACGGGCATCGTCATCGTTCCGATCAACTTCCGGCTGATCAGCGCCGATGTGGAATACATCGCCGACAACGCCGACGTCAGGGCGTTCATCGTCCACGACGAGTTCGTGAGCACCCTGGAACCGATCCGGCCGCAGCTGCAAAAGATCCCGGCCGCGAACTATATCGTCGTCGGCCGGTCCACACCCGGATACCGCACCTACGAGGAGTTCATCGCCGGCGCCCCCGAAACGGAGCCCGAGGGCGAGGTGCTGCCGCAGGACGATTGGATCCTGATCTACACCTCCGGCACCACCGGCAAACCCAAAGGGGTGGTGCGGACCCACGAGTCGCACATCGCCTTTTATCTGATCAACGCCATCGACTTCGGCTTCAGCGAACACGACGTCTGCATGAACGTCATGCCGCTGTGCCACATCAATTCGACGTTTTTCACCTTCACCTTCACCTATATCGGCGCATCGGTGTACATTCACCCGGCGCGCTCCTTCCGGGCGGAGGAAATTCTGGAAATCGTCGCCCGCGAGAAGATCTCCTTTATTTCGCTCATCCCGACTCACTACAACCTGATCCTCAACGCCTCTTCGGAGGCCCGCACCCATGATCGCAGCTCCATCCGCAAGCTGCTGTGCTCCTCCGCACCGGTGCGCAAGAGCATGAAGCTTGCCATCATGGAGTTTTTCCCCGGGGTTCAGCTGTACGAAGCCTACGGATCGACCGAAGGCGGCATCGTCACCGTGCTCAAACCCGAGTACCAGATGAAGAAACTCGGTTCGATCGGCTTCGAGTCGTTGGGCACCGAGTTCGTGAAAATCCTGGATGCCGATAAAAACGAAGTCCCGGCCGGGCAGGTGGGCGAGCTTCACTCCCGCGGTCCGATGTTGTTCAAGGAATACTACAAACTGCCGGAGAAGACCGCGAGTTCCTTCCACCGGGGCTGGTTCTCCGCCGGCGACATGGCCACCCGCGATGAAGACGGCTTCTTTCACATCGTCGACCGCAAGGACAACATGATCATCACCGGCGGCGAGCACGTGTATCCCAGCGAGGTGGAGGAGGCCGTCGGCAGCCATGAATGCGTCTTCGACTGCGCGGTGGTGGGCCTGCCCGATGAGAAGTGGGGGGAGAAGGTGGCCGCCGTGGTCATTACCCGGCCCGGCGTGGACCCCAAAAGCATCACCGACCAAGACATCATGGAGTGCTGCCGGGAAAAACTGGCCGGCTACAAACGGCCCAAGGAGGTCATCTTCATCGCCCAGGAGGAAATGCCCCGCACGCCGACCGGTAAAATCCTGCACCGCATCCTGAAGGAAAGATTCCGGTTACAGAAGAAGTGAAACGTTAAACCCATTCACCGTGGAGGTTCGACTCATGCTCACAAAGGCGTTCATTCCCTACAAAGGCTATTTCAGCTCACCGTTCGCCCGCTGGCAGGGCAGCATGGCCAATGAGCACGCCATCATCCTGGCGGCCGAGACCGCCAAGCGCTGGCTGGCGGAAAAACGCATCGACCCCAAAACCTTTGACTATGTCTATCTGGGGCTCACGGTTCACCAGCATCAGGGATTTTACGGCGGCCCCTGGGCGGCCGGCCTGATGGGGGCGGGCGGAGTGCCGGGCCTGTGGGTCAGCCAAGCCTGCTCGACCTCCACCGTCGCCATCTACTCCGCCGCCATGGGGGTCGAGACCGGTCTTTTCAGTGCGCCGTTCTGTCTGATGACCGACCGCTGCTCAAACGGCCCGCATGCGGTGTGGCCCAATCCCATGGGACCGGGCGGGCAGGTTATTTCCGAAAACTGGCTGATGGACAACTTCAACAAAGACCCCTGGGCCGGCCAGGCCATGATCAAGACCGCCGAAAACGTGGCCAAGGAGGAAGGCATCACGCGCCAGGAATGCGACGCGGTAGCGTTGCAGCGCTATCAGCAATACCAGGATGCGCTCGCCAACGACCGCGAATTCCAGAAACGCTATATGTATCCGGCCATGATCAAGATCTCCAAAAAGCAGACCCTCATGCTCGATGCGGACGAGGGCGTCATGAACACCACGGCCGAGGGCCTGGCCGGGCTCAAACCGGTCCTGCCGGACGGGGTCCACACGTTCGGGGCCCAGACCCACCCGGCCGACGGCCACTGCGGGATTATTGTCGCCAGCCGCGACAAGGCCAAGTCTCTCAGCGGCGACCCGTCCGTGGAAATCCAAGTGGTTTCCTACGGCTACGCCCGGGTCAAGCCGGCCTTCATGGCGGCGGCGGTCTACCCCGCCGCACAGATGGCGCTCGACAACGCGAAGATCAACGCCAAAGACGCGAAAGCCATCAAGACCCACAACCCCTTTGCCGCCAACGACGTGTTCCTGGCCAAGAAGCTCGGGGTCGAGGTGATGACCGGGATGAACAACTACGGATCCTCGCTGATCTTCGGCCATCCCCAGGGACCAACCGGGGGCCGCCTGATCATCGAAGGCATCGAGGAAGTCGTGATGAAGGGCGGCGGCTATCTCCTGTTTGCCGGCTGCGCCGCCGGCGACACCGCCGCCGCCATGGTATTGAAAATTAGCTGAAACGCAACCTTCCACCTTGAATTTGGGGCACCGGTGTTCTGCCGACAAACCGGGGCCCGTGCAATCGGCCTTGATGGGCACTCCGGTAGCCGATCCCCGGCGATGGAGTTCTATGATGGTGATCACGCGCAGCGATTTGGAACCTCTGGTTCAAGCCGCGGCCTTCCCGGACAATACGCCTTACCGGAGTCTTTCCGTTCGGAAGATCCAGGAACTTGCCAAGCAGACCGGCTTGAGCGGCCGGACCATCGAGCTTGCTGCCCTGGAAAACGGCATCGTCCCCGAGCGCTATGCCCGCAACCTGCGCACCTTTTCGCTGGCCGACCAGGCCGCCCTGCTCAAATCCCATGCCGGCGTGGTCGGCCTGGGGGGGCTGGGCGGAACGGTGACCGAGATCCTGGCGCGCATGGGCGTAGGCCGGCTGACATTGATCGACGGCGACCGCTTCGAGGACAGCAACCTGAACCGCCAGCTGCTGAGTTCGCTCGCCAACCTGTCCCGGCCCAAGGCGGAAGCGGCGGCCGAGCGGGTCGGCCAAATCAACCCTTCGACCGATGTGGCCGTTCACGCCTGCTTTCTAACCGCCCAAAACGCCGCCGAATTGCTGGCGGACTGCCAGGTCGTCGTGGACTGCCTGGACAACCTACGCACCCGCTTCGAGGTCGAGGACGCCGGCCGGCTTATCGGATGTCCGATGGTTTCCGCGGCGGTGGCCGGCGCCTCCGGGCATATCACTACCATTTTCCCCGAAGACCGCGGCCTGCGCCTGGTATACGGTGAACCGCACGGCCTGCCGCTGAAAGGCGCCGAAACCTCTCTGGGAACCCTCCCCTATTCGGTCGCGTTTCTGGCATCTCTCGAATGCGCCGAGGTCGCCAAGATCCTTCTGGGCAGAGGCCACCTGCTGCGCAACAAGTTGCTCGTGGCCGATCTAACGGAGGGACTCATTGAAGTGATGAACCTGCGCTGATTTCCCCGGAGCTCTCTCGCCGTGCATCTCGGGCGGATGAACAACTTCGTTAAGCACCCTCAGCAATTACTTCCCCTGCCGGCCCGGTGCTTGACAGTTCTATCTCTTTCGGCGATACTGCCCGCATT
>CAZNAX010000212.1:0-5312 GCA_964570965.1 uncultured Desulfatibacillum sp.
TTTCGGGCGCCGGGATGACGCCCTCGGTACGGGCAGCCAACATGCCGGCTTCGAAGGTGTCGAGCTGCCCGTAGGCTTTCGGCTCGAGCAGTCCCTCCACCACGAGCTGGCTGACGGTGGGCGCCATGCCGTGGTACCGCAGGCCGCCGGCATGCATGGGCGGCGGCACGAAGGTGTGCCCGAGGCTGTGCATGGCGAGCAGCGGGGTGTAGCCGGCCGTGTCGCCATGATCATAGGCGAAAGGCCCCTTGGTCAACGTGGGACACGCCGCCGGCTCCACCGGGTGGATGTCGATTTTCTTCCCATGGATCTTGTCGTACACGAACGGGAAGGCCAGACCGGCAAAGTTGCTGCCGCCGCCGGCGCAGCCGATGATCACATCCGGATACTCGCCTATTTTCTCGAACTGCTTCTTGGCTTCCAGCCCGATGATGGTCTGATGCAACATGACATGGTTCAGCACGCTGCCCAAGGAGTAGCGCGTCTTCCCGGTGGAATCGGACACCGCTGCCTCGACGGCCTCGCTGATGGCAATCCCCAGACTGCCGGGGGTCTCCGGGGTTTTGGCCAGGATATCGCGGCCCGCCTGGGTCTCCGGGCTGGGGCTGGCGACGCAGGTGGCGCCCCAGGTCTGCATCATGGTCTTGCGGTAGGGTTTTTGGTCGAAGCTGATACGCACCATGAAGACCTTGCACTCCAGGCCGAACTGGGAGCATGCAAAGGCCAGGGCGCTGCCCCACTGGCCGGCCCCGGTTTCGGTGGTCAGGCGCTTGATCCCGAATTTCTTGTTGTAATAGGCCTGCGGCACCGCCGTGTTGGGCTTGTGGCTGCCCGGCGGACTGACGCCCTCGTACTTGTAATAAATGCGCGCCGGAGTACCGAGTGCCTTCTCAAGAGCCGTCGCACGGATCAACGGGCTCGGCCGCCAGATGGCCAGGATGTTGAGCACCTCTTCGGGGATGTCGATCCAGCGCTGTGAGCTCACTTCCTGCTCGATGATGTTCATCGGAAACACCGGCGCAAGCATGTCCGGGCTTACCGGTTTTCCATCGGGCCCGAGGGGCGGATTCAGCTTGATGTCGGCCAGCACATTATACCATTGACGCGGGATTTCATCTTCGGATAATAGGACTTTCTTCTTTTCCATCGGCCCCTTCTCCTCTTCTTCTATGGATTGGCGGTGCGTGGGTGAAACGGAACCACCCGAGCGTCTCTTTGAGCCATTTCAAGTTTCGCGGTTTACAGTTTGTGAACTTGATTCATATTTTTTTTGTGTTTCAGTCTTTATACGTTAACCCAGTCTGAGTCAAGCACAGAAACTCAGAACAAGACGAAAGGAGCGTTGCCATGGCCAAGCACAGGGTGCTCTACCGGACCGCGTTGAATCCGCTGCTGATCCGCCCCAACCGGGGATTGCCGTCGGAGGTGGCCGTGATCGGAGCCGGCACGATCGGACCGGACATCGGATACTATCTCAAAAGCGCCATGCCGTCGTGCCGGCTTTATCTGGTTGACGTGCTCGAGGCCCCCCTCCAACGCGCCGAGCAGCGCCTGGCCGACTACGCCGCCAAGGCCGTCGAGAAAAAGAAAATGAAACCGGAGACGGCCGCCGCGGTTCGGGAGAACATCTTCTTCACCACCGACTACGCCCGGATCAAGAACTGCGGCTTGGTGATCGAGGCCGCCACCGAAAGCATCCCGTTGAAGCAGAGAATTTTTGCGGCGGTCGAAGACATCGTCTCCGCAGAGACGATCATCACCTCCAACACAAGCTCCATTCCCGCCGACCGGCTCTTCGGGAACATGAAAAAGCCGGAGCGGGCCACCGTGACCCATTTCTTCGCCCCGGCCTGGCGCAGCCTGCCGGTGGAGGTCATCGTCTGGGATCGGGTGAGCCCGGAAACGCTGGATGATCTGTTCTGGTTTTTCGCGCGGACCGGCAAGGCCCCGATCATCACCGACAATGCCATCTGTTTTGTGCTGGATCGGATCTTCGACAACTGGTGCAACGAATCGGCCTATCTTCTCGGCGAGGCGACCGCCGCCCAGATCGACAAGGTCGCCGAGGAGTTCGTCTTCGCCGGGCCTTTTTTCGTCCTCAACCTGGCCAACGGCAACCCCATCATCGTCGAAACCAACACGCTGCAAATGGAGGAAGGCAGTCACTACCGCCCGGCGCCGATCCTCAAGTCCGTCGACCGCTGGCTCACCCCTCGCCCCGGAAGCGCTGTGGAAGTTTCCGAAAAGACCTGCAAACGTATCCGCGACCGCCTGCTCGGGGTTCTTTTCTCCCAGACCTTCGACATCATAGACCGCGGCATCGGCGCACCCCAGGACGTGAACTTCGGCTGCCAGGTGGCGCTGGGATTCCGCCGCGGCCCGCTCGATCTGATGCGCTCGCTGGGGGCCCGCGAAGTCAGCCGCATCATGAAAAAATTCCAAAAGGAGCGCCCGGGGTTCCCCCAGGCGAAGAAGCCTTTCGCATTTTATCAGGATTTCCGGCGCTTCGTCCTGGTGGACGAGATCGACGGGGTTAAAATTATTACCATCCGCCGGCCCCAGGCCATGAACGCTCTGAACGACGAACTGGCCGACGAAATCCTGGCCGTGCTGACCCAATACGCCGGAGACCCGGCCGTCAAGGGCTTCATCATCACCGGCTACGGCAACGCCGCTTTCTCGGCCGGGGCGGACATCGGGAAATTCCCGGAGATGCTCGGCAACGCCGCGGCTTCGGCCCGGTACGCACGGGACTGCGCCAAGGTTCAGGTTTTCATGGACCGCATCCGGAAGCCCGTGGTGGCAGCCCTGAACGGCTACGCCATGGGCGGCGGCCTAGAGGTCGCCATCCGCTGCCACCGTCTGGTGGCCACCCGCAACGCCACGCTGCAGTTTCCCGAAATCACCCTGGGCATCCTGCCGGGGATCGGGGGCTGCGTGGTGCCCTATCGGCGCTGGCCTTCTGCCGCCGAGCTGTTCCACGACATGATCTGTTTGGCTCGCCCCCTGAAGGCGGCCGAAGCCGCCGCGCGCGGGATCGTCAGCCGGCTGGCCGACGACTACGCGGACCTCATTGCCAAGGCCGTCGAGGAAGTCCACTCGCTGCAGGACAATCTGCCCCGGCTGGCCGATGAAACGGTGGACCTGCCACCGCTCGCGCTCCCGGACCCGCCGATGGCGGCGGGCCAGCCCCTGAGCCGCGAGGCCGTGGCGATCACCGTAAAAACCATTCGAGCCGCCGCAGCCTCCCCTAAACTGAAGGACGCCCTGGAAATCGGCTACCGGGGGTTCGGCGAGATCGCTTGCACGGCGGCCGCCCGCGAAGGCATATCGGCCTTCCTTGAGAAGCGACGACCGGTTTTTGAGAAGTGAGGGTTTTATATGGCCACTGACCAACGCAAGTCCAAATCGGAGTTGATTGCCGAACTCGCCCGGACGCGCCGGCAGGCGGTCCAGGCGAAAAAGCTCAAGCAAAACCTTAAAGCTTTGCAGGCCGCTTTCGACGGGCTTGACGCGCACTGCGAGGAGCAGACTCAGGCGTTGCGCCAGGAATGCACCCTGCGCGACCAGACCGAGGAAGCCCTGCGTCTGGCCGAGGTGATCATCGCGCAAAGTCCGGTCGTGCTCTTTCGGCGGCGCGCCGGTAGAAATCCCACGCCCGTTTATGTCTCCAGCAACATCAGCCAGTTCGGCTATTCCGCCGAGGAGTTGCTGAGCGGCAAGATCCGCTTCAAGGACATCGTGCACCCGGAGGACCGTAAGCGCCTGGTCAGGGAGGTCCGGCACTTCGCCCAAACGGACGTGGAGGAGTACAGCCAATCCTATCGCATCTTGACCCCCAGCGGCGAGGTGCGCTGGGTGGAAGACCGAACCTCCGTCGTACGCAACGAGCAGGGTCGGAAGATATTCAACCAGGGCATCATCGTCGATGTCACCCCGCGCCGTCTGGCCGAAGAAGATCTTCGGCGGAGCGAGGAAAAATTCCGGCGCATCGTCGAGACCGCCGGCGAGGGGTTCGTCCTCATGGACGACCATCTGCGGATCATCGAGGTGAATGACTCCTACTGCCGTATGATCGGCTATCCGCGTGATGAAATCCTCGGCAAAACCACCTTCGATCTGGCCACCGAAGAGTTCCGCCAGTTCGTGGCCGGCAGCCGCGAACGGCTGCTCGCCATGGACTATCGCAAGTTCGAAGGGTCGCTGATCGCCAAAGATGGGCGGCGGGTCCCGGTGTTGATCCACGGCAACACCCTGCGCGACGACGACGGCGTCAAGATCGGAAATGCCGCCTTCGTGGTCGACCTGACCGACCAGAAAAAAGCCCTGGAGCTTGCCGGCAAGGTGCAGAGAAGCCTCATCCCCGCCCGTCCGCCCATCATCGACGGCCTGGACCTCGCCGGTCGCACGGATTCCTGTCAGGAAGTCGGCGGGGATTACTTCGATTTCCTCTATGGGCCTGAATTTCCCGCCGGCAGCCTGCGGGTGGCGGTGGGGGACATCTCGGGGCACGGTGTGGATGCGGCCCTCCTGATGACCACGGCCCGGGCGTTCACGCGCACCCGTGCCGTCCAACCGGCCACCCCGTCGGTTGTGGTGGCGAACATCAACCGCGACCTGGCCCTGGACATGGGCGACAGCGGAAGCTTCATGACCCTGTTCTATCTGGAAATCGACCCGGCCCTCCGCAGCGCCAGCTGGGTGCGGGCCGGCCACGAACCGGCGCTGCTGTATTGCCCGGTGCGGGACCAATTTGAAGAACTCAGGGGAAGGGGCCTGCCTTTAGGGGTGGACAAGGATGCCGGCTTCGCCGAGCAGGCGCTGCCCGCCCTGCATCCGGGGACCCTGCTGGCCTTAGGCACGGACGGCATTTGGGAGGCGCGCGACCCCGAGGGTCGGTTTTTCGGGAAGGAGCGCTTCCGGGACATCCTGCGGCGAGGGGCGGCGCTCAGCGCGCAGGACATGGTGACAGCCGTATTCGACGAGGTCGGCCGCTTCTGCCGGGGCCTGCCTTACCAGGACGATGTCACCCTGGTGGTGATCAAGGTTCAGTAGGTGAAAGGGATCAGGGTTCAGGCACAAAAAATCAACGGCTTTTTATTTTTTTTGAACCCCGAACCCTGAACCCTGAACCCTTATTTCTTCTTCTCCGCCGCTGCCTTGGCCTTCTCCTCCTCTTCCTGCTGGGCCAGGACCGCCGCTGCGGCGGCGCCCGCTTCGACCGCCTTCTTTTCAGCTTCGGTCATGTCCTTCAAACTCTTGGACTGGATCTCCGGCGGCAGATAGACGGTCACGTTGCGGTCGGCGAACTC
>CAZNAX010000213.1:0-5255 GCA_964570965.1 uncultured Desulfatibacillum sp.
TGAGGTTTCTTAACCCCATGTCCATTCTGCTCAAACCGATCGGCATCATTCATAGCCCCTTTACCGATCCAAAGTCCATGCCCATCCAGCCCGCCAGCCAAAACAGCGCCTCCGGGAGAGTTGAGGTGTTTCCCGAATTTGAGGACGGGCTCAAGGACCTGGAGGGGTTCTCCCATCTCGTTCTGCTGTATCATTTTCATCGATCGCGCGCTTATTCGCTGTCGGTTACCCCTTATCTGGACACCGAGCCGCGCGGCCTGTTTGCGACCCGTGCGCCAAACCGGCCCAACCCGATCGGCCTGTCCCTCGTTCGGCTGGTCGGGATCGAGGGATCCGACCTGCAGGTCGAGAACATCGATGTTCTCGACGGCACGCCCCTGCTGGACATCAAGCCCCACGTACCGGAATTCGATTGCGCCCCGGGTGCCCGCATCGGATGGTTGGAAAAAGCCGCTGCGGTTATGCGCACCAAAGTGGCGGATGATCGGTTCCACCGGTAGCGCCTCCTTTCCGGATTCTGCTTGGAAGTCGGTTTCCAGCTCGGAACTATCCCCCCGACGAAAGGCGAAGGACATGTGCAACGATTGCTGCAAAAAGCCAGAAAAACTGAGGGTCAAACCAGCCTCTCCGGAACCGGCTGTCTGAACCGCCGGGACGACAAGTTTTCCAGACTAGGGTGCCACCATACGCTCCTCCTGGGGGAGGCAAAGGGATTTTTGTTGCCATGACCACAGATCCAAGGATTTGTCAGCCGTATCTCTGTTGCTGTCCTTAACGGCTGGCGCTCTTGCGAGTTATGCCATGGGGAAACGAGCTTCAAGTATGAAGCCCGCCGAGACTCTGCGGCAATTATGATCGAGAAGTGGGCAGCCGGGATTGAAAATGGTTTCGTCTGAGCCTGAATCCGCCGCTGGCCGGGTCACGTCTTTCTAAGCAGGTTGCGGATTTCTTCGCTTTGGGACTGATGGGCAGCGGTGCCTCTGCGTTCAAGGGCCTGGGCCAGTTTTTCCAGCAGGTCTTCCAGTTTGATGGGTTTCAGCAAATAATCGTAGGCACCCAGCTGCATGCCCTCCATGCTGGTTTCGAGGGATGCGTGACCGGTCAGCAGGATCACCTCGGTCTCACGGCGGATTTTTTTGATTTCCCGCAGCGTCTGGATCCCATCCATGCCTCCCGGCATTTTAATGTCCAGGACGACCACATCGAAAGGCGTCTCTTTGACCAGACGCAGCGCCTCCTCCCCGCTGGCGCAGCCGGCGGTCGCGATATTGCGCTTCTTGAGTCGATTCATGAGGGTTTCCAGAAAATCGCCCTCATCGTCCACAACCAGAATGTTCGGCTGTTGCATGCGTCCTCCCTCGACGGTTCGCCGAGATTATTTTTTCATCGGTGGCACGATCGGCAGCGTGATCGTGAAAGCGGCGCCCTGGCCTTCTTTGCTCTGAACCGTTAACGTTCCCCCCATTTTTTCAATGATGCTGTAGCTGATCCAGAGCCCCAGCCCGGTCCCTTGGCCGGCGCTCTTGGTGGTGAAAAACGGGTCGAAGACCTTTTTCTGCACCGACTCGGGCATACCCGGTCCGGAGTCGGTGACGACGATCTGGATCTCCGAATGATCGGCCATGCTCTTGATGGAGATGCTGCCGTCGTTGCCGATGGCATCGATTGCGTTGTTCACCAGGTTTAGGACCACCTGTTGCAGTTTGGCCGGGTCGCCGGCGATGATCGGCAGGTCCGGCGACAAATCGGTCTGGATGTCGATGTTGTTGTTGCGGGCGTAGTTTTCGAGAATGTTGACGGTTTGATTGACGGTCAGGTTGACATCCACGTCTTCCAGGCGCGGCTCCATCCGGCGGGCGTACCCGAGCATACTGTGAACCACCTTGCGGGCGCGCTCGACATGCTCCTCAATTTTTTTGATCGACGTGCGCATTTCATCGATGTTGGCGCTCTTCTGCAATTCCTCCTCGTCGAGCAGATCCTGGATCCAGCCGGTTTTCTGCAAAATCACCGCCAGCGGGTTGTTGATCTCGTGGGCGACCCCGGCCGCCATTTTGCCCAGCGCGGCCAGCTTATCCGTCTGGACCAGCTGGGCGTCCATTTCCTTCACCCGGGTATCGGCCTGTTTCAGTTGCCGAACCATCTGGCGGGTGGTGAGCACCGTTGTGACGACAATCGCAAGGATTCCGGCCACCGTAATAGCGATCTGCATGTTGCGGGTGGCGAAGAGCTGGGCCATCTCGTTTTCGACATCGCGGCTGATGACGAGCAGCCAGTTCTTGCTTTTGAGCCATGTGCCGGCGAGCAGCAGCTTGCGGCCATCGGAGCCCTCCTGCTCGAAGGTCATGGTGTGCCGGCCGAATAGCGATATATCCAACCGGGCGTGCTCCAGGATGTTGCCGCCGAAGCGCGGTCGGCTCTGCAACGTGCCCTCTGCGTTGAGGAGATAGGCATCCCCGGTCCGGCCGATGTGGGCGGCTTGGACGATCCGGCTGAATATGTCCGGATCGATCGTCGCGCGCAGGATCCAACTGCGTTGGTTTTCGTGGCGCCGCACGGCGATGATGAAATGAGGAGCCTGGCGGAACCCCATGTACACGTCGCTGATGTAAAGCCCCTTGCTCATCACCTCGCCGAACCAGGCCTGATCGTAATAGTTCTTCCCCGCCAGCTCATAGGGCCCGATATAGGCCAGCTGCTGGCCGGTATGGTCGATGACCCCGAGATCCACGAAAGCCCCGGCCCGGAGGTTCATTACGGCAAGCTTGCGCGCCAGGTTCTCCTCCGTGATCATCGTCTGGAAGCTGTGGGTGTCGGCGATCGTCCCGAGGATGGCGGTGCGCTCCTTCAGAAACAAATCGAGCGCCTCGGCCTGGGTCTCGGCGCGGTAGTGGATCTGCTCGCGGATCTGTTCGGTGTACATGCCGGCGAACTGCCGATAGATGATGAGGCCTAAGAGCAACAAGGGCGTGAAGGTCACCAGCAGGGTGAGGCTGATGATTTTCCACTGCAGGCGTAAATAGATGGTGCTTTCCATTTTCGGTTGCCAATCGATTAAATACCCTATGCTCCCACCGCTTGCGGATGCGGCATTTCTTCATACTTACAAAAATTGATGGAAGATGCAACCGGAACCCGTCGGCGGATCGTCAATCAGTGCGCAGCGGCCAGCAACCCCTCGATGTCTCTGCGGTATTTGTGACGGTAGTACTCCACATGAGCGGGGTTGGCCATGATCATGTCCATCTGGCGGGTATGCAGGGCCAGATACCCGAGGATCTCGACTCGTTTGAGCATGTAAGCCTCGCTCTGGCCTTCGACCCGCGCGAGCAGGTGATCTTCGCGGATCTCCACCCGGAAGCCGATCGGCTCCAGGATCTCGGCGATGAAGTGCACGCGCCCCAGCCGACGCTCCAAATCGGCCGCGCCGCCCTTGAACTGGAAGCTCACGTAGTTCTCGGGCGTGCGTCCGCTCACGAGCGCTTCGAGCGTGGAAAAATGGAAGCCCAGGCGCTGGCTGAGGCTGAGGTAGTTGCGGGCGATCATGAAGTAGTTGCGCTCGGCGTACTTGGATCTGACCCCGACGGTCAAGGCCTGGTTGGTGGTCGCCTGGAACATGACCGACAGCATGCCCTTTCCGTCCATGGCCGGCGGCCCCTCCCACGGGATGGCGACGAATCCCCGCCAGAAGGCGAGCATGGGGATGCAGGCGATCTGCTCCAGCCGGACATATTTGCCGCTGATCTCCTCCGTGAAGCCGTCGTCGAGGTTCAGGACCCACCATTGCATGGGGACCTTGTAATGCAGCTGCTTGCTCGATCGCTCGGAAAAATTATGGTCGCGGCCGAAATTGAACATTTCGTGGACGGATTTCTCGTGAATGAATCGGGTGATGTCGTGCAGGGTGCGGCAGTTGGACGGAGTAAATTCGGCCGAGCCCGGATCGAGCAGGCCCAGAGGAACGATCAGCCGACTGGTTTCGGACAGGATCCCATAGACGGGACTGCCCTGCATGAGCGATTTGCGCACGGGCTTTTGCTGGAGAAGGGCCTCGATGCGGCCGCGGTGCAACGCCTGGCCGGTGGCATCCACAGTGACGAGAAGACCGGTCTGCAACAGGCGGGTGGCTTCCGGAACGGCAAACAGCGCCGGCACCCCGAACTCGCGGGCCACGTTGGCGAGGTGCCCGGCAAAACCTCCTTCTTCGGTGACGACCGCAGCGGCGCGGTTGAGCAGCGAGGCCCAGCGCGGCTGCGCCTGTCGTACCACCAACACCGCACCCTCCGGAAAAGCCAGCACATCGGAACCCTTGTCGGCGATGAACACCGTGCCGCTGGCCGCCCCGGGGCTGGCGGTGATCCCGCCGCGGTAGACAACGGAATCGCCGTCCGCCGGCGCCGTGCCGGATTGCGCCGTTTCGACCGGCTTTTGCTGCAACGGCCGGCACTGCAGGAAATAAATAAAACCTTGGGGGTCGATGGCCCACTCGATGTCCTGGGCCACGTCATAGTGGCGCTCCAGCGCGACGGCCGACCGCGCCAGCTCGAGCGCCTGCGCGCGGGTGATGGACGGGAGCAGCCGCTCCCCGCCGGTCACATCCAGTCGGCAGACGCCTTCCTCCGGATAGCAGACGAACTTGCGATCCTTCGGCCGGATGTCTGCGGCGACGACCGTCATGGGGTCCTCGCGCGAGACAACAAAAAGGTCGCAGGCCGCGCTGCCGTCCACGACGGCCTTGGGAAGCCCCCAGGCCGTGTTGGTGAAAATCCGGTGATCGTAAATGTCCACCGGGTTGCGGCTGTAGGTGACACCGCCGGCCGCAGCGTCCACCATGGCGAGGCAACCCACGCACATGGCCACGTCCTCGTCGCGGAAGCCGCGCGTCAAGCGGTAGGAGATGGCCTGCAGGCTGTACTTGCTCGCCAGGACGTCGCGGTAGGCGTCGAGCACGGTGTCGGCTCCGACGTTGAGTTCCGAGCGGTACTGGCCGGCGAAGGAGCTGCCGGCGGCGTCCTCGCCCAGGGCGCTGCTCCGCAGGGCGACGGTGACGCTGCGGCCGGCCTCGGCCTCCATAACGGACCAGGCCCCGCGGATGGCCTCGGCGAGGTCCGAGGGGACCTCGGCGCGGATAATCATTTGCTGGATCTCGGCGCTCAGGGTGTAGAGCGCTTCAATCCGGTCGCTCTCGGCGGCCTGCAGGCGCCGGTCGATTTCGGCCTGCAGGTCGTTGTGCTCCAGGAATCGCTGGTAGGCGC
>CAZNAX010000214.1:0-5163 GCA_964570965.1 uncultured Desulfatibacillum sp.
GGTCGCGCGCGTTCAGGCGGCAGGGGCCCATGAAGCAGTGCTTGCAGCAGGCCGATTCGGAGCCGATGGGGCAGGCCTTCATCGTATGCGCGCGTTCAAACGCGGTTTCCACCCCGTCGCGCCGGGCCTTGTTGAGCATTTGAATGGTGGCGTCGCACGTGGTGAAATCTTTGGGATCGGGCATGTCTTTTTCTTTTTTCTTGAGAATTTCCTTTTTTTCTTCCATCTAAATAGTCCTCCCTTCGTGGAAAGGTTTCAAAAAATAATAAATCCGTTTTTGAACCGGCGAACCGTTCAAAAGATGGGGGTAGGGTCTCAACTTGGGAATTATTCCTGTTTTGCCTACGGGAAAAAAAGCTGTTTGTCAAGGGTCAGAGACAAGACGCGTTCTTTGGGAGCCTGTCACCGCCCGGCCTGTCGGATCGAAAGGTACTCAATGGCCGCGTGATATTTTACTATTGAAACCGTTTTTGTTTTGTAATAATTGAGAAACTCGATTTGTTAATAGACAGTCGATAATCCAAATCGAATCCTCCATCTTCATCCCCCGGCGAGCCGATTACGCCGCCGGCGGGCCTCGCACCAGGAAAGGAAACAGGAATGACGGATAAAAGCAGCAACGGATCTGAAGAAGGGACAACTCAGCCGGATGTCAAGATATACTCACTGAGTACCTGCAGCCACTGCAAGGCCGCCAAGAAATTCTTGGGAGAATGCACGATAAAATACGAGTTCGTCGATGTCGATATGCTGGAAGGCGACGAGCGCAGGGCCATCATCGAAGACGTCAAGAAGTTCAACCCGCGCTGCTCGTTTCCCACGGTCATCATCGGGGACAAGGTGATCGTGGGCTACAAGGAAAAAGAAATCAAGGAGGCCCTGGGGCTGGAATGAATGCACAGCAGCTTTACGAAATGATGAAAAAGGTTCAGGAGCCCAAGGGCTATTTTTTCAACCAGGATCGCGAGCGCGTATTCGAACTGCTCGAATCGCTGCTCGTCAACAAGCAGCGTTACGGGTACATGGGCTGTCCCTGTCGCCTGCTCGTCGGCGATCGCGAAAAGGACCGGGACATCATCTGCCCCTGCGTCTACAGTGTTCCCGACATTGCCGAGTTTGGCAGCTGCTACTGCAACCTCTATGTCTCCAAGGACTGGAACGAGGGCAAGATCCCCCGCGACTACGTGCCCGAACGACGCCCGCCCGAAAAAATGCCGTTCTGAATGATGGCGTCGCAAGACGCCATCAACCGAATTCATCGTAGGCGACCATTTCGGGGTCCACTCCCAGGCTGTCCAGCATCTTCTCCACCGCCCGCAGCATCATGGGCGGGCCGCACAGGTAATATTCGATTTCCGTCGGGTCCTCGTGCCGGCTCAGGTATGCATCGTGCGCCACTTGGTGGATGAAGCCCACCGGTCCCTCCCACCGGTCTTCCGGTTGAGTCTCGGAAAGTGCCACGGTATAAGTGAAATTGGGGAATCGCCGGGCCAGCTCCCGGAACTCCTCGTCGTAGATCATCTCTTTCTTCGAGCGGGCACCGTACCAGAAGGTGATCCGCCGGCCGGTCTGCACGCTCAGCAGCTGGTCGAAAATGTGGCTGCGCATGGGCGCCATGCCTGCGCCGCCGCCGAGAAAACACATTTCGCGCTGGGTTTCCTTGATGAAGAACTCGCCGAAGGGCCCGCTCAGCTCCACCGGGTCGCCCGGCTTGAGGCGAAACACGTAGGAAGACCCCACGCCGGGAAGCACCTCCTCGCCGACGCCCGGCGGCGGCGTGGCGATGCGGATCGTAAACCGCAAGAGCTCCTCCGCCGGCGTGTTGGCCATGGAGTAGGCGCGGTAGACCGGCTCCTCGGCTTTGGCGACCAGGCTCCAAAGTTTATACCGATCCCACATGGCCTTGTAGGTCTCCGGAATTCTGAACTCGGTGAACGAGGTCTGGTACGGGGGGATGTCGATCTGAACATAGGCGCCGGATTTGAAATCCAGCTTCAGCCCGGGGTCGAGCTTCAAGACCAGCTCTTTGATGAAGGTCGCCACGTTTTCATTCGAAACCACCGTGGCCTTGTATTTCTTGATATTGAAGATCTCGTCGGGAATGCGGATGTGCATATCCTCCTTGACCTTCAGTTGGCAGGACACCCGGATCCCCTCCAGCCGCTGCTTGCGGGTGAGGTGGGCGAGCTCGGTCGGCAGGATGTCCCGGCCGCCCGCCTCGACCTTGCACTTGCACAGCCCGCAGGACCCGCCGCCGCCGCAGCCCGAGGGGAGGTAAATCCCGTTTTCCGCCAGAGCGGACAACAGGGTCCGCCCGGTGGGCACCTGGATGCTCTTGCCGGGGTCGTCGTTGATGATAATGGTGCACTCACCCTTCTGGACCACCCGGGCCTCCACCAGCAGCAGGACGCCTACCAGAAAGACCACCACCCCGCCAAAGACGGCAATGCTGACCAGATACTCGCTCATTTTCTCACATGGAAACCCCTGCAAACAGCATGAACCCAATGGCGACCAGCCCGGTTACGATCATGCTGATGCCGAAGCCCTGCAGCCCTGTCGGCACCTTCGCATAGCGCAGCTTTTTCTGAATGGCGGCCATGGCGATAATGGCCAGGCACCACCCCGTACCGGAACCCGCCCCATAGACCACCGTTTCGGCGAACGAGTAATTGCGCTCCACCATGAAAAGCGATGCTCCCAGGATGGCGCAGTTGACGGTGATCAGCGGCAGATAGACCCCGAGCGCCGTATAAAGAGCGGGTGAGTAGCGGTCGATGATCATCTCGATGATCTGCACGATGGCCGCGATCTGGGCGATGAAGAGGATCAGCTTGAGAAAACTGAGATTGAGGTTCGGAAACCCGGCCCAAGCGAGCGCTCCGGGAGCGAGCAACAGGCGGTAGATCAGCCAGTTCACGGGGGCGGTCAGCGCCATCACGAAGGTGACGGCCACCCCCAGACCGGCTGCGGTTTGCAGGTTGCGCGAGACCGCCAGAAACGAGCACATTCCCAGGAAGTACGACAACAGGATGTTGCCGACGAAGACCGAATTCAGGCCGATGCTAATGAGATTTTCCACCGCTATTTTTTCTCCAGGAGCGTATGCTCCAGCCACACGAAGAGCCCAATCATGATAAATGCCCCCGGCGCCAACACCAGAAGGCCGTTGTTGACATACCCCGCCTGATAAAAGAAGTCCGGCACCACCGGATAGCCCAGAAGCTTGCCGGAGCCCAGAAGCTCCCTGAAAAAGGCGACCCCGACCAGCAACGAAGCGTACCCCAGACCGTTGGCCAGCCCGTCGATGAAGGCGCGGAAGGGCGGGTTGTTCATGGCATATGCCTCGGTCCGACCCAGAACGATGCAGTTGGTGATAATCAAACCCACGAAGACCGAGAGCTGCTTGCTCACGTCGTACATGAACGCTCTGAGGAATTCATCGGCGATGATCACCAGGGTGGCGATCACGGCAACCTGCACGATGATACGGATGTTGCGCGGTATGCCGGCCCGCATCACCGAGACGATGAGGCTTGAAAACGCGACCACCAGGGTCAGCGCCGCACCCATGACCATGGCCGTTTCCAGCTGAACGGTGACGGCCAGCGCCGAGCAGATTCCAAGGATCTGCTTGGAGATGGGGTTGGCCTTCCAGAGCGCCTTGACGATCTCCTTGTAAGGCAGGCTGCGTTTAAGCGCCGGCCAGGGTTTGGCGGAGGGTCCGTTCACTTTTTCACATCCATCCGATCATCGGGGCGTCGTGGCAGCCCCCAGTTCATGCAGCAGGTTTTTGCGAAACTTGACGGCGACCGGTTCGTAAAGTCGGAGAGTTTCCGCAAGACCGGCCGCAAGATATTTGCCGGTAAGCGTGGCGCCGCTGATGCCGTCCACGTAATGCGAGTGTTTCTCCTTTGGGAGGATGTCCTCGACGCGGCCCTTGGCGACGCCGATCGACACGAATTTCCCCTGCCGGGTGACGATCTTCTTTCCGACCCAGTTATCGCGGAACCATTTTTTTTCGATCTCCCCGCCCAGGCCGGGGGTTTCGGCATGCTGATAGACCGTAAAGCCTTTGACGGTGGCCCCGTCCTTGTCGAATGCCAGGTAGGCTTGGATCGGCCCCCAAAGCCCGCGGGTGTCGATGGGGACGATGTAGCCGCCGATGTCCTGCCCGTCGACGAACAGATAGATCGGCAACGCCGCGTTCGCCGGTTCGGACGGCGGCAGGATGCGCCCGACCGCATCCACCCGCAGCGGCCGGATGTGACTGGAATACAACCCTTCAATGTCCCGGGGCGACGGCGTGCTGGCCGCCAGCAGCAGCCCCGCTGCCGAGAGGATGTTGCGGTGGCGGTCGATCAGGATGTTGCGCTCCTGCAAGGGCTTCAAGCCGCTGGAAGCCGCGGTCAGCAAAAGACCGCAGACCGTGCACAAGGCGGCGGCATAGGCCAGCGATTTCAGGCTACCGGACATTGGGCATCCGTTTTTTCAAGCGGATCCTGATCTGGATTTCATCCAGCAGGGGCGCAAAGCAGTTCATGAAAAGGATGGCGATGCCAATTCCTTCCGGAAACGCCGGATTAAACACCCGGATCAGCACGGTGAGCATACCGATTAAAAATCCGTATATCCACCGCGCGTTCGGCATGGCCGGCGCGGACACCGGGTCGGTGGTCATGTACGCAATCCCGAAAGCCGCTCCGCCGACCAACAGGTGGTAAAACGGGTTCAAGGCAAGATAAGGTGAGGTCGAAGGCGAGGCAATCAGGTTCAGCAGAGTGCCCGTTACCATAAAACCCAGGATGTCCCCGCAGATGATGCGGTAGTCGGCCACGCCGACGGTGATCAGGAACAAGGCCCCGATGATGCACAGAAGGGTCGCCGAGGCTCCGATGGAATCCGGGTAGAGGCCAAGGAAAAGGGTGCCGAAACTGTAGCCGGCATCCGACCAGGCCTGGGGAATGGCGGCCGCTTCAGTTGCCTGAGCGATGGCCAGGGGGGTGGCTCCGGTGAAGGCGTCCACGGAGGCCGTGCGGCCGGCGAGGAGAACGGTCCAGACCGCATCGCCTGAGGTCTGCGCGGGGTAGGCAAAGTAAAGAAACGCACGGCCGGTCAGGGCCGGGTTGAGAAAGTTGCGTCCGGTGCCGCCGAAAATCTCCT
>CAZNAX010000215.1:0-5129 GCA_964570965.1 uncultured Desulfatibacillum sp.
GGCTGCGGGGCGTGCGCCGCCGTGTGCCCGAACGACGCATCGTTTCTGGAGGGCTATCCCGCTCAGCAGATGCTGGCGATGATCGATGCCGCCGTGAATTAAAACCAAAGGGTGCAAGGGGTCGAGGAGTCAAGGGTTCGAGAGATAAGGATCAGGAGGATTTCCAATGAGCGTATCCACCGGCCACCCGCAGAAATCAGCGTCCCCGCAGGCCCACGACGATCTGGAACCCGTGCGGGAGATGGTGCAAAGCTGCATCCAATGCGGCACCTGTACCGGGTCCTGCCCCAACGCGTTCGCCATGGACCTGACGCCGCGCCAGCTCTGGCGGTTCGTGCTGCTCGGGCAACATTCAGCGGTGTTTCAAAGCCGCACCTTCATGCTGTGCTCGGCCTGCTATTTTTGCACCTTGCGCTGCCCGCGCGGGCTTCCGCTCACCGAGGCCATGCACGTGCTCAAGCAGACCGCGTCGCGGGAGAAGATGGATCGGTACCGGCCGGTCACGGCCTTTTACCATCATTTCGTTCAAAGCGTGCGGCGCCACGGCCGGGTGAACGAACTGGAGTTCATGACCTATTACTTCGCCGAGATGAAGAACCCGATGCTGCCCTTGCGCTATTCTGGCCTCGGCCTGCGGCTGGTCGCCAAGGGTAAGCTGTCCCTGCGCTGGCCGCTGCGGCGGACCCAACCCCTGGAGGCGCTTTTTCGCAAAGTGGCCGAACTGGAGGAGGCGAAATGAAGTACCACTATTACCCCGGCTGCTCCCTCGAGGGCACGGCGCGCGAATACGACCAGTCCACCCGGGCGCTGCTGGCGGCTTTGGACGTGCAGCTGGCCGACATCGAGGATTGGACCTGCTGCGGAGCCTCTGCCGCCGAAGCCATCAGCGGCCTGCTGGCCCTGGCGCTGCCGGCGCACAACTTGGCCCTGGCGGAGCGCCAGTCCGATTCCATGGATGTCTTGGTGCCGTGCAGCGCCTGCTACCTGAACCTCAAAACGGTCGCTGAGAAGATGCGATCGGATGCGCCGCTGGCGGCGCGGATCAATGCCGTCCTGGGCGCAGAACAGCTGCATCTGAAGGGGCGCCTGCGGGTTCGCCACCTGCTGGACGTGCTGGCCACGGATGTGGGATCGGCGGCGATCTGCGCCAGGGTCGTGCGGCCGCTGACGGGGCTGCGGATCGCCCCCTACTACGGCTGCCAGTGTCTGCGGCCGTATGCGGACTTCGACGACCCTGAAATGCCGACCTCGATGGAGCCGCTGATCCGGGCTGCCGGAGCAGAGGTGTTCCCCTGGAAGATGGGCGGGCGTTGCTGCGGCGCGTCCCATATGAGCACCCAGCGCGAGGTGGGCACCGCCCTGGTGGCCGGCATATTGGAAGCCGCGCACGGGGCGGACGCCGTCGTTACGGTGTGCCCGATGTGCCAGATGAACCTCGATGCGTTCCAGGGCCCTGCCGGCCGGGCGGCGGGCAAGGACCTGCACATCAACGTGCTCTATCTGCCGCAGCTCATCGGTTTGGCCTTGGGCCTGGATACGCCCAGCCTGGGGCTTCAGATGAACCTGTCCTTCGACGCAGCGCTGATGGGAAGCGCCACCGTTGCGGCGTAAGCCATAGGTCCGCAGAGGGAGTCATGCAAATCAAATCCATCATGGACCTGAGGCATCGGCTGGCCGCGAAGCTCATCTTCACCGTGGGGGTCACGTTGTTGGTGGCCATCTCCACGTGGTCTTACTTCAGCATGAACTACCAAAAGAAAAAGCTGATGGAAAACGTGGTGGCCGCCACCGACCGTCTGAGCACGACCATCCGGCTCGGCACGCATTACGCCATGATGCTTAACTCCCGGGACGACATCAACCAGATCATCAACAACATCGCCAAGGTCAAGGAGATCAAAAATATTCGAATCTACAACAAGGAGGGGCAGATTAAATACTCCAACCAGATCTCCGAAGTGGACAGCCGGACGAATATCAAGGCGGAGGCCTGCTACATCTGTCATCGCACCGAGCCGCCGCAGGTGGATATCGAGTTGGATCAGCGCACGCGTCTTTCAACCGGCCAGGAGGGGTATCGCCTGCTCGGCGTCATCAGCCCCATCGGAAACGAGCCGGGATGCTCATCGGATGCGTGCCATGTGCACCCCCACGACAAGAAAATTTTAGGCGCCCTGGATGTTGTGGTGTCTCTGGAAAATGTCGACCAAGAAATCGGGTTGGCGGAAACCGCCGCCATCGGCCTTGCCGGCGTGGTGTTCCTGATACCCTCCGCCATCATTTTCTTTTTCGTCCTGCGCTTCGTCAACCGGCCGGCACGTAAGCTGATTGAGGAAACACGTCTCATCGGCCAGGGGCTGCTGCCCAGCCACCTCGACCTCGGTCAGGACGATGAGATGGGGCAGCTGGCCCAGGCCATCAACCAGATGAGCGCCGAAATCGCTCATAAGCAGACGGAGCTGAACAAGCAACGGGACGAATACCGCACGCTGGTGGAGCGCGTCCCGTGCCTGATCACGGTACAGGACCGCAACTTGCGGCTGCTTAGCTCCAACGGCGAGTTCCGGCGGCGCTTTGGGCCCAATCCCGGCGAGTACTGCTACCATGCCTACAAGGGCCAAGACGAAAAATGCAGCAACTGCCCGGTCGAGAAAACGTTCGAAGACGGCCAGCCGCATCAGGGGGAGGAAACGGGACTCAACCGCGACGGCAGCAAGGTGCATTGGATTTTCAGGACGTCGCCCATCAAGAATACCGAAGGTCGGATCGTCGCCGTTCTGGAAATGAGCCTGGACATCACCGAGCGCAAAGCGCTGGAGGAGAAGCTCGAAAAATCCGAACGCAAGTACCACGAAATCTTCAACCACATCCCCAACCCGGTGTTCGTTTTGGATTACGATTCCCTGGAGATCCTTGACTGCAACAAGAGCGTCACCGCCGTGTACGGCCTGACCCGACCGGAGATTCTCGGCCGGTCGTTCCTGGATTTGTTTCTGCCGGAAGAACGCAGCCAATATGTTTTGGACCTCCGCTCCACCTCTGAACTGAACCAAATCAAGCAGCTGCATAAAGACCAACGTCGGCTCGTCGTCAACATCCGGATTTCGCCCGGCGAGTACCCCGGCCGCAAGGTGCTGCTGGTGACCACCAGCGACATCACCAAGCGGCTGGAGACCGAGCAGAACCTGATCCAGGCCAGCAAGATGGCCACCCTGGGGGAGATGGCGACCGGCATCGCCCACGAGCTCAACCAGCCGCTGTCGGTCGTCAAGACCGCCAGCAGTTTCTTCATCAAGAAACTCGACCGCCAGCAGGCCATCGACGAGGCGACCCTGGGGGCGATGCTGAGAAAGATCGACGCCAACGTCGACCGCGCCACCCGCATCATTGCCCACATGCGCCAGTTTGCCCGCAAATCCGAACTGAAGCTGGAGCGGGTGCAGCTCAACGACATCCTGCAGCGGGCGTTCGACATCTTCAGCCAGCAGCTGAAGCTGCGCAGCATCGAGGTGGTCTGGCAGACGGACCCGGACCTGCCGAAGATCGATGCGGATCCCGGGCGGCTGGAGCAGGTTTTCATCAACCTGTTGATCAACGCGCGGGATGCCATCGAGGAGCGCTGGGGCGTGGCCGAGGCCGGACCGGGAGAAAAGCGCATCGTTCTGGCGACCCGTGCGGCGGAGCAGGTGGTGGTGTGCGAGATCTGCGACACGGGGGCCGGGATTCCCGCGAGCATGGTCGAGAAGATTTTCGAGCCGTTCTTCACCACCAAGCAGGCGGGCAAGGGGACCGGCTTGGGGCTTTCGATCAGCTACGGCATCGTCAAGGACTGCCGCGGCAGCATCAAGGTCAAACCGCACGCGAGCGGCGGGGCCTGTTTCCTCATGGAATTTCCCGTTCCGGAAAGTGCACATGGAAAAAACAATCCTCTTGGTCGATGATGAAAAGGACATCCGCGAGGTTCTGCGGCTGCCGCTGGCCGACCTCGGCTACGCCGTGCTGGAGGCGGAAAACGGCGAAGAGGCCCTGCGTCAGTTCGAGCGCCTGCAGCCGTCGATGGTCCTCACCGACATCAAGATGCCCGGGATGGACGGCATCGAACTTCTGCAAAAGATCAAGCAGGCCAATCCGGAAGCCGAGGTCATCATGATCACGGGGCACGGCGACATGGACCTGGCCGTCAAGAGCCTCAAGTTCGACGCCACCGATTTCATCACCAAACCGATCAACGTGGATGTCCTGGAAATCGCCCTTCGGCGGGCGGCCGAGCGGATTCTCACCCGCCAGAAGCTCAAGGACTATACGCTGAATCTTGAACGTCTGGTGGCCGAAAAAAGCGAGCTGCAAAGCCATTTGTCATCGCTGGGCCTGATGCTGGGCTCCATCTCGCACGCCCTGAAAGGACTGCTCACCGGACTGGATGCGGGCGTTTACATGGTGGACGGGGGGCTGGCCAAGGGCGACACGGAGCAACTGAAAGAAGGCTGGGACATCGTCAAACAGCGCGTTGAACGGATCCGCAAGGTGGTGCTGGACATCTTGTTCTATTCCAAGAAGCGCGAGTTGAAGCGGGAACGGATGAACGCCGTGGCGCTGGCCGGAGAGGTGGCGGCGGCGGTGACCGGCAAACTCACCGAAACCGGCATCGCCTTCGTTAAAGAGCTCGACCCGGACAGCGGCGAATTTGAAGGGGATCCCTCCTACATCCAGGCCGCCCTGCTGAACATCCTGGAAAACGCCGTCGACGCCTGTCGGGCCGGGGAAACCCAACGGGCGCCCAAGGTGGTGTTCAGCCTGCGGCGCAGGAAAGATCGGCTGGAATTCGACATCCTCGACAACGGCATCGGCATGGATACGGCCACGCAGGAGAAGCTTTTCACCCCGTTTTTTTCCTCCAAGGGCGACAAGGGCACCGGCCTGGGGCTATTCATCGCCAACAAGATCGTCGAACAGCACGGAGGCCAGATCACGGTCTCCTCCGCCCCGGGCCGCGGCAGCCTGTTCCGCATCAGCCTGCCGGCGCTGAGTTGCGCTGCAGCGCCTGAAAACGGAGGTGGGAGACCCAGCCCTGAGCTTCCACGCCCCGTTGAGACTCCAGCGGCCGAAAAGGTGCCAATTTAATTTGATAA
>CAZNAX010000216.1:0-5128 GCA_964570965.1 uncultured Desulfatibacillum sp.
ACCCAGATCGAAATGGCGCGCACCTCGGTCTACAAGTCCGCCTGGCTGCTCGACCAGGGCAAGCCCGACACCAAACTGACCGCCATGGCCAAGCTCTTCGCCTGCCACGTGGCCGTCGAGGTGGTGGACGAGGCCCTGCAGCTGCACGGCGGCTACGGGTACTTCAACGACTATGACATCGAGCGGTTCTACCGCGCGGCCAAAGTGCTGGAGATCTACGAAGGGACCAAGGAAGTCGAAAAAATCGTCATCTCCAGAGAGATCCTCGGCAAGTTCTGACCGCTCAATCAGCGCTGGGCTTCCGGTTGCCCTTCTCGTCGTACTCATACCAGCCCTTGCCGGTCTTGCGGCCCAGCTGGCCGGCCCGCACCTTGCGGCGCAACAGCAGCGGCGGGTAGAAGCGCGGGTCGCCGGTCTCCCGGTATATCGCCATGAGCGCTCCGTAGGTGACGTCCAGACCCACCATATCGCCGGTTTCGAAGATGCCCATCTTGCGGCCCGAGGCCAGGCGCAAGCCCTTGTCGATGTCCTCGACCGTGGCGACTCCTTCTTCGACCAGCCGCATGGCCTCGATCGTCGAGGGAAAGTTGATGCGGTTGATGACGAAGCCGGCGACGTCCCGGCGGACCATGATGGGCTCTTTGCCGATCTTGACCACGAATTCTCTTCCGGCGGCGGCCGTCTCATCGCTGGTGCCGATGCCCTTGATGACCTCCACGGCCTGCATCATCGGAACCGGGCTGAAAAAATGCAGGCCGAGAACCTTCTCCGGCCGCTGCGTGACCGCGGCGAGCTCCGTGATGGGGATCGCCGAGGTGTTGCTGGCGATCAGGGTGTCCGGGCCGCAGGTCCCGTCCAGCCGCTTGAAAATTTCCTGCTTTAGCTTGAGATCCTCGAAAACGGCTTCGATAGCCAGATCCGCATCCAATGGGTCGGGCAGGCGATCGACGGTCGTTATCCGCTGGAGGATGGCCTCCCTGCTTTCCTTCAACTGACCCTTTTCGACGAACTTGCCGACGGACCAATCGATGCTTTTTACCGCCCGCGCCAGCGCCTGTTCGGACACATCATGCAGGATGACCGGCACACCCGATTGAGCGCACACCTGGGCGATTCCGCTGCCCATCAAACCGGATCCGACCACCAGCACCCGTTCAATTTCCATCGCAACCTCCCCCTTTTCAAGCCATGGCCTTCGTGGGCGCCAGTCTTCAGCGGCGCCACCCGACCGGGTTGGTTTAGGCCATAGCCCGGGGCGAGCCCCTGGTTATGCTAGCGCATGTCCGGGTGCAGCTCCACGCGGCGGTTTCGCGCGCGCCCCTCTGCGGTTTCGTTGGAAGCCGCCGGCTGGCTCTCGCCGAACCCCCTGGCCCGCACCCGCTCAGGTGAAATGCCCTGCCGGATTAGATAGTCGCGGACGGCCTTGGCTCGGGCTTCCGAAAGCGTCTGGTTGTACTCGGCCGAAGCCGTGCTGTCGGCGTGTCCGTGCACCTCGCCGGTCAGCTTCGCGTCAGCCTTCAAGATGGCAACGGCTTCATCCGGAACCTGGGTATCCTTGATCAGCGCTTGGTCGCTGTCGAAGTACACTCCGCGCAGCTCCCAGCAGCCGTCAGGGTTGACTCGCACGCCCCGGGGCGTGTTCGGGCATCTGTCCCGGCGGTCGGGCACCCCGTCGCCGTCGGCATCCGCTGCTGCGGATGCCGGAGCAGCAGGAACCGGCAACGCGGCGGGCGCCAGGAAAACCTCGCGCACGTAACGAGTCATGGCATCCGGTGCCGCTATGTCATCGACATGGACCGCAAACCCGCAGCCCCCGACCTTGACGATCTGCTCCGTCACCTCGCGGCCACCGCAATCCCGGTCCACAAGAATGGGGTAGATGCAAAGTCCGGGACCGAGGGCTGCCTTCAGTTTCTGCACGGTCTTGAAGGCTCGGCCATGCAAGATGTTCTCGGTGTCGCTGACGGCGATAAAGGCGACCCGGCCGGGACGGCCCTGCAGGATCAAGCGGCTGGCTTGCGTGCCGTCGCCCCAGTTGGGGGCGCGGCTGGTTCTCTCCGCCGCATCGTACCGCATTAATGCGGCTTCGAATTCGTTGCGGTCGTAAGGTGCCGGCCCGTAGAGCACCTCGGCGTCCTCGCAACTCAGGCAGCTGCCCGAAGAAAAAGCCACCAATTCCGCCTGATAGTCGAGCGGCGGTATCATCTGATTCATCCGGGAGACGATTTCAAGGGCGCGCTCGGCCTCACGGCGGTTTCGATAGGTTTTCTCCATCGAAGATGCGGTGTCCAGAACTACGACGAAGGTGTCGATCTTCTTGGAGTGCGTGGAAAGACTGGCCTGAACCGGTTGGTATTGTTCCGGCGAAGGCATCTGCTTATGGACGCAGCCCGATAAAATTCCAACCAGAGTAATGCCCAAGACGACGATCCTAACGCCCTTGTCCATCTCTCCATCCTTTCTTTCTTGAAGGCTTTCTTGAAGGCTGCTCCTCGTTCGGGTTACGAGACGCCGCCATGGACCGTGCTCAGCTGCATGTCTTCAAAGGCTCAACTAGGACAGACCGGGGTTCGAGCCTTTAAAGGTCCGGCCTATTTCAGAGCGTCGCAGCCGGCCCTTACCGCATTCAGCAGGATCGAGGCTTGCTTGCCCTTTTTTTTGAAGCGGCCTGCGAGAGCTTCTTCTATGTCGGCCCGCGTGCAGAACAGCCGGCCCGGATTCTCCCCCATCTTCTCCGCGACGGATAGGGCGAACCCGAGAACGACCAGGTTAAGGGATTTCACGTTGCCGGTCTCTTGGGCCAGGCGATCGGCGTCCAGCGCAAAGACGGTCCCCGGAACATCGCAAGCTTCTTTAGGGCCGGCATTGGCGACCACCCATCCGCCGGGCTTCAGAAAAACAGCGTGCTGGGCCAAGTTCTCGGACTTCAACACCAGCAGGCCGTCGGCTTGCCCGGCCCGGACCAGCGGGCTGTGAAAGTCCCCCACTTTGAGATGGGACACCACCGTCCCGCCGCGCTGGGCCATGCCGTGGGTTTCGCAGGTGAACACCGGAAGGCCTCTTGCAATGGCGGCCTCCGCCAGCAAACGGGTCACGAAAAGCACCCCCTGGCCCCCTACCCCGCTGATCAGGATTTGCTGCCGCACGGATGAGGTCATGCTGGTCCTCGCCGGGCCTGCTTGATTTGAAACGACCCCTTGGGGCACACGTGCAGACATACGCCGCATCCGGCGCACAACAGCGGATCGATGGTGGTGTGCCGGTGGTCCTTGTCTGCGGTGTGATGGATCAGGGCCGGGCATTCGAAGTTCTTGACGCAGTACCCGCATCCGTCGCAGCGCTCGGAGATCTCCACGGTGACGAACTCGCCGCCCTCGCCCTGGCGCATGCGGTCAAGCAGGCAGGGGTGACGCGCAATCACCACCGCCGGACCGTTCGCCCGGCCGCAGGCCACGGCCTCCTTCATCAGCGCGATAAAATCCTTCAGGTGGTAGGGATCCCCCGTCCGGCAGTACCTGACTCCGCAACCGCGCACGAGCGACTCGATGTCGACCGTGTCCAACGACTCGCCGCAGGCGCCGAAGCCGCTGGCCGGGGTGGGCTGGTTGCCTGTCATGCCCGTGGTACGGTTATCCAAGATGACCAGCGTGAACTTCACCCGCTGCACCACCGCGTCGATCAGGGCCGGGACCCCGGCGTGGAAAAAGGTCGAATCACCGATGGTGGCCACGATGTCCGGCCGTTTCTTGGCGCTGCGGAAGGCGTGGTAAAACCCGGCCGCCTGGGTGATGGCCGCACCCATGCACAAGACGGTGTCCACGGCTCCCAGGTTCATGCCGAGCGTGTAGCAGCCGATGTCGCTCGTGTAGATCCCGCGCGGCGCGGCCTTTTTGATGGCGAAGAAGCTGGCCCGGTGGGGACAGCCGGCGCAAAGGGTCGGACGCCTTCCGGGAGCGGCGTCCATGCGGACGGCCGCTGAGCGAACGCCGGCAAAATCGCCGAGCAGGGTCTGGATGCGCTCCGGCGTCAATTCGCCTACGCGTGGAACGGCGCCGGATTGCTTGCCCTTGACCCGCCTGCGGTCGGCCAGCTGCATCTCGATGACTCCGGTCGTCTCTTCCAGAACGAGAATGTCGCGGTAAGCGCCGAGCAGGTGTTCGATGAATTCGATATGCAGCGGGAACGGCTGCCGCACCTGGTAGAAGGCCAGCTTTTCCCAGATCCCGAGTTCCCGCAGGATCTCGCAGGCGTGCGCGGCGGCCACCCCCGCTGCGACCACGGCCCTCCGGCCGGACGCGCCCGGATTCAAACGCACCGGCGCGCTGGGAGCATAGACGGCAATCGCGGCCAGCTTTTCTTCGAGTTCCAGATGCAGCTTGTGGCGAAACTTCGGCGTCGCCGCCCAGCGCGCCGGGTCTCGGTCGAACTGGGCTACGGCGGCAGACTCGACCACCGGAAGAACTTCGATGTCCTGGCGGGAATGGCAAACCCGGGTGGTCGGGCGCAGCATCACCGGCGTCCGGAAGGCTTCGGAGAGCGCGTAGGCCGTTGCGATCATCTCCTTGGCCTGGCGCGGCGAATCCGGATCGAGCACCGGGACTTTGGCCATCATGGCCAACATCCGGCTGTCCTGCTCGGTCTGCGAGGAGTGCGGCCCGGGGTCGTCGGCGCTGATCACGATGAACCCGCCCTTGACGCCCATGTAGGCGGCGCTCATGAATGGATCGGAGGCGACGTTCAGACCCACCTGCTTCATGCTGACCGCCGTGCGCAGTCCCGCCATGCAGCCGGCATAGGCGATCTCAAAGGCGATCTTCTCGTTGACCGCCCACTGCACGTGCATGGCGAGCTTTTCTTCGAGCTTGAAATCCGCTACCGCCGCCAGGATCTCGGAGGCCGGCGTTCCCGGGTACGAAGTCGCCATGCGGCAACCGTTTTCTACCAGCCCCCTGGCCATGGCTTCGTTTCCCAGCAGCAATCGGCGTTTGCTCATAGTTCGAAGGCCATGACGTCGATGATCAGCGGCAGACGCCGGAGTTCCTCCATCACATGCTCCGGAATGGGGTTGTCGGTCCGGAAGTAAATCATGGTCTTGTCGCCGTCCTCCTGCTGGCCGACCCGCATCTGG
>CAZNAX010000217.1:0-5123 GCA_964570965.1 uncultured Desulfatibacillum sp.
AGGTCACGCGGGACATCGAGGAGCGTTTTCACTTCAACACGGCCATCAGCGCCGTGATGGAGCTCTTCAACGCCATGGCCCTCATCGGCGGGGAAAACCCCAGTGCGGCCACGGCCGGGGTGATGCGCCGGGCGCTGGAGTCGCTGACGCTGATGCTGGCGCCCATCGTGCCGCACATCGCCGAGGAGCTATGGGCGGCGCTCGGCAATACGCAGAGCATCCTGCGGGCGTCCTGGCCGACGTGGCGCGAGGAGGCCGTCGAGCGCGATGCGGTTCTGATCGTCGTCCAGGTGAACGGCAAGCTGCGCAGCCGGATCACGGCGGGAGTCGACGCCGATGATGAGGCGCTCAGGCAAATGGCCCTCGCCGACGAGAACGTGCGCAAGTTCGTGCAGGACCGGACCGTCCGGAAGGTCGTTGTGGTGAAGAACAAGCTGGTCAACGTGGTGGTCTGATGGCGCCCGGCGAGCGGGGGAAGGAGCAGCGGTGCGATTAGCCCGGTCGAATCCGGCTGCCGGGTGCGGCTGGCTGGTCACCGCTGCGGGGATCGTTGCGGCGGCGGCATCCCTGCTGATGGCGTGCGGATACCGATTCCAGGGGCCGGCCCAGCTGCCCGGGAATGCACGCAACCTCTTCGTTGAAACCTTCCAAAACCGGACCAACCAAGACGGGCTGGAGGTGTTGGTCACCAATGCCGTCGTCTTTGAAATTACCCAGCGCGGAGTTATCCTCCTGGCCTCCGACCCGTCGACGGCCGATCTGCTCATGCGGGGAGTGATCCGATCCCTGAATTCCGAGACGATATCCCCCCGCCACAGGGATGCGGCCGGAGAACGCCGGGTGACGTTGCAGTTGGATGTGCAGTTGGTGCAGACGGATGGCCGGGTGATCTGGGAGGCGAAGGGGCTTTCCGACAACGACGCCTACCCGGTCACGGACGACAAATTCCAAAACGAGCAGCGGGAGCGCCGGACTGCCGGGCTGGTGGCGGCGCGGATCGCCGAGCGCATTTTCAATCGCTTCACCGACGACTTCTGATTTTGTTCGATCAGGCTTTCGGTCGCAGCGCCAGTTTGGACAGGCGGGAGATCTTGCGGGAGGCGTTTTTCCTGTGGATCACGCCTTTCTTGGCCGCTTTGGCGATCATGGATTTGGCTTGGTCGAGCGTAGTCGTTGCCGTTTCCGCAGACGGTGTCTCAACCGCCTGGCGCAAGGATTTCACCACGTTCTTGACGCGGGTTTTGACCATTCGGTTACGCAGGTTGCGGATCTCGTTCTGGCGTGCGCGCTTGAGCGCCGATGCGTGGTTAGCCAAGCTGATTGCTCCTTTCGATGGTTATTGCTAAAATTGATTAGATAAATAATTCAAACAAATCTGTCAAGAAATTTCTGTTGATATCGCCCAACCGCCATTTTCCCCAGCCGGCCGGCGCCGACGGACGCGCCCCGGCTTCGGTTGTATCTCATCTGACCCGCACCACGGCGACGGTGGCGCTGGCCACCGTCTTCAGCCGCATTCTGGGCTTTGCGCGCGACGCCGCGATCGCCTGGTATTTCGGGGCCGGATTCAGCTCGGACGCATTTCTAGCGGCTTTCCGCATTCCCAATCTGTTTCGCCGTCTGGTCGCGGAGGGAACGCTGAACTCCGCTCTGGTCCCGGTTCTCACCGAGGTCCGCTGGAAAGGAGGGGACGCCGACGCCGGCGACTTTTTCCGTTCGACGGTGCGCGGGGTCAGCGTGCTGCTTTTGGGAGTGTGCGCGACGGCGATGGTGGCGTCCCCCTGGATCGTACGGGGGATCACCCCAGGTTTTTCCGCATCCAAGACCGAGCTCACGCTGTCGCTGGTTCGGTGGATGCTGCCCTATCTGATTGCGGGCGGCATGGCGGCCCTCTTCATGGGGGCGCTCAACGTATACGGCAGTTTTGCCGTACCGGCCCTGTCACCGGCCCTGCTGAACGTCGCCATGATCGGTTCCTTGGCAGGGATCGCGCCGTTTTTGGATCGGCCCGTGCTCGCGCTTGCGATCGGACTTCTCATCGGCGGGGCGGCCCAGCTGGTATGGCATGCGCCGCTGCTCAAGCGCTACGGGCTGCATCCCTGGCGGCCGGTGCGGCGCCGCCACCCGGCCCTGGCGCCCATGGCGCGGCTCATGGTGCCGGCCGTGGTGGGCGGCGCGGCGTATCACCTGAATATCCTGGTGGGCACGATGCTGGCTTCGCTGCTTCCGGAAGGCAGCGTCAGCTACTTGTACTACGCGGACCGTTTGGTGGAGTTCCCGTTGGGAGTGGCCGCCATGGCGGCCGCGACCGCGATCCTGCCGAGCCTGGCCCGCCACGCGGCGGCTGGAGACATTCGGGCGCTGCGCGAAACCTTTGAATACGCCTTGCGGCTGGTTTCGTTCGCCACCATTCCGGCCGCCGCCGGTCTGATTCTTTTGGGGGAGCCGATCGTCGTATTGCTGTTTGCCCGCGGCGAGTTCAGCGCGGTGGATGCCCGGTTGACGGTTCAGGCGCTTTCATACTATGCTTTGGGATTATGGGCCTTCTCGGCCGTGCGGATCGTGGTGGCGGTGTTTTTTGCCCTGCAGGACGGCAAGACCCCGGTCCGGGCGGCGCTGCTTTCGATTCTGGCCAATCTGCTGCTGGGGGTCGCGTTCATGCAGCCGTTGGCCCATGGCGGGGTGGCGTTGGCGACGTCGCTGGCCTCGGTGTTGAACCTGATGCTGCTCCTGGCGGCCCTGCGGCGGAAACTCGCGGGAGTGGACTGGCGCGCGATCACGCGCTGTCTGGTCCGGTCGCTCCTCAGCGCGGGGCTGATGGCGCCGGGCGTGCTGGGAGTCTCCCGGCTCATGATCCACGATACGGCCCAATCGACGACGGCCTTGGCGCTGGGGGTGGCCGCCAGCATGGCGGCCGGAGGGATCCTCTACGGGTCCGCCAGCTTGATTTTAGGAAGCCCGGAGGCGCGTGGGCTGCTGACCGTGTGGAGAAGGAGTGTTCTCAGGCGATGACGAAAAAGCAGAGCCTGGTCTTGGTGGCGGCCGTTTTCTTCCTGATCGCGCTGTTGTTTTTCATCGTTTTCAGCGAGCGCGGGCTCGCCGATTTCCATCTGATGACGAAGGAGCGGGACCGGATCCACGCCCAGAACCGCCAGATCATTCAGGACAACCTCGACCTCGGAGTGGAGATCGACCGTCTGAGAAACGACCCGAAGTACATCGAAAGCGTGGCCCGCAAGGATTTCGGCATGATCGGGCAGGATGAAATCGTGGTAAAGCCCCAGCGGCCGCCGGGCCACTGACGGAGTAGATCATGGGCAAGGATTACGACCCGGGCACGGTAACGCTCGCTCAAGTTTTCGCCGAGCAGGGGCACTGGGAAAAGTCGGTCGAAATCTATCGAAACCTGCTGCGGCAGGATCCGGGCCGGCCGGACCTGGCGCAGGCCCTGGGCGAAGCGGAAGCCGCGTTGCGCGCCGCCCAGCCGTCATCCTCTCACGCCCTGGTGCCCCTCCTGCAGGAGTGGATCGACCTGCTGCTGACCTACGATCGGCTGCGAAAGCTGCACCGGTTCAAAGTCCGAATGTGACCTCACGGCTTGGTTGGCTCCGGCCGCCCCGGCGGTGGCCGTTGGCCTTTCTCCTCCTGGAAAAAAACCGCTTTGACCCGCTCGGCGGTCCCGCCTTCCACCAGCGCCTTGCCCTCGGAGCGTTTTAGAACGATTTTCGATCCGGTCAAGGTGTTCTTGCCGCTCACCACCCGCGAGGGATCGCCGCTCAGGGTCAGCACATCGGTGGCCGGCAGATATTCGGCGCGCTCGGCATCCGCAGTGTATTGCTCGGTGACGATATGCACCCGGCCGGTGGCCTCCAGCTTGCGGATGCGCTCCTGAGCGGATCCGCCCTTGGGAGCGTTCATGAGGTCGCCCTCGTAATGGATCCGCAGAGCATCTGCGGCCATCGAGAATTTGCCCTGGGTGGCCACCACCGCTCCCAGGAAGTCGGCCCATTTTTCGGTCGTGTTGGCAATCATCCGATCGGAGACGATTTCGATCGGAGCCTGCGCATCGGCCGTGCCGCCGGCAGGTAACAGGCCCGCCGGCCATGCGGCCGGGGCGGACCAGAGCGCCGTCGCCGCCAGAACGACGGCCAGCATTCGTAGGGGTCGCGTCATTGGATTTTTTCTCCTTACCGGAAAGCATACACCCGAATCGGTCCACTGATCAACTCAGCCGAACAGGTAGCGGCAGGCCGCCACCGCTGCGACGATGCCGGCAAAGTCCGCGGCCAGTCCGGCGGCCAGGCTGTAGCGGATGCGTCGCACCTGAACGGCGCCGAAATAGACGGCCAAAACATAGAAGGTCGTTTCCGTGCACCCCTGAAGGGTCGATACCAGGTAGCCGGTGTAGCTGTCGGGGCCGATGGACGGGTCGTTGAGGATCGAGGCCAGAATGGCGAATGCCCCCGACCCGGAAAGCGGACGCATCAGCGCCATGGGCAGGGCCTCGGCGGGAAGCCCCATCTTGGTGGTCCAGGGTCCGAGAACACTCACCATGGCCTCCATGGCGCCGCTGGCCCGCAGCATGCCGACGGCCGCCAGGATGGCCACGAGGTAGGGAATGATCTTGATCGCTACCTGGAAACCTTCCTTGGCGCCCTCCACAAAGACCTCGTACACCCTCACGCGCCGGGCGGCTCCAAAGAGGAGAAACCCCGCCATCAACCCCGGCAGGATCCAGGGCGACAGGGCTTTTCCATAGACGATCGTCAAGAAAAAGAGCATCGCGCCGCCGGCCAGGATGAGGGCGTATACCCAGGCCGGGTAGGCGGCGGCCTCCTCATCCGCTTCCGGCCGCTGCTCGGCGTCGAGCGCCGCGGGGGCCGAATCGGGGGCCGGTGGAACGGCTTCGGCCCCCGCGGCGCGCCGGCGGTAAAACCGCCCGAGCAGCTTGGCGGTGAGGACGGCGGTGAGCGTGGAGCAGGCCGTGGCAAAGAGGGTCGTGGGCAGAATGGCGGCTGGATCGGCGGAGCCGGCCGCTGCCCGCAGGGCGATCACTCCGGTCGGCAGGAGCGTCACGCTGGAGGTGTTGATCGCCAGGAAAAGGGCCATGGCATCGGAGGCGG
>CAZNAX010000218.1:0-5108 GCA_964570965.1 uncultured Desulfatibacillum sp.
AATAATCAATGCAAGAATCGCCCAAACTAAACAAAGAATACGCTTAGGCCCATCACGATCAGCGGGTTCTTGACAAGGTTTCACGTCGCCGGAGCAAGAACTCTTCCACGGCCGCTTGGATGTCCCGGCGTACTCGGTCTTCGTCCCGGCCGGCGTCGATCACCCGGAACCGTTCGGGCTCCTGCTGCGCCAAGGCAAGGTAGCCCCTCCGCACCCGCTGGTGAAAGTCCAGAGCCTCGGCCTCGAAGCGGCCTTCCCCGCTGGCGCGGCCACCCTGCTCCAGCTGCCGCCGGGCGCGCGCCAGTCCGGCATCGGGCGGCAGATCCAGCAACAGGGTCAGATCCGGTTTGAAGCCGCCGAAGAGCAGGCCGTGCAGCCGGCCGACCCACTCCGGGCTCAGCCCCCGGGCGGCCCCTTGGTACACGATCGTCGCATCGAAGAAGCGATCGCACAACACGCTGGTCCCGCCGGACAGGGCCGGGCGGATGACGGTTTGAATGTGCTCGGCGCGGTCCGCCATGTAAAGCAGGAGTTCGGTTTCCGGAGCCATGCCGGCATGCCCGGGGTCGAGCAGCACGGCGCGGATCCGCTTTCCGATCGCGGTGCCTCCGGGTTCGCGGGTGAGGATGGTTCTGACCCCGCGCTGGGCCAGAAAACCGGAAAGGTGGACGATTTGGGTCGTCTTGCCGGCGCCCTCGCCGCCTTCGAACGTGATGAACAGGGGCGTGTCGGTCGCCATCGGTCAGGCGTCCCTTCGGCCGCCGTCGAAGCCCCACTGTTTCAGGTCGGCGAGCGATTCGTAGTCGGTCATGTCACATTTGATCGGGGTGACGGTGATGTACCGGCGCCGCAGCGCCGCCCCGTCGATATCCAGGTTCTCGTCGAAGACCTGCATGTCCGCCCCCTGCCAATAGTAGGTCCGGTTGCGGGGATCGACGCGTCTTTCCATGTACTCCTTGAATGTAGACAGGCCGTGGCGGCTGATCCGCACCCCTGCGATCTGCTGCTCCGGCAGGTTGGGTACGTTTACGTTGAGAAACGTACCCGGCACGAGCCCGCGCCGGCCAACCATCTCGGAAAGGCGCCCGATGAACTCGGCCGCAGATGGATAGTGGTAGGGCTCGCCGCCGGCGATGGAGGCGGCGATGGCCGGCACGCCTCCCAGGGCAGCCTCTTTGGCGGCGGCCACCGTTCCGGAGTAGTTGATGTTGACGCCCACGTTGGCGCCGGGGTTCAGCCCGGAGACCACCAGGTCCGGTTTGCGGCCTAGGATTTCAAGGATGCCGAGCTTGATGCAGTCGGCCGGGGTACCGTTGACGGCGTAGCCCGCACCGCAGCCGTTCAGGGATACCCGGTCGGCGCGCAACGGTTGGTGCAGGGTGATCCCGTGGCTGACGGCGGTCCGCTCGCGGTCCGGAGCGACGACCGTGACGGCATGCCCCCGTTGCAGCACGCGGTGAATCGCCCAAAGGCCTTCGCACTGAATTCCGTCGTCGTTTGTCAGTAGGATGTCCATCTGGATAATGAGCAATTTCTTGACATTTCAGGCCAGAATGGCTTTATAGCTTAGATTTTGGCGGGGTTCAAGCGCCGGCCGGATAGGCCTCGGCCGGCGCTCCTCACCCGTCCGCACCAAAACCTTCAGATCCAGAACGGAGGCAGCGCCCCGCATGAATCCGGCCGCCATCCACCACCGGACCGGTACCCCCCTGCGACTACTGGCGGCTTTAGGGGGCGTGGTTTTCTGCCTGGCGGCGGTCTTGGTTTCCTCGCCGGCCCCGGCGGCCGACGCCGCCCTTTCCAGCTCGCGCTTGGTACCCCTGGACCCGAACGTGCCGTGGCACATCGAGGCCGACCGAATCCGCTACGACCAGGCGCACGAGGAGTTCCTCGCCGAGGGTGACGCGGTGCTCAGCAAGCAGGAACGGACGATTCGAGCCGACACCCTCCGCTACAACGCGCAGACCGCTATGGCCTACGCCGAAGGCAACGTCAGGATGATCGCCGGCCTGGATGTCCTGACCGGATCCTACCTGGAGTTCGATCTGGAAAGCGAGAAAGGCTATCTGGACGACGGGGCGATCTTCATCCAGGAGAACAACTACCACATCCAGAGCAACCGAATTCAAAAGGTCGGCCCGGATCTCTACCGGCTCGACCGGGGCACGATCACCACCTGCGACGGTCAGCCGCCGGATTGGAAGTTCAGCGGCCGCGACATCCAGGTGCACGAGGACGGCTCCGGCACGGCTTGGCATGCCGTGGCCTATGTGCGTGACGTGCCGGTCGGCTATTACCCGTTTATATCCTTCCCGGCCCGCAACAAACGCCAGAGCGGATTGCTCTTCCCTGAAATCGGCTACAGCGAGCGCAGGGGGGCCAGCTTCAATCAGCCGTTCTACTGGGCCATCGACGACAGCTCCGACGCCACCTTCTACATGCACTACATGAGCCGCCGCGGCCTGAAACCGGGGTTGGAATACCGGTATTATCTCAACCATGAGGCCAAGGGCGCCCTCATGTTCGATTTCCTGCACGACGACCAGATCGACGACGGCCAGGGCAACTCGAGCAATGACTGGGGGTATAACGACAGCGGCGGTGTTTTTCTGAGGCCCAACCGCGACCGCTATTGGTTCCGGATGAGCCACGCCAATCCACTGCCCGCAGGCTTCAAGGGCCTTCTGGACCTGGACGTCGTCAGCGACCAGGACTATCTGCGCGAGTTCAAGAAAGGCTACATGGGCTTCGAGGACACCGATATCTTTTTTAAAAAATTCATGGGCCGAACTCTGGACGACCATGACGACCCCCTGCGGGTGAACCGCCTCCTGGTGACCCGCGGATGGTCCTGGGCGTACCTGAGCGCCGGTCCCCAGATTTACGACGATGTGCGCAAGGGACAGAACTGGAAGGAGGTCACCCAGCGTCTGCCGGTCGTGCAGTTCAGCGCCCCCAAGCAGAAGGTCCTCGACAGCGCCTTCTTTTACAATCTGAATTCGCAGTACGACAATTTCTGGCGGGACCGGGGGTTCGGCGTTCAGCGCACCGACATCTGGCCGCGCCTTTATCATCCCTTCGGTTTTCGGCCGTACTTCACCTTCGAGCCCTCCGTCGGCCTCCGGCAGACGGCTTGGAACCAGTACAAGGTTGATGAAGCCGATGCCTGGTCGGAGGACGAGTACCTGCACCGGGAGGTCTACGATACCCGGTTGGGGCTTTCCTCCGAAGTTTACAACGTCTACGCGGCCGAGCGCGCGGGCGTTGAAAAGGTCAAGCATTCCGTTAAACCGGAACTTGCCTTCACGTATGTTCCGGAGGTGGACCAGGACAGCCTGCCCAACATCGACGCCAGAGACCGGCTCGAGAAACGTACGCGGGTCAGCTATGCGGTGACGAACACGTTGACCTCCAAGTCCCTCAAGGCCACCGAAGCGGAGCCTGCCGCCTCTCCGGAGGAAATTGCCCGCGGGAGGATCGCCGCCCCCGGCGAATATGACTACCACGACTTCCTGCGCCTCAAACTCGGCCAATACTATGACATTTCTCGCAATGTCTACAACCAGCCCGCACGGGAGGTGAACCCGTTCTCAAGCCTCGACGGGAAACTGACATTTTCCCCGGCGGCCTTCATCAGCCTGGACAGCGAGGCCAAATACAATTTTTATGAAGACAGCTTCGACCTCTTTAATGCAGGGGCGACGCTGGCCTCAACCAAGAAGGACCGCTTGAACGTCGAGTACCGCTTCAACAAGGATACCAGCAACCGGCTGGTGGATGAGTATGAAACCGGAGGCTTCGTCGAGCAGGATGAAACCACCGAAGAAAAAAAGGTAAGCACGCTCATCGCCAAGTTCAGACTGGGGGTGACTGAGCGGCTGGCCCTCATCGGGTCATACAGATACGACTTCGTTTTCGATCGCGCGGATGAATATGCTCTCGGGTTCATCTATGAAAGCCAATGCTGGACCGTTGAAACCCTATTCGGGATGGTTGAAGAGGATATCGGCATCGGCCTGCGGATCAGACTGCATGGGATTGGGGAATACGGATTTTAATTTTTTCGGGCCCGGGGCGCCCGCAAAAAATTAAATCGGAAAACAACTTGAAAAAATTGAGTGTTGTTCGTTTTTTTTCTTTTTTTTTGGGGGGGGCTGGCTTATGGAAGATCGGCGGTTGCTGAGACAGTGGTACGTGCTGCACACCCGCAGCCGGCATGAAGTCGTCGTCACCGATGGGCTCGCGAAAAAGTCCATGGAGGTCTTCCTTCCCAAAATACGAGTGCGCAGCGCGCGCCGCGACCGCAAGGTCATGATCCATGTCCCCCTGTTTCCGGGCTACGTTTTTCTCAAGACTGATCTGCATCCGCATACGCACCTGGAGATCGTTAAAACCGCCGGGGTGGTGCGACTGATCGGCACCCAGCACGGCCCGGTGCCGGTAGCCGAGAACACCATCGAATCCTTGAAGATCATGGTCACCTCCGAGATGCCGATCGTCACCGGCCATCGGTTGCAGCCCGGCGACCGCGTCATGGTGGTGAACGGCCCGCTCACGGGAGTCATCGGCACATTCGCCCGTTATCGCAACCAGGGCCGCGTGGTCGTCAATATCGAAGCCCTGGGACAATACGCCGGGGTGGACGTTCAGGCGGAAGACGTCGAAGTGCTGCCGCCCATCCTCGCATAACTGCTTGACATTTTATCAAGTTCGGTAATATACAATTTACTTAAGCGTCCGCTTTAAGGCCACTCCGAAGGAGGATGTATGAACAAGTTGGAGTTGATTTCCGCACTGAAGACCGAAGCAAACATTTCCAAGTCCGAGGCTGCGCGAGTGGTCCAGATCTTTTTTGATCACATGGCGGATGCCATGGCGCGCGGGGAGCGAGTGGAAATCAGGGGCTTATGCAGCTTTTTCGTGAAAGAATACAAAAGCTACACCGGCCGCAATCCGAAAACCGGTGAGAAGGTGAGCATCCGGC
This sequence comes from uncultured Desulfatibacillum sp., assembly GCA_964570965.1. Classification (GTDB taxonomy): domain Bacteria; phylum Desulfobacterota; class Desulfobacteria; order Desulfobacterales; family SpSt-501; genus SpSt-501. The sequence continues at coordinate 4,985 of CAZNAX010000218.1, forward strand.
CCAAGAAGCTTCCGTTCTTCAAATCCGGAAAAGAACTCAAGGAACGCGTGGACTATTAAATTCGTGCCAGGGTTCGACGCGATCATTGATCAGGAACGATCCATCCGAGTCCTCACATCCCTCC
>CAZNAX010000219.1:0-5080 GCA_964570965.1 uncultured Desulfatibacillum sp.
GCTGTGCAGGGCGCCGCCGATGCTCATGCCGCCGCAGCGCTCCGGTCGTGCGCCGGACCGCTCCACCGCCTGGCGCACGGAGGCCATCGCCGCCCTAAGCAACTCCTGCGGGTCTTGTTCCTGCCAGCGCTCCTGGGCCTCGGCTCCCGAATACCCGACCGCCCCGAAGCCGAGGACCTTGCCGCTTTCGTCCACCGCGGCCGCCTTGCAGCTGCCGGTCCCGAGGTCTATGCCGAGAAACCATAACGAGCGCATCATATTGATCTTTGCATATTTGGCTTGACAGGGACACCCCCTCCCCCGGCCCTCTCTCTCAAAATGGGGGAGAGAATCAGACGGCGGGGTGGGGGCCGCAAAATCAGTTGAAAAATTAGCTGCGGTGCGCGGCGGCCGCACGCCCGCGGTGCCGTGACATACCGCATTGGGAATATCAAATGCCAGCAATAGAACGGCTGCCAGGCTCACTCTGATACCGCAGGCCGCTCCAGGCGGTGGAGAATCTCGCCGGCGGGGTCCACGTAGAGGATCTCCTGCCCTTCTTTGTTCATGTAATCATTCGGATCGATCGCGGCCGGGTCCATGTAGCCGACATTGATCCTCCGGCAGACCTCCTCCGGAATCAATGTGGCAAAGACCAAATTGACATCGGGCCTCTCCTCGCCTCCCGAATACGTGCCGGTCCCGCGCACGTGCGTGAGGTGAGCCAATACGCCCCGCGGGACGTCCTTGAACCGGTCCATATGGGCCAGCAGATATTCGCGGATGTGGTAGCCGACGGCCTCGATGTGGCGGCCCCAGGTCCGGGACACCTCATGGATGTGGGGGGCATAGATGATAAGGGTCCCCTGATCGGCCACGACTTGTTCAAGCTTGTACATCACCTTGCCGGCGGTCCAGATTTCATCGTACATGGCGGGTGCGACGCCCAGCACGAGCCGGAACGGCCGCCGCTTCGTCACGACGTGAATCCGTGCGGACAAATCGGCTGCCTGCGACCAGGCCTCGCGGGTGTCTCCCGCATACAGGCCGCACAACCCCGCGGCGTGGTTGACCACCATGGCCAGGCAGTGAACGGGCACGTCGACCATTTGCAGCGCCCGGTCGATCAACCGGCGAACCGGCGTGTCTTTGACTCCGATGATCCGCTTGCAGCTGATGACCGCACCGAGCCAGTGGAAGAAATGCAGGAACTCGCCTCCGGATATTCCGGGGAAGAGATACTTGGCCCCACCCGAGTAGCCCACAACCTCGTGCGGGAACACCGGCCCGGCGATCAGCACCAGATCGTAGTCGAAGATGCGCCGGTTGATCTCGATCGGCACCTCCTCGCTCAGGACCCCGGCGGATATGTTTTCGACGTCCGAGGACGTCAAGGTTCCGATGCGGCGAAAGGTGTCCGGGCGGTTCCATTCGTGGTTGAAGAACGCGGAGCGGGGGAATTCCTGATGCGGACGGGTTATGCCGTAAAGCGCCAGGATCCCCTCCGGCGATAATGGCGTGTGCGTGCCGAGCGCCACCATGAAGTCGAGGCGCGCGCAGCGCTCGCCGATGGTCCTGCGGATGGCTCGCACCATCATCGGCAGCGGGCACGTGCGGGTGGCGTCCGGCGTAAGCACGAGGACGCGCTTGTTTTCATACAACCCGGAAGAAGTCCCCTGCCGGATGATGGCTTCGACATCACTTTGCGATAGCACCGCATCCGGGCTGCCTTTGCCTGCAACCATGGCTTCGATCCCTTTCGCTCCCGCACGGAAACCCTCTCACTCTCCCCGCTCTCATAGAATTGCGGGAGCAGGCTTAGGCGAGAGGGCCATCTCAATAGCGCTTTTCCACCAGGGAACGCTTGACCTTGTCGAGTCGTTCCTTGGTGACGCTGAAATCCTTCATAGCGACGGTGACGAAGAGCACGTCCACGACGGCCAGCTGCACCAGCCGTGAAGTCATGGGAGCCAGGCGCAGCGCTGCTTCGCGGGAAAACACGGAAAGTGCGATGCCGCACAACTTCGAAAGAGGAGCGTTGGCGCTGCCCAGTATGCCGATGATTTTGGCGCCCGCCTTTCGGGCGATTTTGACGCTTTCGATGATATCTTTGGTCGAGCCGGTGTGGGAAACGGCCACGACAACGTCCGGGGGACCGAGCAGAGCCGCGGACATCACCTGCATGTGGGGGTCGTCGTAAAAAACGCTGGGAATGCCGAGGCGGAAAAATTTGTGGTGGGCGTCCCGGGCCACGATGGCAGACCCGCCCAAACCGTAGAACTCGATGCGCCGAGCCGATCGCAGCGCCTTCGCGGCCGCCTCCAAATCGTCGAGATTGAGTTTGTTGAGGGTGTTGGTGATAGCCTCGCGGTGGGCATTGAGGATTTTGCCGGCGATTTCGGCCAGCGAGTCCGTATCGCCGACGTTCTCGAAGATGTACTGGGTGGATGGAAGATCGCGGGCCAGGTTCAGTCGCAGCTCCATGTAGCCGCCCAGACCTAAACGGCGACAAAAGCGGATGACGGTGGGCTCGCTGATGCCGGCTTTCTCAGCCAATTCGGTGATGGAGGAATTGATCACCGCCCCCGGATCCCCGAGAACGCATTTGGCCACTTTCTTCTCGGAGTTCCTCAGCGAGTCGAGGGAGCTGCGGATGAGAGCCAGCGTGTCGGACATAGTAGCTTTTTTACAAAAAATAGTTTTGGAAGGACATATAATATTTTTGTCGTAGTTTTACTACAGAATAAAACTGTGTCAATAAAAAGTTGAACATGAAGAATTTTTACAGTAATTTGCTCAAAAGCAAAGAGTAAGGATCGCGTCATGTTCAGTCCGAGGGATTTTCTTCTGCTGGCCGTCAGCTTCGGCTCGCTGCTCACCGGCGTGCTGGCGCCGGAGGCCTGCGCGCCGTTTCAGCCCTACCCCGTGGTGTTTATGATGCTGCTGCTGTTCCTGAGTTTTCTCTCGATCCGCCTCTCCCGGATCTGGGAAACCGCGCGGCAATCTCCTTTGCGGATCGCATGGTTTCTGCTGTTCCGCATGATCCTTTTCCCGGTAGCCGTTGCCCTGCTGTTCCGGCTGGTCTGGCCGGCTTACAGCCTGTCGGCCCTGCTGCTGACCGGGATATCCACCGGCGCCGTCGCCCCTTTTTTTGCCAACCTGCTCCAGGCTAACATGGCCATGGTCCTGGTGATAGTGGTGGCGTCCTCGCTGCTGGTCCCCTTCACCCTGCCGCCGCTCGTGGCCGTTCTTTTCGGTCAATCCATGGAGATCCCCCTGCTCCAGATGATGCGGCTTCTGATCATGGTGGTCTTCATCCCGCTCGCCGCCGCGGAGATATTAAAGAGAGCAGCTCCCCGGGCGGTGGACGGCATTCGGCGCAAACAGTTCGCCCTATCGTTGATTCTGTTTGCCATGACGAACTTCGGCATTTTTTCAAAATATGCCGACTTCTTCAGCCGGAACATCGCACTTCTCGTGACCTCCTTATCCGCAGCCTTCCTGGTGGGCGCCAGCTGCGTTGCCGCCGGGTGGCTGGTCGCCTGGCGCTGGCGGCTGGAAGACCGGCTGGCCGCCGTCATCAACCTGTGGATCATGAATTATATCCTGGTCATCGTCTTCAGCGCCCAGTTCTTTTCCCCGCTTGAGCCAACCGTGGCCGCGCTCTACACCCTGCCCTTCTACGCCTTGGTGATTCCCGTACGCGCCTGGCGAAGTTGGAGCGTGAAAAAATAGAAGGTTTTTATTACTCCGGCAATTGAACAGGTACACCTTCAGCCAAGGTTCGGCGGGGCGGGTTTTCGGCCTTAATGAGGCGCCGGCTTTCTTGCCCATAACTGGTTCCATGATTAAGTTTGCCTCGATCTCGCAATAAACCCACATTCGAAGAGAGGATTCCCATGAAAAAATCGGCTTTCTTATTGGTTACGGTATTTCTGGGTCCGATGGCCTCACCGTTGTTTTCGCAGGACATCGCTGCCGGGCTCAAAGAGGCTCTCGCCGTCGGGACGGGCAGCGCCGTCCAGATGCTTTCGAAGTCCAACGGCTATTTCGGGGATGCGGCTGTGAAGATCCTGCTGCCGGAGAAAATGCAGAAGGTGGCCGAGGTGCTGAAAAAGGCGGGCTACCAGAAAGAGGTGGACGACTGTATCCTGAGCTTGAACCGTGCGGCCGAGCAGGCGGCGCCGAAAGCCAAGCCTATTTTCGAAGACGCCGTAAAAAAGATGAGCTTTGAGGATGCCCAGAAGATCCTGAAGGGCAGCAACACCGCGGCTACAGACTATTTCAAGGCCAAGACGTCCTCCCAGCTAACGGACGTCTTTAAACCCGTGGTCTCCGACAGCATGAACCAGGCAGGCGCGACCCGCTCTTACAAGGCGCTGACAGACCGGTACAACTCGCTGGTGCCGTTCGCTAAGATGGACGCATTCGACCTGGACAGCTACGTGACCGGCAAAGCGCTGGACGGGATGTTTCTGAAGGTGGGTCAAGAAGAGGAGAAGATCCGCACCCGCCCGGCCGCTCGGACGACGGATCTTCTCAAAAAGGTTTTCGCGAAATAGCAGCCTATCCCAATACATCCTCCAACGCCAGGGCGCAGCGTGCCTGGGCCTCCTCCGAGCCCTCGATGTTGAGAATGTGGTTGTCGAAGTCTATATCCACCAGACGGCAGCCGTTCTGCTCCACTACGTTCTTGACGATGGTCAGGAGCTGGTCGTCTCTGAGCGGTGCGTTCATGAAGTCGGATCCTCTCTGATTGAATTTCAGATAGCGCATAGGTTGTAACGAAAAAAATGGTAAGGATGATTTGACTCAAATCAAGGCGATCACCTTGATGCTTCGTTAAGATCCGTTTCAGTTGAAAAGGGGAGCCGCCCTATGACCATTAATTTGCAGGACCTTCGCGAATCCAACGAGTTTCTCAACTTCATCCTCGACAATATGGGTGCAGCGGTGCTCATCGCAGACGAAAGCTTCCGGATCCACCAGTTCAACGATTCGTTTCTCAACCTTTTCGACAGCGCTGCGGTGGTACCGACCATCAAAACCTTCGGCGAGGTCAGCGGCTGTGTCAATGCCGTGAGGGAAAACAAGCCCTGCG
>CAZNAX010000220.1:0-5047 GCA_964570965.1 uncultured Desulfatibacillum sp.
TGGGGATTTCTGCTGAGCTGAAGCGGGCAACATCGAAAATGTCAAGAGCATTAGAACCGCCACGCAGTAAAACAACACCTTACTTTGTTTCATCGCTCCTCCTTCTGTCCCCTAGTTAATAAACCCTGTTCATTTGCCAAAGAATTCTAACGTAGCTATAAAACAGCTAACTTATTTTTTGTCAAGAAGAAAAAAGGCGGCTCGAAGCATGGTTCTCTGCGGATAGCCGACAATCTCGATGATAGCTGAACCTTCTTTTCCTTAGGCCCGCAAGAAGTTAGAGGTTATCCCGTCCAGTAACCTTTCGGATCAAACCGTTTTATGGCCGCAAGCTCATCCGGAGCGGGGGGGGGCGTTTGCTCCAGACAGGCGGACGCCCGGACCGGCCAGCCGGTGTTAGCTTGAATGTCAGCGACGCTGACGCCCGGGTGAAGGGAGGCAAGCACCATCTCGCGGGTCTGTGCGTCGAAGCGAAAAATACCCAGGGTGGTGATCACGGCTGAGGGTCCGCCCCCTGGAAGACCAACGGCTTGCCGCCAGCCGGGTCCATCCCCGTAGCCCGGCGAAGTGATATAGTCGACGCGCGGCACAAATCGCCGCCGTTCATGGGCCATAATGATAATATGGCGTTTGGCCAGACAGGCGAGATCACAGGCCCCGCCGCTTCCCGGCAGGCGGGTACCCGTCGCCGCCTCAACTCCGCCAATCCAACTCGTGTTGAGATTCCCGAAACGGTCGATCTGTGCTCCGCCGATGAAACTTACGTCCACTGAACCGTTCTGAAGCAACGCCATGATATCCACCGTGTCGGCCAGCCACAGGGCCCGGTGGAGGTTGGGCAAATCCCCCATGGTCAGAATGGGCTCGGGTGCCACGGCATCTCGCACGACCCCGAGTTCATAAACCCCCACCGCGCCGGGGGCATGGGCGGCCTTGGCCAGCAGAAAGCCGAGCAGCGGCAACCGCATGCCGACGAAAACGACCTCGCCGTCCGCGATTTCGCGGGCTGCAGCGACGACCATTAATTGGGTGGCGGTGTAGGGTGGCATGTTCTCAAGCAATGCTGCGTGGGTTGAGTCTTCTTGCATAACCGCTTGAAAGTTTAAAGTGTTAGGTTTTAAGTGTTAAGTCCAAAATGGTTAAGATAAGATCGTTTCCGCGTTGCTGCTCAACGCTTAACACTTGAAACTTAAAACATAAAACTGTCACTAATACCCATAATCCACCGGCTCCGAGTATAGATGGTTCTTCAGCCGCAAGCCTTCTATACGGTCGCGCCCGAGCAGGTTCTGATAGTCCTCCAGCGTCCGGACCTCCATCACCCACCGCTGAAGCCAGCCCTCAAAAGCAGTGACGGTTTTGCTTTGGTCGCGGTAGTCGATAAAGGCCCGATGATCGCGATTGTAGCAGCCCGGCACGGGGGATGGGTGTCCTCCCCAGGGAGCGTGAACCACTGCGCTCACCCGAAAATTGGGAGTGACCACGCGGTTCGGATCGCTGGTGATGAGGTCCGTCGAAACAATCTGCTCAGCCGTGATGATCACCTGCCGGCCGGCCAGGCAGCCGTCGCGCGTTACGCCGAGGTTGCCCCAGGAATGCGCGTTTCCGTATTCGTCCGTGCGCTGGACATGGATGATCACAACATCCGGATGGATGGCGGCAACGGCGGCCAGGGCATCGCCGCTGAAAGGGCAGGTGAAGCGCTTGAGCGCGGCGTTGGTTGTAAAAAGATCGCTGCCGAGGGTGCTGCGCACGGGCAGGAACGGAACCCCTAAGGCAGCCGCTTTGAGGGCCATCGCCAACGTCAGATTAGAATGATCTTCAATGTGGAGTCGACCCGATTCCACCCACCGCCGGAAATTGTATCCGGTGCCGGTGATGACATTCCCGACCCAGGCAGCTCGGACGCCGCGCGCGCAACCGGCACCGATCAGCTGATCGAACAGCATGTCCGAGATCGGGCCGATGAGCGTCAGGCCACTTTTGCCCTGTCGCATGATTTCATGTCCGGCGGCAAACGGAATCAGCGCCTCAAGGCCGAGGCCTGCCGCCACCGAGCATCCGTCCGGAACGAAACGGCTGATGGCCTCCGATAGAGATATGAGCTTTGACTTCGTCGCCGCCTCGATTTAGATTGGAGTCGCCGATCGCATGAGACAATTTTCATAACACCTTCCCGGACGCTCCGTCAACCGGGCACGGATGCCGTTGAAGTGGATTCACCCTCGGCGCGCTGGAGATGAAAGGTCTTGCCTCTCGAACTCGCGCCGCCGCTGCGTAGGGTATGGACGTGATAGGATCGAATGCCGAAAAACTGTTTCGGAAGGCGGGCGGCGAGGTGCCGGCCGGCACGACGCTGAAACTGATGCTCAACCGGGATGAGCGCAGTTTTGACATCGCGCACTTCTGTGATCAGCTGCAGATGTGGATACCGCAGCTGTCTATTGTCCGCGAGAGCGCACCCGAAATCGAGTTTCCATCCATGCTCCTTCCCAACGGCGTGCGCTACCAGGGAACTCCTCAAGGCAACGAAGCAGCGCCCTTCATAGATGCACTCTCCGGAAAGATTACACCGCTGGCCGACCCCCTGCGGGAACGATTGGGGGCGACCGCTTTTCCACCCGCGGCCCTGGATCTTTTTGTGGCCCCCGCGTGCACCTTTTGTCCGCGCGCCATTCGCGAGCTGATGCCCCTGGCGGAGGCGAATCGACACATCCGTTTGACCATCATCGACGCCGTTCTCTTCCCGGAGCAGGCAAAGCGTAACGAAATTCAGGCGGTCCCGACACTGGTGTTGGACGGACAATTTCGCTGGACGGGTTCGATCGCACGAGAGGAGGTCATCGCTCTGATGGCGACACGCGATCCGAGCGCCATGGGGTCGGCCGCGCTGGAGGGCATGCTGAAGGAGGGGGCGGCCGCGCGCTTGGCACGAATGATGGCGGAGCACAACAAAGTCTTTCCGGCCCTCCTGGAGCTGTTGTGCCACGCCGAGTGGCCCGTGCGTCTGGGGGCCATGGTGACCGTGGAGGAGTTGATCGCCCTGGCGCCCGAAGTCGGCCGGCAGGCCCTCGATGCGGTCTGGAATCGATTCGACACGGTTTCCGATCAGGTGAAAGGAGACATTCTTTTCTTATGCGGGGAAGCCGGGACGCCGTCGCTCGGTCCGCGCATCCGGGCCGTGCTGAAGAGTGGCGCAGCGGCCGAAGTGAAGGCAGCCGCCGAGGAGGCCCTCGAAAAATTGCGCTAATCGAGCCGGGCTTGTTACAAGACCTGCGGAGGGCCGGGGCCCGGTCGCTGGTCGAGCGCCTGCTCTGGGGGCTCAGGCGGTCGGAGAAAAGATCCTAACAAAAAGCCCCGGACCCGGGTCCAGGGCTTTTTTACGACAATTGCGTTACCTTAGTTTCATCATCTCGGGCACTCTGGCCAGCTCTGAGAAGGCCTTCTCACCGCCTCCGCTGCTTTTCAGCCCGCTTCTTTCGGTGAGCTTTCTGCCACGGGCGTCTGTATTGCCTCCTTCTCCTTGGGAGCGGAAGGGGTTTTCACGGCCTTGGCCGCAGTCTTCTTTTTGCCCTTCGGCGCCGGGCCTGCCTTTTTGCGGCCCTTTTTCTTTTTCTTGCCCTGCTCTTCAGCGCCGATGAGCTCCACCAGCGTCATGGGTGCCGCATCTCCGGGACGAGGCCCCAGTTTGGCAAGGCGCGTGTATCCTCCGGCCGTCGGGCCGAAGCGCTCACCGGCTTTCTCGAAGAGCGCATGGACCACGGCCGGCTCTTGAACAATCGCCAGCGCCTGGCGCCGGGCGTGCAGGTCTCCGCGCTTGGCCAACGTGATCAGCCGATCCGCCCAGCGCCGCAGCTCCTTGGCCTTGGTGTCGGTGGTGCGGATGCGGTCGTGCTTCAATAACGACGTCACCAGATTGCGGAACATCGAATTCAGGTGCCCGGTTTTTCGACTCAGTTTAAGGCCGGCCTTGCGGTGTCTCATAAAGCCGATTAATCTCCTTCCTCGCTATCCTCCTGGGGCGGCGGCGAGAATCCATCCATCTTCATCCCCAGGGACAGGCCCATTTCAGACAACACTTCCTTAATCTCGTTAAGCGATTTGCGACCGAAATTCTTGGTTTTTAACATCTCAGATTCGGATTTGCTCACCAGCTGCCAGATCTTGTGAATATCAGCGTTCTTCAGGCAGTTGGCGCTGCGGACGGACAGTTCCAGCTCGTCCACACTGCGCAACAAATTCTCGTTGAAGCGGGGTTTGTCCCGGGAATCCAGCTGACTGTCTTGATTCGGCTCGCGCTCTTCATCAAATCCGATGAACATGTTCATCTGTTCTTTCAAAATCTTGGCGCCGTAAGCGACCGCATCCTCCGGCTTTAGGCTGCCGTCGGTCCACACCTCCATCGTAAGCTTATCGTAATCGGTCCGCTGCCCAACGCGGGCATTGCCGACGACGTAGTTTACCCGTTTAATCGGAGAGTAAACCGCGTCAATAGGAATCATTCCGGCCGGCGCCTCTTCATCTTTATTGGCCTCCGCCAGGGAATACCCCTTTCCGACTCTAACCGTCATGGTCATTTTCAAGGAGGCCTTCTCGGCAAGCGTGGCGATATGCAGCTTCGGGTTGAGCACCGCACAGCGGTCATCGTCGCTGATGATGTCGCCGGCGACCACTTCTTTCTCGCCGGAAACATCGATGCGAACCGTCTTGGGTTTGGGGTCTTCCACCCGAAAACGGACTTCCTTCAGATTGAGGATTATCTCCGAAACGTCTTCTAATACACCCGGCACAACGCTGAACTCGTGCATCACGCCCTCAAACTTCACTGCGGTGATCGCCACCCCGTAAAGCGAAGACAAAATGATCCGCCGCAATGAATTTCCGATAGTGATCCCAAATCCGCGCTCCAGCGGCTCGCAGACGAATTTGCCGTAGGTCGGGTTGCTGGTGACCTGAATTTTTTCAGGCCGAATCATCTGCTGCCAATTCATGTAAATGAGTGCATCAGACGGCATGGTGTGTTCTCCTCATTATCCTCAGGGTTAAT
>CAZNAX010000221.1:0-2626 GCA_964570965.1 uncultured Desulfatibacillum sp.
CAGGGCTTTCTGCAACCGTAGCGCTTCCCGATGCCCCCCGCTTTTGCCATAAAAGCCGTTCAGCGAGAATTGCTGGCCGGGCCAAGTCGTCGTTGACAACCACGTCTGTTTTTGGTCTACATCGATTTTTTCCAACCACCGATTTTGTAATGAAAAAAATGAACCGCTACCTCCTGTTGCTCCTCCTGACGGGTGGCTTCTCCGCCGCGCTACCGGCCGTGGCGCTGGCGGCGCAGCGCCAGGACCCGGCCCATGAAACAACGAACCCGCAACCGGCCGACACCCCCCGGACGGTATCCGCCGTTCAGGAATGGATTCACCGCTCCGGGGCTGTCCTGGACCTGGGGCTTACTGGCGGCTACCGTGAGGACCGGCTGGACTGGAACATCGCCGGCAATCCCCACGGGCAGAATCCCGAGGTTCTCTCCGAGCTCAAGTGGCGTAACCTCGAGATCGGCCAGGTCAAGCTGCACTCGAGGTTCACCCTGCCGCGCCGGCTTCATTTCCGCGGCAGCATCGACTACGGCTGGATCGCAAACGGCGACAACCGCGACTCGGACTATCTCGGCGACGACCGCACGCTCGAGTATTCCCGCACCGACAACAATTCCGGCCAGGGCAGCGTTTACGATTTTTCCGGCGCGGCCGGATATCCGTTCGAATTCGGCCGCGAGATCGTGATCGCGCTCCGCCCCCTGATCGGCTATTCCTGGCACCGCCAGAATCTCTCGATCACCGACGGCAGGCAAACCATTGCCACCCCGGGCCTCACGCAAGGCCCCGGGCCGTTCTCAGGCCTGGACAGCCACTACGATTCGAGCTGGTATGGCCCCTGGGTGGGAGTGGAGGTCGGGGTGCAGGCCGCGGTCCCCGGAGGGTTCATCCGCCGCGTGGAGGGCTTTTTCGCCTGCGAAGTCCACCGCGCCGACTATCGCGCGCAGGCCGACTGGAACCTGAGGCAGGACCTGGCCCATCCGAACAGCTTCCGCCATCGGGCCGACGGCGCCGGCTATGTGCTATCGGCGGGACTCAACCTGTTCGTCGCTCCCCGGTGGGCGCTGACCACCGAGGCGACCTATCAGGACTGGTCCACGCACCAGGGCCGGCATCGAGTCCACTTCGCCGACGGCGATACGGTCGACACCCGTCTGAACGAGGTCAACTGGCGCTCACTTGCCCTGTCCGTCGGCATGGTCTACCGATTTTAGCCTCCCTCGCAATTATCCAAATAAAAACCCCCTGGCCGCGGTTTCCGCGCCAGGGGGTGAGCCGTCAATTACGAATCAGGTCTCTTCGACGGTGATCGCGTGCTCGGAGCAGACCTCGACGCAGCTTTCGCAGCCGAGGCATTCCTCGGCGTTCGCCGGGAAGGATTTCCCATCCCGCATCTCGAAAACCTCGACCGGGCATACGTCCACGCACTCTTCGCAGCCAACGCATTTTTCTTCGTCGACGGTGGGGTTGAAAGCCATCAGCAAATCTCCTTTCGGTGGTTTATGATTTCATGACCGCTCCGGGTCATTCCGTTCGTTTCGGCTGAGTCCATAACCAATTTAGATATGCGTGTCAAGCATTGTCCCTCATTTTTTTAAGAGCGGCCGCAGCCGGCATTACCTGCTTATCGGCACGCGCAGGAAGGGGCTTCATTGAGGGATTCGCCGGGACAGCTCCACGATGACGGTGTGCCGCCAGGTCGGCGCGGCGGCGGATGTCCCGGGCACCTCCTCGCTTTCCGCCAGGCGTGCGAACAGACGCAGCGGCGATACGTCGGGAACCGCATAAACCACGAGGTCGTCGCCGTCGTCTTGATCGGAGAGACTCCCATCCGGCAGCGGCAAGGAGGCCAGCATCTCCAGCCGGGTCACGAGATTTCCGACGGCCGGGGACGCGGCATCCGCACTCGTGCGCACCGTTCGATCCAGCGCCGATCGGCCGATCCGGTGCAACGGCGGAAATTTCTCCGCAAGCAGGCCGGCCACCTCCGGGCTGACCGTAACGAACACCGGGCCGGCGTAGGGCCGGTGCAGGAACATCCGCGACCAGGCCCTGATGCGATGCTCCAGGAGCGAATCCCTTTCCGGCACGAAGCGGCCGTCCGGAGGTGCGACGGACGCCTGCGGGGATCGGGCCTCTTCGCCCGTGAGCGCATCGAAAAGTTCGGCATGGGCCTGCCCGCAGCGCTGCAGCTCGGAATGCACTTGATCGCTCTGCCGGTCGGCCTGGTGGGCCAGCTGCAGGAAAACCGCAGAGCGCATGAGCGCCTCCTGGGCCGAGGACGGCGCGTCCGACGGCCCGCGCCGGATCGCGGAGGCGATCTGAGTCGCGGTTCCGTCCGCCGTCAGGGGATCCGAACCCGGCCGGCTGGATAGAAACACCGCCAGCAGGCCGGCGCCGCCCTGCCGCAGTCGGCCCCAGCGATCAAGCCCCTGGAGGACCCTGTCCAGCCGCTCTTCATCATGCAGCGCGGGTGCCACGATCTCCAGAAATCCGCTCTCGATCAGCGCCTGCATGTCCGGCGTCCGCCGGCCGGCGACGGGCTGGTACCCCACCACGGATGAAAAGACCGACCGGATGGCGGCCGCGACCACCGGTGAGATATAGGTATGGGGGAAATAGACCGGCTTCA
>CAZNAX010000221.1:2726-5047 GCA_964570965.1 uncultured Desulfatibacillum sp.
CGGTCGGCCAGCTCCCAGTTGCGCTCGGCCCGCGCCCGTTCGCGCGCCTCGACCAGGCCGCGGATCTCAACGGGCGCCTGCTCGGCCGCGCTGAAGTCGAATATCGCCAGGACCGCGTCGAGGTCCCGCAGCAGGGCGAGCAGGCGCCCGGCCCCCCGGGCATCCATGCGGCCGTCGGCGACCAGCGCGTTGATGCGCTTTACCCCCAGGAAAAGCGCCGCCAGTACCCCCGGCAGATTCAGGTCATCGTCGAGGGCCCTCCGCACGCCCTGGCGCAGATCGTACATCAGCTGGTCCAGGTCCGGGCAGGGACCGCCGTTGCGGACCCGCAGCAGCGACTGCACGCAACGGTCCAGCCGCTGCAGCGATCGGCGGACATCCGCCAGCCGGCCGGCCGAATAGGCCAAGGGCTTGCGGTAGTGCACCGAGAGCAGCCAGCAGCGGATCTCGCGGCCCGAAATCCCCTGCTGCGTCAGCTCCGCCAGGCCCGGCACGTTCCCGGTCACCCGCTCCGCGTGGACCCAACCGCGCGCCAACGGCTTTCCGCAAAGGGCCTGCGCGATGGCGTTCTCGTTTTCGTGGTGCGGGAAGACCAGCTCGCGGCTGCTGACGTGCAGATCGAAGCACTCGCCCAGATGCTTCATGGCCATGGCCGTCGTCTGGACATGCCAGGACGGCCGTACGTTGCCCCACTGGCTGCGGACAAAGGCGCCGCGCTTGAGCTCGGGCAGGCGGCAGCGCCTAAAGAGTGCGAAGTCTCTGGGGTTTTGCTTTTCGTAATCCTCCAGGTCGACGGTGGCGCCCACCCGCACCTTGGCCGTATCGACGCCCGACAGCCGGCCGTAACCGGGCACCCGCGACAGGTCGAAATAAAGCGATCGCAGCTTCTCGTAGGCCAGCCCTTTGTCGGCCAACTTGCGGGCCAGGGCCGTCATGTCCTCGATGTGGTCACGGCTGCGTGCAAGGTGGCCGGCCGGCCGGATGCGCAGCCGGGCCAGGTCTTGCAGAAATCCGTCCAACCGCCGCCGCGCTTCGGTTTCCGGAAACGGCCCCTCCCCTGCGCCGCCGGCCTCCTCCAAGTCCATGATGTCGACGGCCTGCTTCACGGCCAGCCCCCGCCAGCGTAGATAGCGGCAGAGCAGGTCGGCCAGCACGAAGCGCCGCGCTTCGGACATCTGCAGCGGACGCTGCAGCCGCGGACCGCAGGTGTAGACCGTCGCCTGGCCGGCTTTCAGCGGCTCCCATTTCTCGCGCGTGCGGCTGAACGGATGGTAGAGGGTGAGATCGACCGCATCCTGCGGGGTGAAGAGCGGCGTGCTGAGGTAGCGCTCCCCGCCGTCGGGCAGGATGACGACCAGGGTGCCTCCCGCCATCCGGCCGGCTTCCTTGACGGCGGCGGCCATGGCCGCCCCGCTGCTCATGCCGACCAGCAGGCCCTCCTCGCGCGCCAGCCGCCGGGCCGTTTCATAGGCCTCCTCGTCCTCGATGTTGATTTTCTCGTCGATGCGCTGCTTCTCGAAGATCTCCGGGCAGTAGGCTTCCCGGAGGTTCTTGAGGCCCTGAATGCGGTGGCCGAGATAGGGTTCGACCCCGACGATGCGTACCGCCGGATTGTGCTCCTTCAGGCGACGGGAAACGCCCATCAGCGTGCCGGTGGTACCCATGGGGGCGACCAGCGCGCCGATCGCGCCGCCGGTCTGGCGCCAGATCTCCTCCGCCGTTCCGTGGTAGTGGGCCTGCCAGTTCGCGGGGTTGTTGAACTGATCCACGGCGAAATAGCGGCCGGGGTTCTCGCGCACCAGCCGGTAGACTTCTTCGATGGCGCCGTCGGTCCCTGAATGGCCGGGGGTTAGCAGGATCTCCGCCCCGCGCGCCCGGAGGATTCGCTGGCGCTCCACGCTGACCGACTCGGACATGGCCAGCAGCAGGCGGTAGCCCTTGACGGCACAGACCATGGCCAGGCCGATGCCCGTGTTGCCGCTGGTGGCTTCGAGCACGATCTTTTCCGGGGTCAGCTCGCCGGAGCGCTCGGCGGCCTCGATCATGTGCAACGCCGGGCGATCCTTGATGGACCCGCCGGGGTTCAGGTATTCGAGCTTGGCCAGCAGCCTCACCCGCGGGTTCGGGTTCATCCGCCGGATCTCCACCAACGGGGTGTTGCCGATGGCGTCCAACACGGTGGCGTTCGTCATGTTCATTGCGAGATTGTTTCGGATTTCGCGCTTCGGATTTCCAATTTCGCTCCGGCGTATCTAACACTGTTAAACCCAAATTGAGCGATTTCATTGCCTGACAGCGGAGTCCGCAGGGGTGTGCGCCCC
>CAZNAX010000222.1:0-5025 GCA_964570965.1 uncultured Desulfatibacillum sp.
AGCGCGCTGGGGATCTGGTAAAGCCCGGTGGTCTCGTCAAGCCCGAACATGAGATTCATGTTCTGGATGGCCTGGCCGGCAGCCCCCTTGCCCAGGTTGTCGATGGCCGACATGAGGATCAGGCGTTGGTTGCGCGCGTCAAAAACAAACCCGATATCGCAGTAGTTCGTTCCCCGTACATGCAGGGTGTCCGGCGGTGCTCCCGGCGGGCGCATGCGCACGAACGGCCGTCCGGCGAAAAAGGCCGTCAGACAGTCCTGAACCATCTGGGCCGTCAGCGTGCCGGAGGGGCGCGCATAGATTGTGGATAGCATCCCGCGGGTCATCGGAACCAGATGCGGCACGAACGTGATCTGAACGGGCCGGCCCGCTTCCCGGCTCAATACCGTTTCCATCTCCGGCGCGTGGCGGTGAACCGCCACCTTGTATGCCTTGAAGGACTCGTTGACTTCGCAGTGGTGAACGGCGAGAGAGGGCGAACGCCCGGCGCCGCTCACGCCGGATTTGGAATCGGACACGATGTCGTTCAAATCGACCAGTCCGTCCTTGATCAGAGGAACCAGCGGCAAAAGCACGCTGGTGGGATAGCAGCCCGGGTTTCCGACCAGCCCGGCGGCGGCGATTTCGGAGGAGTAGACCTCGCTCAGGCCGTAAACGGATTCCTTCAATAGCTCCGGAGAGGCATGCGGCTGATAGACCGCCTCGTACACCCCGGCCTCGTTGAAGCGGAAATCGGCCGACAGGTCGACCAGCTTCCGGCCGCGCTTGAGAATCTCCGGTGCGACCTTCATCGGCAGCTTGTGGGGTAAGGCCGTGAAGATAATGTCGGCGGCCGCGCAAATGCGGTCATCGTCCAGCTCCTCGAGGACGAGATCCACCCGGCCGGCCATGGAAGGGAACACGCGGTCGAAACGTTGGCCGGCGAACTGCCGGGAGGTGATCATGGTCAGCTGAACGGCGGGATGACCGGTGAGCAGACGGACGAGTTCAGCCCCGGCATATCCCGTTGCGCCCGCGACGGCGGCTCGGATCATCGCAGCTCTCCTGATGGAAGAAGATTCGGTTTTCGCAGACTACTTAACAGAGGCCGGTGGGAAGTTCAACCCAAACGTTCATCGCCGCGTATCGGCGATGAACCAAGATGGACCTTCTTACGAAGCCATCAGGCGCTGGCCCCTTCGAGGGCGACCACCCACCCGGAGGGCAGGTCGTCCAGGCACAGCGGTGACACGACCGCGCGCAGCATGCGGCCCTTGAGGCCCACAAAAAAAGCGCTGTGGCCGGAATGACACCGACGCGCCGTGACTTTCAGGGCGCTGATCAGCTCCCCGGACCGGTTTGGCGGGAAGGCATCCCAGATGGGGCGGTTGAGCAGATCCACGAGCGACAGGTCGACGATGGACAGCGCCGCCGCATTGGCATTGATGACCCGCGTGTCCTTGTCGAGAATGAGCACGCCGACTCCCAGACAGTTGACGGCTGCCTGATAAAACTCGAGCGACCCCAGCAATTCCATGGCGTCGCGGCGTGGGAAAACCCCCCCGGTTTGCAGGATTTTCTTCTCAGCCGGAGGCGGCCCCGGCCGGCTCTCCAAACCGGCGATGAACTCGTTCAATTGAACGGCCAACTTGTCGATGGGGCCTTTGGCGATGAAGTAGTCCGCGCCGATCGTGTCGAGATCGTCCATCTGCTCAACCAGCGTCCCGGACAGGGCCACGAGCGGAAAGCGGCGATCGTTGAATTTGCGCCGGACGACCTTGAAAAACTGCCGGCCGTCGACTTTGGGCAAGACCAGATCGGCGAAGAGAATATCGTAAGGACCCTCGCCCAAGCTGGCGATTCCCTGCTTGCCGTCGTAGGCCTTGCAGACCTGATAGCCCCGCTTTTCCAACAGGCCGGCCAAAAACTCGACGAAGAAAAAATCACTGTCCACCACCATTGCTTTACGGGTCATGAGATCCTTTCTCGCACACCGTCCGGGCGAACCCGCCGCCCGAGCGCTTTAAATTCTGCATTCCAAGCCCCTTCAGGAAAAGATTCGCCGGCGGGGGATTTTTAGGGGCTCTTTATTCGACGCAAACCCGCCGGACCTCCCGAATCGTGGTAATCCCGTCGATGGTCTTGCGAATTCCGTCCTGCTTCAAGGTCGTCATGCCGTCCTTGGCGGCCTGCTGGCCCAGTTCATGAGACGTGGCGTTTTTCTTGATCAAAACCTTGGCTTCGGTGGTGGCCTCCATCAGTTCATGAATTCCGATACGCCCCTTGAACCCCGAGCCGCTGCACTTCTCACAGCCGACCGCCCGCTTCAATCCGAACCCGGCGCCATAGCTGTACCCGGCCTGGTCAAAGGCCTCGCGCCCGTAGTCGGTCCGCAGGTCCTCGAACTCCTCCTCGGAGGGATGGTAGGATTCGATGCAGGTGGGGCAAAGGCGCCGCACCAGCCGCTGGCCCAGCACCCCCAAAAAGGCGTCCGAGATGTTCAACGCATTCATGCCCATCTCCAGCAGACGGGTCAGCGTTTCCGGCGCGTTGTTGGTGTGCAGCGTCGAAAGCACCAGGTGGCCGGTCAGCGCCGCTTCCAGGGCGATGGAGGACGTCTCGCGGTCGCGCATTTCGCCGATCATGATGATATCCGGGTCGAGCCGCAGCAGACCGCGCATGATGCGCGCGAAATCCAGCCCGATCTTGTGGCGGACCTGCACCTGGCGCAGCCCGGGCTGGGTGATCTCGACCGGGTCCTCGGCGGTCCAGATCTTGACCCCCGGCTGGTTGATGTGGCCTAAGACCGCATGCAAGGTAGTCGTTTTGCCGGACCCGGTCGGCCCGACGCAGAGGATCATCCCGTAAGGACGGGCGATCAATTTTCTCAGCACGGCCAGATTGCGGTCGGACAGGCCGATCTGATCGATTTTCAGCGAGCTGGTGCGGGTCAGGATGCGCAGGACGGCGTCTTCAAATTTGCCGACCGTCGGCATGGTGGAAAGACGCAGCTCGAACTCCTGGATGCCCTTGCGCCGAACCTTGATCTTTCCGTCCTGCGGCAGGCGCTTTTCGGCGATATCCAGCTCGGCCATGATCTTCAAGCGGGAGATGATTGCCGGCGCCATGGCGTTCGGCACCTGAATGTACTCATGGCAAACCCCGTCGGTCCGGAAACGGATGGTCGTTTTGCGGCTGATCACCGAGGGCTCGATATGGACATCGGAGGCGCCGTTGCGGAAAGCGGTCACCAGGATCTGGTCCACGAATTTAACCACCTGGCTGGAGGATTCGTCCAGACCGCTGCGATCGTCCTGCGAATCCTCCTCTTCCTCGAAGCTGACGTCGGGCAGGATCTGCTCGATGTTTTCCATCGGCGCTTCGACGGCCTTCTCAGACCGGGGATCGAAGAAATGCTGAATATACTTCTCGACGTCCTCCTTGACGGCGACCGAGATGCTGATTTTTTGATTGCCCATCAACGCGCGGATGTGATCGGTCTTGCGCAGGTCCTTGGGGTCGTCCACCAGAATCTCGATGCCGGTCTTGTCCCATCGCAACGGGACCCAAACATAATAGAGCAGAAAGGACTTCTTCAGGTTGTTGATCAACTCGAAGGGCACCGGCAGCTCCGCATCGAAGGTGCGGAAGCTGCATCCGAAATACATCGACAGCGATTTCCCAATCTCCTGGATGCCGATCTTGAAACGATCGATCAGCACGTATTCCACGCTCTTGTTGACCTTCTTGGCAATGGCCAGCGCTTCCTGCAGTTGCTGGGTGCTGATCATCTTGCTGCGCAGCAGGTAATCGTAGCGGGAGTTGCTGGAAAGCTTCGCCTTCAGCGCCTTCAAACGATCGGCGATTTCCGAGTCGGCGGGGTCCATCTCGGCCGCGGCCTGATAGAGGTCAAACGACAGATCGTGCATATCCTTGCGCTCCATCTGCTCGCCGAGCCAAAATTGGATCCGGGCGGTCCCTTGCTTTCCGAGGCTGAACTTGTAGACGATCTTGTACGCTTTCTTGACCACCTCGGCCGGTTCCCAGATATCCAGCAGGCAGGTCAGGTAATCGCGGATAATTTTATCCGGCAGACCGTCCACTTTAAGAAAATCGCAGGCGGCCGGGTCCGCCTCCATCAGTTTTTCGTATTCGGCCGCCGCTTCCTCCATCAGGCCGAGCTCCTTAAGGGCCGCGGCTCCGTCTATCAGCGTGGCAAAATCTTCCGGGATCGAAAGCGTTTTCTTGACGACCGAGATGTGTTCAGCGGATAGGGCCTTTTTCTCCGACTCCTTTTGATCCTGAATTTCCTTTTTCAGTCGATCGACCTTCTCTGAAAGCGTCAGCCGGGCCTGGGAGGACAGGGTACTGCCGGAAGCGGCCACCTGCTGATAAAGGTCAAGGGACTCCTCGATCATTCCCATGGCGTAGCAGGTTTCTGCTTCCTTGATTCGCAAGTCGACATTGATGGGGCCGGAGGCCTGGTTTGGATCCATACCCTAGAGTTCCGTTTTCGCTGAAAAGTGGGCGCTGCCTGAGGGCGGTAGGGCCGCTTCGGGCACTGCAACGCTGTGCCGACGAAAGTAAATTATATCAATCCTATCGGTTGTTTGGCGATTTACTTTAGAGCTTTGCGGAGGAGGAGACTCTTTGCAGGTTCAGATATTTTTGTTATGATAAGGGCATGTTGGAAGGAGAGCCCCATGCCGGTATATGAATACGAGCATCTCAGCCGACCGTGCGATCTAGGCCAGGTATTCGAACAACGCCAGTCCATGGCCGACCCCTCCCTGGAGCGTTGCCCGAATTGCGGCGGGCCGGTCAGCAAGCGCGTCTCCCGCATCAACATCAGCACCCCCAAGACCAACAGCGAACTCAAGGACCTCGGGTTCACCAAGCTCGTCCGGCGCGACGACGGGGTCTACGAAAACGTCACCGCCCGCAGCGGCGACAGCCGCTACATGGTCCGCGGCCGGCCGGAAACCCTGCCGAACGTTAAAAAAACCATCAGCGATTAGAATTCGCCTCGGGTTGCGGAATCATCAG
>CAZNAX010000223.1:0-4977 GCA_964570965.1 uncultured Desulfatibacillum sp.
AAGGGTAAGCATTTCACCAATAATCGCAATGTGCGCTCTCAGTTCCTCGGCTCTTGACAGCGGCAATTAGAGGATAAACATCTGTACCATATAGCGGCATAGCTGTAACCTCCGGAATAAGAAGGTCGAGAGATGGATGTGGCATTGGATATATGCCCTATTTCAAGAATCTTGGTGCGGCGCTTCAGTAACATGCGAGTAAAAAACAGCTACGACTGCTGATTTTAGGGAGGTCAACATGCCCTTGATCACCATTACACAAAGCATAGGCTGCGATGGCTGGGAAGTGGCGAGAAAAGTCGCGGATGATCTTGAGGTGGGTCTCTATGACGACTCCAGGCTCAAGGAGGAGGCCGTCCGAATGGGCCTTGACGTTGAAAAACTGGATGAGTTTCAAGAAAAGGCCCCTAGTTGGTTCAACCGGCTGATGGGCGAAAAGCCGGAAGTGTACGCAAATCTTATAGCCTCTGTCATTTATGAAGCGGCTCGTAGGGGAGAAGGGGTAATTATCGGTCATGGAAGCCAGGTGCTTCTGCAGGATTTCAGCTGCGCCTTGCATGTTCTGGTTACAGCCAACAAAGAGCAGCGCATAACCAATCTGATGCAGAAACGAGGATTTTCGCGAGAAGCAGCGGAAAAGGTGATCCGCAATAGCGACAGAAAGAACAAGGAGTTTTTCCAGTATGCCTTCCGGAGGGACTGGGAAGATCCCTCGCTGTATGATCTGTGCGTAAACCCGTCTAAGGTCGGCATCCAGAGAGCGTCACAGACCATCGTTGCAACTGCGCGCTACCCGGAGTTGAACGCCTGCAACATTTACGCGCTTGATGCCATTGAACGCCTTTCCCTGACAAAAAGGATCGAGGCGGCTCTGTTGGAACTCGATCTCCAGCCAATGGGTGGGAAGGTGGAGATGCTGGAAAAAGGCGTCGTGCAAATTTCAGGCTTGATCTATAAACACGAGGATGAGGAGCGCATAGCCAAAGCAATCAGAGGCATACCGGGTGTGGAACGGGTCGAAATGGACCTGATGGTTATGCCTGCCGTGACTGTTTAGCCTTGCACAACCCACGAATTTGGTATGAGCGGACGGTAAAAAAGTTTCCAAAATGCTTGACAAGAAAATATGAGTTCTTAATCTTACATCAAGGTCACAGGAAACCGTGATCTGAGGGAGCGGGTGGGGAGCCCAGGCAAAAAGGCTGAGAAATCAACCGAACTGCACAAGCTCATAACCCATCCACTTCCTGAACTAAATGTAACACCCGGGCGACCCCTGAAATTTATTTGGGGCCGCCCTTTTTGTTCGGTGCGTCCGAGAAGAGGAAGGTTGAAATGGATAGGAAGAAAAGAGGGCCTGTTCCTGCGGATCGCAATTTTTGATTCCCTTTATCTTTTTAGGACCTCCTGCAATTGTAGCCATTGGCCTCATTCTCGTCCATAGTGCGCCTCCTTGTTACCGCCGGAACAGAACCATGCCAAAATCACCGGTTTTAAACCATACCAAGATTGGTTCTCCGACGTGTATGACGAAGAGTATGCCGTTGCCTTGGAAGAGTCCGACGGCGACGTTGAATTCGCCCAGTTCCCCGAGAACCACCGCTTCCAAGTTCCTGATGGCTGCCACTGGAAGGATGTCAGGGCCAAGAGCGCCAATATCGGCCATTCGCTCCAGAAGGCTATGCGCTGCATCGAGCATGCCAATCCGGACACCTTGCACGGCATCTTCGGCGACGCCCAGTGGACCAACAAGGACCGCCTTTCGGACGCGCTGCTCAAGGACCTGATCGAACACTTTTCATCGTTCAATCTGGGCAATAAGCACTGCAAGGCAGACATTCTCGGCCAGGCCTATGAATACCTGATCAAGAAGTTCGCCGACCTGACTAACAAGAAGGCCGGTGAATTCTATACCCCGCGCTCCGTGGTCGCGCTGATGATCCGCATGCTTGCGCCCAAGGCCGGGGAAACCATCTATGACCCGACTTGCGGGACCGGCGGCATGCTCCTGGAGGCACTGCACCATGTCAAAGAGCATGGCGGAGACGAGAACCTCATGTTGGGCAAGCTCTACGGCCAGGAAAAGAACCTGACCACATCCTCAATCGCCCGAATGAACCTTTTTCTCCACGGTGCGGAAGACTTCCATATCGAACGCGGCGACACGCTGCGTTTGCCCGCCTTTTATTCGGGCGACAGCCTCGCCACCTTCGACTGCGTCATCGCCAATCCTCCCTTTTCCCTGGAAAAGTGGGGGGATGACGTCTGGATCAACGACCCCTACGGCCGCAACTTCGCCGGACTTCCGCCAGCCAAATCCGGCGACTTCGCCTGGGTCCAGCACATGATCAAGTCCATGGCTCGCAAGACCGGTCGCATGGCCGTGGTGCTTCCCCATGGGGTGCTGTTCCGCATGTCCAAGGAAGGCGAGATACGACGCAAGCTGCTGGAAATGGACATTCTCGAAGCGGTGATCGGTCTCGGGCAGAACATCTTCTATGGCACCGGTCTCGCGCCTTGCGTATTGGTTTTCAGGAATAGCAAATCCAAATCCCACTGCCAAAAGGTGCTGTTCATCGACGCCTCGAAGGAATTCAAAACTGGTCGAGCGCAGAACGAACTGTTACCCGAACACGTGGATAACATCCACGGATGGTATAAGGACTATCAGGATGTCGAAGGGATCAGCCGGGTGGCCACGCTCGACGAAATCCGCGAGAACGATTTCAACCTGAACATTCAGCGTTACGTGGAGCCAGTGATCGATGAAAAATCCATGACCATCGATCAGGCCATCGCCAACTTCAAGGAGTCCCTGCAAGCGGCGTATGCGGCCGAGGATCGTTTGAAGGAACTGCTGCACCGCGAGGGACTGCTGTGAAGAAGTTCAAACACATTTCCCAATCGGAACTGGAATCCTACCTATGGAGCGCGGCCACCTTGCTGCGCGGTTACATCGACGCCGGGGACTACAAGCAGTTCATCTTTCCGTTGCTGTTCTATAAGCGCCTGTGCGACGTGTACGACGAGGAGCTGGCCGTCGCGCTGGAGGAGTCCGGCGGCGATCAGGAGTACGCTGCGCTGCCCGAGCAGCACCGCTTCCAGATCCCGGAGGACACCCACTGGAAGGCCACCCGCGCCAAAGTCAAGAACGTGGGCAAGGCCATCCAGGATGCTCTGCGGACGATTGAGACGGCCAACCCCGACACCCTTCACGGGGTCTTCGGCGATGCCCAATGGACCAACAAGGACCGTCTGCCGGACCACATGCTGCGTGAGCTGATCGAGCATTTCAGTTCACAGACGCTTTCGCTCTCCAGCTGCCCGGAGGATGAGTTGGGCGTGGGATACGAGTTTCTGATCAAGAAGTTCGCTGACGATTCCGGTCACACCGCTGCGGAGTTCTATACCAACCGCACCGTGGTTCACCTGATGACCGAGATGCTTGAACCCAAACCGGGCGAGTCGATCTATGACCCCACCTGTGGTTCGGCGGGCATGCTGCTCTCCGCAGAACAGACACTACTCAATTTGATTAAATGCCCCAAGGATGTGCCACGTTGTAAAACTGAACAGGGCAGCAAGGAGGAGATTGCTGCGGTGCGGCAATCAAAGGCAACAACCTTCCCTGACGGCTCTATTTTTCGTGCCATCGCTGATCGGTTTATCGGTTTCCCTTTCGCAGATGATTTATTGATTTGTGACGACTTGGGTACCGAATGTGCAGATTTTGTGACTGCTAACTTCGAGAGGCATCAATTGGCTCTAATCCACGCCAAGGCAGGGCATGGAAAAAAAATCTCGGCATCTGCGTTTCATGATGTAGTTGCGCAGGCGATGAAGAATCTTGTGTATCTAACGAGAAATAGTGAAGTGCCCGATGGCGTATCTTCCTGGTCACGAAAAGCAAAATGGAACAACACGAGTATTCCAAGACTCTATCGATTTCCCGAGAACGTTCCCTGCTCCCAGCGTCTCTGGAAAAGGAATAAAGTCCGACATCATAGGTAGTAGCAATCCAGAATTATTTGTCGTGCTTGTGACAACTGGTTGTTGTGACTTACAGTATTTGAAGCGTGCTACGAGTGATCCAAGCAAGCGCACCCCCGAGGTCGCCCAATTGTTTCACCTCTTAGACGGCCTTAACGGATATGCGCGGCAGTTGGGTGTGAGGCTCATCGTCTACGATCTTCCCTATCAACCCAATTGACATAGATCGAATTTACAACCACCAAAGGAATACAGTAGTAGCAGTAACATTGTCGAATTTATGATTTGCGTATTACGAATGATATTGCGCTATAAAGTGGCAACACGAACACTTTAATAGACAGTCTTATCTGTCGCAGGTGATGTTCGCGAAGCGAAATTTCTACCAGAAGGGCTGCGTGAACCAATGGACAAAACTAAGACTCTTTTTAAAGGTTTTCTGCTGTTTCCCGGAATAGTCTTTATTCTGATTCCGGCGATTATCCTCCTAATATCAGGGCATGTTCGCTGGTTTTGCGGCAAAACGTTCCCCGAATCTATGGTTGTGGTTGCGGTTACCTTCTTTCTTGCCTGTGTAGGCGTCTCGGTTGCCTTGTGGACGGTCATGTTGTTCCATACCCACGGCAACGGCACCCCAGTACCGTGGGCTCCGCCTAAGAAGTTGATTGTCCTTGGACCGTACGCCTATGTACGCAACCCGATGTTTTTGGCTGCAATTGCAATTCTTCTGGCCGAAACACTCCTCTTTGGCTCCATCGGCATCCTGGTCTGGACTGGGGTTCTTTGGGGGCTGAGCGCGCTATATATTACGCATATTGAAGAGCCGGGCCTAAAACATCGTTTTGTTGATGAGTACGTGGACTATTCGAAGAACGTGGCTCGTTGGGTCCCCCGCATGACTCCGTGGGTCCCGACGCGATCGTCAGATTGGCATTGACCCACGCGACCCCATCTTTGACTATTTTCTCAAAAGAGTTTACGAGCCGG
>CAZNAX010000224.1:0-4949 GCA_964570965.1 uncultured Desulfatibacillum sp.
CACAAGCGCTGTAACCGGGACTCGGGACTCGGGACGAAACAACTGAGATTTGCGAGAAGGGGAGCGGCGTTCGGTGGACGAGATTCGCGCGAAACAGCGTTGCAGAACGAATCCCGAGCCCCGAGTCCCGAGCCCCGGCAAGAGGCGACGAACATGAATGCAGTCGGAGCCGCGGTCCAGGCGGGCCGCATCGTCCAGGTGATCGGCCCCGTCATCGACGTCGAGTTCGCGGGCGGGCACCTGCCGCCGATCTACAACGCCCTGTCGATCAAGGCCGACGTCCAGGGCCGGCACATCGACATCGTCGCCGAAGTGGAGCAGCACCTGGGCGAGAACCGCGTGCGCGCCGTCGCCATGAAGGCCACCGACGGCCTGCAGCGCGGCATGGAGGTGGTCGATCTCGGCGAGCCCATCACCATGCCCGTCGGCCCGGCGACGCTGGGGCGCGTGCTGAACGTGCTCGGCGAGCCGGTCGACTTCCCCGACAAGCCGGTGAACGCCGCCGAGCGCTGGCCCATCCACCGCCCGGCCCCGACGCTGGTGGAGCAGGCCACCGAGACCCGCATGTTCGAAACGGGCATCAAGGTGATCGACCTGCTCGAGCCGTACCTGCAGGGCGGCAAGATCGGCCTGTTCGGCGGCGCCGGCGTCGGCAAGACGGTCATCATCCAGGAGCTCATCCACAACATCGCCTTGAAACACGGCGGCGTGTCGGTGTTCGCCGGCGTCGGCGAGCGCACCCGCGAGGGCAACGACCTCTGGCTCGAGTTCCAGGAGAGCGGCGTCATCAACATCGACGACTTCAGCAAGTCGCGCGCGGCGCTGGTCTACGGGCAGATGACCGAGCCGCCCGGCGCCCGCCTGCGCGTGGCGCTGTCCGGCCTGACCGTGGCGGAGTACTTCCGCGACGCCGAAGGCAAGGACGTACTCCTGTTCATCGACAACATCTTCCGCTTCACGCAGGCCGGCTCCGAAGTGTCGGCGTTGCTCGGCCGCATGCCGTCCGCCGTCGGCTACCAGCCCACGCTGGCCACCGAGATGGGCGAGCTGCAGGAGCGCATCACCTCGACGAAGAAGGGATCGATCACGTCCGTGCAGGCCATCTACGTGCCCGCCGACGACTACACCGACCCCGCGCCGGCGACGACGTTCGCGCATCTGGACGCCACGACGAACCTCTCGCGCGCGATTGTCGAGCTCGGCATTTATCCGGCCGTCGACCCGCTCGCGTCGACCTCGCGCATCCTCGATCCGCTCGTCATCGGCGACGGGCACTACGGCACGGCCCGCGCGGTGAAGCAGGTGCTGCAGCGCTACAAGGACCTGCAGGACATCATCGCCATCCTCGGCATCGACGAGCTGTCGGAAGACGACAAGCTGGCCGTCTCGCGCGCGCGCAAGATCCAGCGGTTCCTCTCGCAGCCGTTCCACGTGGCCGAGCAGTTCACCGGCCTCAAGGGCAAGTACGTGCCGGTGAAGGACACCATCCGCGGCTTCCAGGAAATCGTCGACGGCCTTCACGACGCCCTGCCCGAGCAGGCGTTCTATATGGTGGGGACGATCGAAGAAGCCGTCGAGAAGGCGGAGAAGATGAAAGGACAAGGACAGTAGACAGTAGTAAGTAGTCAGTAGCCAGTAGGAATACAGGATCTCGCTGCCGACCCGCCTCGCTGAATCGGGCCGGACAGCTTGAGGGTGCCTTTCTACTGACTACTGGCTACTGGCTACTGACTACTGACATTGCCAATGTCACTACCAACCCACCTGACGCTCGAAATCGTCACCCCCGACCGCGCCCTCGTGGCGGAGGAGGTCGACGAGGTGCAGCTGCCGGGCACCGAGGGCTACCTCGGCATCCTGCCGGGGCACACGCCGCTGCTCACGAGCCTGCGCGTGGGCCAGGTGTGGTACCGCAAGGGCGCCGCCATACACTACCTGTCGGTGGCCTTCGGGTTCGCCGAGGTCCTGCCCGATCGCGTCCGCCTGCTCGCGCGCATCGCGGAGCGCGCGGAAGAGATCGACGTCACCAGGGCGGAAGAGCATCGGCGCAAGGCGGAGGCGGAACTGCAGGCCGCGCGGGCCGGCCAGAGCGACGTCGACTTCGATCACGCCCGCATCTCGCTCATGAAGGCGCTCACGCGCCTCCAGGTCGCAAGCCGCCACAGCGTCCACGCGGCGAGCCAGGCCAAGAAGCGGAACTGACGTGCCTGTTGTCTCGGCATCACTGACCGACCAGGGGCTGCGCCGCCCGGCGAACGAAGACAGCTTCGTCTCGCGCCCGGGCCTGGGGCTGTATGTGGTGTGCGACGGCATGGGCGGCCACGCCGCCGGCGAGGTCGCCTCGCGCGTGGCCGCCGACACCATCGAGGCCTTCGTCCAGCAGACCGAGGGCGTGGGCACCGCGTTCACCTGGCCCTTCCGCTACCAGCCTGAGTGGGGCATCGATGGCAACCGGCTGGCCTGCGCGCTGCTCCTCGCCAACCGCGACATCGCCCAGCGCGTCGTTGACGAGCCGGAACTGCGGGGGATGGCGACCACGGCGGTGTGCCTGCTGCTCGGGGTTCGGGACGACAGCGAGACGCCCCTCCCGCCTCCCGCCTCTCGCCTCTCGCCTGCGTCAATGCCCGCCCTCATCGCGCATGTCGGCGACAGCCGGGCCTACCTCTGGCGCGACGGCGCGCTGAATCAGGTCACGCGCGACCACTCGTGGGTCGAGGAGCAGGTCGCGCTGGGCGTCCTGAACGAGCACGAGGCGCGGCAGCACCCGTGGCGCAACCTCGTGACGCGCGCGCTGGCCGGCGCCGACCAGCCGCGCATCGAGATTTCGCCGCTCAGCCTGGAGCCCGGCGACCGCGTCCTCCTCTGCAGCGACGGCCTCACCTCGCCGCTGACGAACTCGGCGATCGCGGAGATCGTCGCCCGCCAACCCATGGGCGGGCCCGACATGCTGTGCCAGGCGCTGGTTGACGCCGCCAACGCCGCCGGCGGGCCGGACAACATTACCGTCATCGTCGTTGAGATCACGTAGTGGAGGGAAAGAGTAGCCAGTAGTCAGTAGTCAGTAGTCAGTAGGAATACCGAATCAAGCTGCGCGGAGAAGTCGGCGCGACAGCGTCTTAGCGAGACACGGCCTTTCTACTGGCTACTGGCTACTGGCTACTGACTACTGACTATAGTCAATGCTGAAGAACCTCGTCTCACTCTACAACTACCGCCAACTGATCCAGGCCCTGGTCGCGCGCGATCTCAAGGCGCGCTACCGCGGATCGGTGCTGGGCTTCTTCTGGTCGTTCATCAACCCGCTGCTGCTGCTCCTCGTCTACACGTTCGTCTTCCGGTACGTGCTGCCGGCACGGCAGCCCAACCTCGACCCGTACGCGCTGTTCCTCTTCGTCGGCATCCTCCCGTGGACCTGGTTCTCCTCGTCGCTTCTCGAGTCGTCGAACGTCCTCATCGCGGGCGGCAACCTGATCAAGAAGGTGATGTTTCCGGCGGAAGTGCTGCCCATTGTCACCGTGCTGGCGAACATGGTGCACTTCTTCCTGGGCCTGCCGATCCTCGTGGCGTTCCTGATCTATTACCGCGCGCCGCTGCAGTTCTCGGAGTTGGTGTGGTTCCCGGTGGTGGTGCTCGTGCAGTTGGTGCTCACGCTCGGCCTCGCGCTCATCGTGTCGGCGCTGACCGTGCACTTCCGCGACCTGAAGGACATCCTGTCGAACCTGGTCACTTTCTGGTTCTTCGCGACGCCCATCATCTACTCGATGCAGGACGCGCCGCCCATCGGCAAGACGTTCCTGAACCTGAACCCGTTCACGCACCTGGCGGTGTCGTACCAGGAGATCCTGTTCTACCCGGGCAACTTCGGCCACTGGAAGTGGCTCGTCGCCCTCGGCTTCGCCTCCGTGGCGCTGTTTCTCGCCGGGTACTATCTGTTCAACAGGCTCAGGGATACCTTCGCCGAAGAAGTGTGATGGGGTCAGTAGTAAGTAGCCAGTAGTCAGTAGCCAGTAGGAATGCAGGATCACGCTATGGAGAAGCCGCGGCCAGACGGATTGGCACCGGGAAGGTGCCTTTCTACTGGCTACTGTCTACTGACTACTGTCTACTGTCATTGTCCGAGTCACTGATGAACGCCATCGAAGTCACCAACGTCACCAAGGTCTACCGCAAGTACGCGCGGCGGAAGCAGTTCGCCACGATCAAGAGCGCGATCCTCTCGGGCACGCTCGTCAGCGACCTGAATCCCGACGACACCTTCCACGCGCTCAAGGGCGTCTCGTTCTCCGTCCGCCCCGGCTGCACCTTCGGCATCGTCGGCCGGAACGGATCGGGGAAGAGCACCGCGCTGAAAGTGGTGGCCGGCATCACGAAGCCGACGACCGGGACCGTGTCGGTGCAGGGCCGGATCTCGGCGCTCATCGAGCTGGGCGCGGGGTTCCACCCGGAGATCTCGGGGCGCGAGAACGTCTTCATCAACGGCATCATGCTCGGCCTCACCAAGCGCGAGATCACGAAGCGGTTCGACGAGATCGTGGAGTTCGCCGAACTCGAAGACTTCATCGACGCCCCGGTGAAGACCTACTCGTCGGGGATGTACATGCGGCTGGGCTTCGCCGTGGCGATCCACGTGGATCCCGACGTGCTGCTCATCGACGAAGTGCTGGCCGTCGGCGACGAGTCGTTCACGCACAAGTGCCTCGACAAGTTCGCCGAGTTCCGCCGGCGCAACAGGACGGTGCTGCTCGTCACGCACTCGCTGAACCTGGTGGAGCGCTTCTGCGACGAGGCGCTGTGGCTGAACGAGGGCCGCGCGCGCGCCATGGGCGATCCGCGTCGCGTCGTGTCGACCTACATCACCGACGTCGAGAAGCAGGAAGAACGCCACATGGCCGCCACCGACGCCAGAGCGCGCGCGGCCATCGATCAGCGGGACGCCGGGGCAGCGAGAG
>CAZNAX010000225.1:0-4904 GCA_964570965.1 uncultured Desulfatibacillum sp.
TCGGCGCAGCCGCCAGGGACTCCACGCGGGCGACGAGCTCGGCGTCTTTCGCCGGAGGGGTGAAGACCCGTTTCGGCACGCCGTGGGTTTCCCGCAGCTGCGCCTGCAGTTCGATGAGCGGCTGCATGGCCCGGTGGCCGAAGAATATCGCTTCGGTCATGTCGGCTTCGGCCACCACGTTGCAGCCACCTTCCACCATCACGACGCCGCTCTTGGAACCGGCGACGATGATGTTGATGTCGCAGCGGTCCCAGTCCTGAAGCGGCGGGTTGATCCGGAATTCTCCGTCGATCCGGCCGACGCGCACCGCTGCAATCGGTCCGGCAAAGGGGATGTCCGAAATGTGGATGGCCGCCGAAGCACCGACCATGGCCAACGTGTCGGGGTCGTTTTCCTGGTCCATGGAAAGCACGGTGGCGATGACCTGGGTCTCGCAGCGATAGCCTTTTGGAAACAGCGGCCGAATGGGCCGGTCGATCTGCCGCGCGGTCAGCGTCTCCTTCTCGCTGGGACGGCCGATTTCACGGCGAAAGTAGTTGCCCGGGATGCGCCCGGCTGCGTAGACCTTCTCCTGGTATTCCACCGTCAGCGGCAGAAAGTCAGCCGCCCGTTCGTCATGGGTGGATACGACCGTGACCAAAACGATCGTATCGCCGTATTGCACCACGACCGATCCGGAGGCCTGTTTGGCCATCTTGCCGGTCTGGATGCTCATGATTTTGCCGCCGATTTCTTCCTTCAACACCCTGTCCATTATGATCTCCTCACGCAAAACGATTCAGCGCTTTCGCGCGTTGCAACAGGCCGCCCTCCACTTGGAAAGGCTTCGCTCCCCAGCCGGTGGGGGCGAGGCACCGCTGCCTCGCGTCCGATGAAGCGCTGCCGTGCATGCAAAAAGGCTACTTTTTCAGGCCCAACGTTTCAAGAATGGCCCGGTAGCGGTTGATATCCTTGTACTTGACGTAGTTCAACAGGCGACGTCGCCGGCCGACCAGCATCAAGAGCCCACGGCGCGAGTGATGGTCCTTCTTGTGGATTTTCAAATGCTCCGTTAAGTACTCGATGCGGTTGGTCAGCAATCCGACCTGAACCTCCGGGGAGCCGGTGTCGGACTCATGGACCTTGTACTTGGCGATCAGATTTCTCTTGCTTTCCGCTGAGAGTGTCACGTTTCCATTTCCTCCTTGCTCATATCGTCAAATGGATAGGGCCGCACAGAGCTTTTCCTCTGTGGGGCGCTTTCAGACCGTCGGAATCGCTCAACTTCGGTTCTAATTAGAGGAACACGATGCAAAGTGCAATAATAAAAAAACATCGACTTCAGCACTCCGGTCCAATGAAAACACCCGCATATTTCAGTGGTTCGCTTCCGCTCCTGCGCTCCAGGATCGCGGCTAGCTCGCCTTGGTCATCCAATACTTTGATAAACGGGGACACCGCCGTCGGGCCCGGGACCCCGTCGATGTCCACGTCGCGCCGAGTCAAAGGCGACCCGTGCCGGAGCTTGCCCAGAAGATCCGGGCCGGCGGTGATGCCCGGCATACCCGCCAGAGCTCTCGCCATCGGGATGATCGCTGTGGCCTGGGCGCCACGGCGTGTCAGCGCTTCCAGTTCTTCCAGGCTGAACGCCTGGTCGAGGTTGAATCCATCGCTTTCCAGCCGGGTCAATTCGCTCAAATGGCCGCCGCATCCGAGCTCCCGGCCGATGTCCGCCGCCAGGGTGCGCACATACGTGCCGGGGGAGCAGCACACGTCGAAGCGCACCCGGGGCAGCGCGGCCGTCAAGACGCGCAGCCGGGAGATGTGAATCGGCCGGGGCGGCTTCCGAATCGGCCGGCCCTGGCGGGCCAAACGATAAAGGGGTATGCCTTGGTGCTTGAGGGCCGAATAAGCCGGTGGCGCTTGAAGGGAGTCGCCCTCGAAGCGCTGAAACACGCGCTGCACGTCCTGCAGCGTCGTGTCGGTCCAGCGGTGCTGCGCCACGACCTTGCCCGTAGCGTCCTGCGTGTCGGTTTCGATGCCCAGCATCAGCGTGCCTTCGTAGATCTTGGGGCTGGGCGCCAGAAACCGCGCCAGCCGTGTCGCCTGGTTGATGCAGCATACCAGCACCCCGCTGGCAAAGGGGTCCAACGTGCCGGTGTGGCCGGTATGTTCAGCCCGCAGCGAGCGTTTGACCCGGGCGACCCCCTGGGCCGACGAGAGGCCGGCCGGTTTATTGAGAATCAGGATGCCGTTCATCCCATCTGCTCGGACCAGGCCAACAGCGATGACTTGATGTCCGGCAGGGTCGTTTCGATTTGAAAGCCGGCGGCACTGTGATGACCGCCGCCGCCGAAGGCGCCGGCCAGCGCCGCGACGTCCACGGTGCCGTCCGAGCGCAGGCTGACATGAAAACGGGTGCGTCCGTCCGAGGTGGCGATCCCGTTGGCCTGTTCCTGAATCAAGGCCGCCACGCGCACATCCTCGATGCGTCGCGCGTAATTGATCAGACCGTCCACGTCCTCTTGCTGGGTTTGCGTTTCTACGAGCATGCGGCGGGTCACCGTCATCAGCGAGAGCCTGCCGTTGTGCGAGATCTCGATGGAATTCAACGCCAGGTTGAGCAGCTTGATGCGGCCGAGCGAGTAGGAGCCGAATACATGCTGAGCCACCCAATAGGGATCCACGCCGAGATCCGTCATTTCCCGGCTGATGGCAAAGGCAGCGGTGTTGGTGTTCGAAAAACGAAACGATCCGGTATCCGTCAGAATCCCCGTGTAGATGCAGGTGGCCATATCCCGGTCCAAAGGGATCTCGAGGGCCCGAATCAAGCGGAAAACGATTTCGGCGGTAGCGCAGGCTCGCCCGTCAATCAGCTGAAATTGTCCAAAGCCCGTATTGGAAATGTGGTGATCGATGTTGATGACCACCGGCACCCGGCCGACGGCGGCCCAGTGCTCTCCGACCCGCGGCAGGTCCCCGCAATCAAGGATCACGGCGGCGTCATAAGCTTGTGGCGCTTCCAGGCGGCTCTGGATAAGGCTCACGCGCGGCAGGAACTGATAGACGGCCGGAATGGGGCTTGCGTTGTAAAGGGTCGTCTGCTTGCCGAGCCGGATGAACGCCAATCCCATGGCCAGCAGGGATCCGACCGCATCTCCGTCCGGGTCCTTGTGGGAGGCCACCAGAATACGGCTCGCAGCTTTAATGCTCTGTACGATCGGGTCCATGGTCGCTTGAGGAAATCGATTTCAGCAGCTGATCGATGCGTGCTCCGTGATCGAAAGATTCGTCGTAGAAGAAGTCCAGCTCCGGCATGTAGCGCAAACCCAACCGGGGTCCCAGGTGGCGTTTGATGAAGCCGGCGGCGCTGCGAAAGCCTTGGGCGGTCGGGTCCGAGAGCTCCTTGCCCCCGGCGGAGGTAAAATAAATCCGCGCACGGCGCAAGTCTTTGGTCACCTTGACCTCCGTGATGGTCGCCATCTGCAAGCGCGGGTCGCTGATGTCCTTCTGCAGCAACTCCGCCAGCAGCTGTTGAATCAGGCCGCCGACTCGGTCCGCACGCGAGAAACTCGTCATATCGGTATCAGTTCCATTTCCGTATCGACCACTTCGGCCAAGCCTATTTCCTCGGCCAGATTGAACATTTTGTCGATTTTGGAGTTAATCAAGCCCGAGTCGTTTCCGACGAGAGAAAAGCCGACGACCGCGCGTTGATGCACATCGTTGTCGGCCACCTCGGCCACCGAGGCGTTGAAATTGTTGCGCAGCCGGGCGATGACCGTTTTCACGATCCGGCGCTTTTCCTTGAGCGAGTGGCACTCATGCAGCCTGAATGTGATTAACCCAACCCCGACCACCATCTATACAACCTCAGGCCTGATCTCCTCCATATAGTAGAACTCGATGCGGTCGCCGACCTTGATGTCGTTGAAGTTCTCGATGCCGATGCCGCACTCGTAGCCGCTTTGAACCTCTTTCACGTCATCCTTGAAGCGTCTCAGGGAGGAGTTCCGGCCCTCGTACACCACGATGCCGTCGCGAATCAAACGCAGGCTGCGCCCGCGTTCGACCTTCCCGTCGGTGACATGGCAGCCGGCCACGGCTCCGATTTTGGGGATATGGAACACCTCGCGCACCTCCGCCGAGCCGAGTACGCGCTCCTCGAAACGGGAGGCCATCAAACCGGTCATGGCCGCCTTGACATCGTTGATCACATCGTAGATCACGTTGTAAAAACGCATATCCACGTTTTCTTCGCCGGCCAAGGCGTGCACCTTCGGGCTGGGGCGCACATTGAAGCCGATGATGATCGCCTGCGACACGGTGGCCAGCGACACGTCGGACTCGGTGATGGCCCCGGTGGCCGCGTGCACCACGTTGACCTTGACTTCCTCGTTGGACAGCTTGGTCAGCGCATCTGAGAGCGCCTCGATCGAGCCGTGCACGTCGGCCTTGAGGATCAGATTGAGATCCTTCAGCTCGCCCTGCTTCATGCGTTCGAACAAACTTTCCAAACTGGGCCGGCTCGTTTGCGCCAGGTCCCGCGTGCGCTGTTTCTGCATGCGGTGCAGGCTGATCTGCCGGGCGGCTTTTTCGTCGGCGACCGCCACGAACTCGTCACCGGCCATCGGCACGCCGGACAGCCCCAGAATTTCTACGGGGACCGATGGGCCGGCGGATTCGACCGACTGGCCGCGATCGTCCAGCATGGCTCGGATTTTCCCGGAATGCACCCCGCAGACGACGGCATCGCCGTTTTGCAGAGTGCCTTCGCTGACCAGCACCGTAGCGAGCGGTCCTCGGCCGGAGTCGATTTTGGCCTCGACCACATGGCCGCGCGCCAACTTGTCGGGGTTGGCCCTTAGCTCCATGACCTCGGCCTGCAGCAGAATCATCTCCAGCAGCTGGTCGATGCCGGTGGC
>CAZNAX010000226.1:0-4849 GCA_964570965.1 uncultured Desulfatibacillum sp.
AGCGGGTGCTGCGGGTCAGCCGCTGCGGCGAGGCATCGAAGACCAGCTGGCAACGGACTCGGGTGTCCGTGTTGTTGGTCAGCCTGAGGATCAGCATCGACGCCTGCGGAATCTGCTCGATCCTGATGTCGAGGTCGTTCAGCACTGGGCGGATCTCGACCGAGTAAGTCTGGGCCGATGCCTCGAGTGCGGCCAGCGCCAGCAGCGACGCCGCCCCGAGCCGGAACCATCCGCGAACCCTGCTGCCGGGAGACGTCATGTTGGCCTGCCTGCCTTACGGCCGGGAAATAAGCACGAGCACGAGACCGATCGCGGCGGGAACGGCCTGGACGAACAGGATCTTGCGGCTGGCCGTCAGCGCGCCGTAGATGCCCGCAACCAGCACACAGCCGAGAAAGAACACCTTGATGCCGATCCCCGCCGCGCCGAGCGAAAGTCCCCAGAAGAGGCCCGCCGCCAGGAAGCCGTTGTAGAGGCCCTGGTTCGCGGCCAGCACTTTCGACGCCGCCGCGGCCTCCCGTGTCTGGCCGAAGGCCCGCAGACCGGCCGGCTTGTCCCAGAGGAACATCTCGAGCACGAGAATGTAGACGTGAATGAGCGCGACCAGGCCGACGACGACATTGGCGATGGTCGACATGGCGCGCCCTCAGGCCTTCTTCAGGAAACAGGTCTTGAGCACGAGCGTGTTGCGGCCCTGCCCGCACTCGACGGCCTCTTCGTCGTCGGTCAGGCGGATGCTCTTGAACACCGTGCCACGCTTCAACGTCTGGGACGAGCCCTTGACCTTGAGGTCCTTGATGACCTGCACGGTGTCGCCTTCGTTGAGCTCGTTGCCGTTGCCGTCTTTCACTGTCACTTGACCGTCTCCTGCCGGGCCGCGCGCAGCCTCGGGTTGGATCATGCCCGATGCGGGCTCAGAAATCGTCCTTGCCCGTCAGCTCCAATTCCATGGCATCGGCCGTCGTCGCAACGGCATGGATCGCCGAGCGCAGCGACAGGGCGTCGGTCTCCGCCGCGAGCTGGACGGCAAAGATGACACCGATCTCGTCGCCAGCCGGCTCGATCAGCCACGCACCGAGGATCACTGCACCGTTGCGATCGAGGAGCCGGTTGGCGAGATCGGTCGGCAGCGGCCCTTGCGATCGGTGGGCAATGGACCAGACCTGACGGATCTCCAGCGCGCCGAAGTCGGACGTGCCCGAGGGGATCCAGACGAGCTGGCTGCGGCCACCGCCGATGTCGTAGACGAGCCGGAAATCGCCATCCTCGTCGACCGTATGCTCGGCCGCGATTTCCTTGAGCAGGCGCTCGACGCGCACATCGGCCGTTCGTGCCGGTGCCGGTGTCGGTTCATCCTGGGCCTGGGCGACCGACGCGCCGAGCGCCAGCAGCACGACGAGCCTCGATACGAGATGGCTAATGTGCGTCCGCATCGGGTTCATCCTCAGTCTCATCACCCGCCCCGGGACTCTCGAGTGCCGCCGGCTCCAGCTCGAGCTGCGGCAGATCCTGCTGGGCCAGCCCCTGCAGGTCGCCCGCGATCCCGATCAGCTGCACGATCGCCAGGTCGATCTGCTTCTCGCGCCGCTTCCAGCGTTGCTGCATCGTGGTGCGCTCGACGTTCAGCTCCTGTCGCATCTTGCCGAAGGCCTCGTAGACGGCCCGCAGCTTGTGGGCGAACTGCGGCGAGGTCAGGTAGTCGTAGACCGCCTCCATCTTCTCGCCCTTGTTGGCGCTCGCCAGGCGCGCCCGATAGGCCTCGATCAGGCCCTCGCGCAGCACTGCCGCCATCGGGATCGCCGCGGCCGGCGTGGTAACCCAGACATCGTCGTGCAGGCCGAACGCCTGCGACTCCGGCCAGTCCGCAGGAAACGAAGTCGTCACGATCACGCCGGCCAACGCACCTGCGGCGCGCATGTCTTCCTTGAGCTTCGCGGGCCAGGCGTGGCTCCACTTCTGCGCACGCTTTGCCTCCCACAGGATCACGCCGGCGGCCTGGCCCGCACGCGTCATCACCGTGTGCACGGCATCGCCGCCACGCGCACCTTTCTTGACCTCGGTGATCGTGTCGAGCCGGAAGGCGCCCGCGAGCTGCTCCTCGAGCAGCAGCTCGAGCACCTCGCCCTGCGCCTGCTGTGATCCCTGTTCGAGCTGGCGCTGCGTGGCGGACAGCTTGGCCAGCGTGTCGTCGAGCTTCTTCTGCAGGTCCGCCTCGCGAAGCTTCGACTTCTCGGCCTCGGCCGCGCGGGCCGTCTCCGCGACCTGCCGCCGCTCCTCGTCCATCCGGCGCTGCACGTCGAGCTCGAGCTGCTGCTGCTTCGACTCGAGCTCGGCACGGTCGCGCCGCAGTTGCAGCTCCGTGGCCTGCAGCGCAGCGAGCTGCTCCGATTGGGCCGCGAGCTGGCCCTCGAGGTCCACGGCGCGGGCGGCGAGCTTTTCGTGCAGGGCCCGCTCACGCGCAGAAGCGGCCTCCTTCTCGGCGGTGCGCATCTGCTCGAGCGCCTCGGCGTGCTGGCGACGCTGCGCATCGAGCAGCGCGCGCATGTCCTTCAGTTGCTCGTTGAGCAGCGCCTCGGCCTGCGCAAGCCGTTCGCGCGCCCGCTTTTCCTCCGCGGATCGCGCCTGGGCCTGCAGCGCCGCGAGCGCACCGTGGCTCGATTCCTCGAGCGCCTCCAGCGACTTCTTCGCGAAGCCTTCCTCGAGGCTGAACTCGTGCTCGCATTTCGGGCACGTCACCCGGGTGCCGGGATCGATCAACCACGGTTCACGGCCTGGCCCGGGGGCATCCGTCACTGATCGTCTTCCGAGCTCGGTTCGCCGCGCCGTTCCATTTCATTGAGGCGCACCATGGCGGCCTTGAAGATGCCGGTTGCCTCCGAACTGCTCAGGCCCCGCGCCGCGGCCTCGCGCACCGCCTTGAGCAGCGCGGCCTCGAAGCGGATCTGCGTGCCGTCGCCGACGCTGGCATCGTGGCCGTTCGGACCCGACCCGGGGATGAACAGCACGCCACCGTTGCGTTCCGCGATCAACCCGTCGGCGAGCAGCCGCGCGTAGGCCGACTGCACGTCGGCGACCTCGATCGCGAGTTCCTGCGAAACGCGCTCGGCCGATGGCAACAAGGCGCCGGCCGGCAGCGCACCGGCGGCGATGTCCGAACGGATCACTGCGAACAGCCGCTCCCCGAACGACGGCGCCGACTGGTTCTGCATCGCCCTGCGCCAGCGCCCGGTTCTCGTCGCCCAGTATTCGTCCATGCATCCTCCGTGAATTGATGCCGTGGTCAGCCGAGCCCGACGCGGGCGATCACACCGTCACCCGCTCCTTGTCGCCATTCCGTCCCGAGTAACGCGTCCGCGCGTCGAAGGTCTCGACCTCGACGCTCGCGATCCGGCCGCCGTAGACGTGTTCCTTGAGCCACGCGAGTTCTTCGTCCAGCCGCGCCCGCGGGACGTCACCATACCAGCAGCGCCGGTCGCCCTCCCAGCGGTAACCGCGCGCCCTGAGGACGTCCTTGGTCTCGAACGCCGATCCCGTGGCCCAGACGCGGCAAGAGGGCTCCCGCGCCGAATCGAGCAGCCGGCGAAACGCTGTGGTCCCGCCCGAGGTGCCCGCTGCCTGCGCGGCGAACTCGGGGATCGGCGAGCGCAGCACCTCGAGCAACGCCCGGCAATCGATCTCGGCGCGATGCCCCTCGAAAAAGAACCCGTAGCGGTAGGCGAGATAGTCGAGCTTGGCACTGCCCAGGCCAAGGCTGTCCCACGGCACCTCCCGCAGCGAGCAGGCCCACGGCACCGAACGCAACGCCGGCAACCGGGCCTCGACGAAGGGCCGGTCGAATCCGGCATTGTGCGCAATGACGAGGCCCGCGCCGTCAAGCACGCGGCCGATCGCGGCTTCGTCGAGGCGCTGGCCCCGCACCATGTCGTCGGTGATGTGATGGATCGCGGTCGACTCCGCCGGGATCGGCATTCCCGGATCCTCCAGCCCGTCATACGCGTCGAACACGCGACCGATCGCCCCGCTTTCCCGCGAGTACTCGAACTTCACGAGCGCGAGTTCGATCATCTTGTCTGTTGCTGGATCCATTCCGGTCGTCTCGGTGTCGAGAACGACCGCGAAGCCGACGCCACGACCCGTGACCGCGGGCCACTCGCGCGTGACGTCGAGCCGCCGCAACACCCGGTAGTCCGGATGCTCCGCGAGTCGGGCAGCGAGCGCCTCGGCGTCTGGCTCGGTCATTGCGATTACAGTCCCAGCGTCGCTCGCAACCAACGGGACACGTCATCAATCTCCTCCGCGGAGACGTTGTGCCCGATCGGGTAAGTCCTGTACCCGGCGGCGTAGCCCATCGCGAGTAGAGTCTGGTGCGCCTGGTGACCGAGTTCCTCGGGCACCACCGGATCGAGACTCCCGTGACAAACCAGGATCGGCAGCTCCCGATTGGCCGGATGCAGCCTGATCGTGCGGGCGGTCGGAAAGTACGCTGACAGCACGAGCAGTCCGGCCAGGGGCCGCGGATCGCTGAGCGCAAGCTGGTACGCCACCGCGCCACCCTGAGAGAAGCCGGCAATGACGATGCGGCGGCTGTCGATGCCGCGCTCGATTTCGCGACCGACCAGCGCCGAAACCGCCGCAGCCGACTGCAGCAGCTGTCGCTCATCAACCTCGCGCCCGACGTCCATCGCGAGGATGTCATACCAGGCCGGCATCACCATGCCGCCGTTGATCGTGACTGGGATCACCGGCGCGTTTGGAAACACGAACCGCACGCCTGCGTCGCGGGGCAACCGCAGCTCGGGCACGATCGGCTCGAAGTCGTGGCCGTCCGCGCCGAGGCCGTGCAGCCACA
>CAZNAX010000227.1:0-3413 GCA_964570965.1 uncultured Desulfatibacillum sp.
GCTTCCGGCGCCAACCACGGGCTGCTGCACAGCGGGGCGCGCTATGTGCGCAGCGACCCTATGGCGGCGGTCGAATGCCGTGAGGAGAGCGCGTTGCTCAAGCGCTTGGCCGGCCATTGCATCGAAGACACCGGCGGCCTTTTTGTGGCAGTGGAGGGTGACGATGAGGCCTATGCCGCCGCCTTTCCGTCCCTTTGCGCGCGCTGCGGAATCCCCTGCCAGGCGATCAGCCCCGCCGAAGCCCGGGCGCTCGAGCCGGTGCTTTCGGAACGGCTGATTGCCGCTTTCCAGGTTCCGGACGCAGCGGTGGACCCGTTTCATCTCTGTCTGGACAACCTCTCCGAGGCCCTGGAGCTCGGCAGCCGCGTCATGCTGCACACGCGCGTGGTCGGGTTCGACCGGGAAAAGGGTCGCATCCGGCGCATCCGCCTTATGAACGCTGAGACCGGCGCCGAAAGCGCGATGACAGCCGATCTGATCGTGAATGCCGCCGGCGCCTGGGCGAGAGAAGTCGCGGCCCTGGCCGGACTCGAAATGGATCTGCTGTATTCTAAGGGAAGCCTACTCATCACCGACCAACGCTTGACCCAGCGGGTCATCAACCGCTTGCGGCTGGCTTCGGATGCCGACATCCTGGTCCCGGGTGGCACGGTCTCCATTTTGGGAACCACCTCGATCCGCATCGATCGCCTGGACCAGATTGTCCCCACCGTTGCGGAGAGCGATCATATCGTCGACACGGCCGCGGCCATGGTGCCGTCCTTGAAGACGACCCGCTACATCCGCGCGTATGCCGGCGTAAGGCCGCTGGTGGGGTCCCGGGCGCTGGACGACGGCCGTGCGCTCAGCCGCGGCTTCGCCCTGCTGGACCATGCCACCGACGGAATTGAAAACTTCATCTCCATCATCGGCGGAAAACTGACGACGTATCGATTGATGGCGGAAAAAACCGCCGATCTGATTTGTCGGCGTCTCGGCGTCGATCGACCCTGCCTCACGGCGGTCCAGGCCCTTAAATCCTTCCCGGCCAATCAATGGACCGCAGCGGGCCTCGCTCCCAAGCTCTGGATGAAAGCCAATGCTCCCGGCGACCTGCTGCTGTGCGAGTGCGAGATGGTGCCGGCCAGTGCCGTCGACGCGGTCATCGACGGCATCCACGGACAGGGCGGTTCGCCCAGCCTTTATGCCATCGGCCGGCGCAGCCGCGTCGGCAAGGGCACCTGCCAGGGCGCCTTCTGCGGCTTGCGCATTAACGCCTACCTTTACGATCAGGGCCGGCTGGAGGGCCAACAGGGGCTGGCAGACCTGCGGTCTTTTCTAAGCGCCCGCTGGCGGGGCATGCGCCCGATCTTGTGGGGTACCGCCTTGTTTCAGGAAGAACTCCAGGAAGCGGTGCACTGCGGATATTTAGGGCTCGAGCTGGGAGGGCGTCGATGACCGAGCCAGCCCCTCTCACCTGCGATTTGTGCGTCATCGGAAGCGGCTTGGCGGGAATGTCCGCGGCCCTGTTTGCGGCCGACCGGGGGCTTTCCACCGTGCTGGTGGGGCGAACCGGCGAAATCATTTTTGCCACCGGGCTCCTGGACCTGATGGGCGTTCACCCGCTGGAGGCCGGAACGCTGTGGGAAGACCCTTGGGCCGGGGTCGCTGCCGTGGTGAAGGATTTGCCGCAGCACCCCTATGCCAGGCTTTCGGCTGCTACCATCCGCGCCGCCTTTCAGGAGGTGTTGGTCTTTTTTGAAACCCAGGGACTTGCCTATACGGGTTTTCCCGACCGCAACGCGGCTGTTCTGACCTCGGTGGGAACCGCC
Organism: uncultured Desulfatibacillum sp.; assembly: GCA_964570965.1. Taxonomy (GTDB): domain Bacteria; phylum Desulfobacterota; class Desulfobacteria; order Desulfobacterales; family SpSt-501; genus SpSt-501. The sequence continues at coordinate 1,812 of CAZNAX010000227.1, forward strand.
AAGGTGACCTACCGGGTACCCCTGACGATGTGGAAGGGAGTCGCTGCCCGGCAAAGCAAGGCGGACTGCCTGCTGGTCGACATCCAAGGCCTCAAAGGATTCAGCGCGTGCCAGATAAAGGCCACCGCAGGCGGCGCCTGGCCGAACCTGAGGACGGTGAAGGTGGTTTTCCCCGGTGCAAGCCCTCACGGAGAGGTCTTTCCGGAACGACTGGCCCGGGCACTGGAAACCGAGGGCGTTCGCGCGAACTGGGCCGCTGTTTTGGAGCCTCATATTCGGGGCGCCTCTGCCATCGGCGTTCCGGCGATTCTGGGAATCGCAAGGCCGGTCGCGGTCATGCGCGACCTCGAAAAGCGTTTGGGCTGCCCAATGTTCGAGATTCCCACCATGCCGCCCGGGGTGACGGGGCTGCGCATGAAGGAGGCATTCGAGCGGGGGCTGGCGGCTCGCAGGGTGGGGTTGCTGTTGGAAAACAGGGTATTTCGCGCCATCGTCCGACGGGAGTCGGAATTTCTTCTGGAGGCCGGGCGCCTGGAACCCGAACGTACCGTTCAAGCGGCGGCCGTCCTCTTGGCGACCGGAAGGTTCATGGGCGGTGGTCTGCAGGCGGATCGCCACGGACTGCGGGAGCCGATTTTCGATCTTCCGGTCCATCAGCCCGAGCGGCGGGAGGACTGGCACCGCGAGGATTTCCTGGATCGTCGGGGTCATCCGGTGAACCGGGCCGGATTGCAGACCGACGAGTTTTTCAGGCCCATCGATGCAACCGGCCGGCCGGTCCATTCGCGTCTTTTCGCAGCCGGCTCGATCCTGGCCCACCAGGATTGGATGCGCATGAAATGCGGATCCGGTTTAGCGTTTTCAACCGCCTATGCGGCGGTTGAAAACGCTCAAGCCGAACTGCAGGCAGGTTGAACGGCCATTATGCCTGAGGCCGGAACCAGGATTGGAAAGCGGCCAGCGGCAGGAATCGGCTCGCAGGGGCAAAGGCGCCACCGCCCCGTATGCCGGGCCACGTCTTTAAGCCGGCTTGAGGATGGGCATGTCCACTTCGGAATCATAGCTGCGTTTGAGACCTGCGCCGTCAAGCGGCAGGATCACGATTTCGGAGGTGATCAGAACCGGGCATCGGCCTTGAATCAGGTGGCCGCCAAGGACCCTTCCCTGGCCATCGCTCAGAGCGGCATGCAGATGCACGAATATTTCGCCGTTTTCCGTCTCGCCGATGCTCCCCTGTCCGGAGAGGACCTCCACCGGAACCTCCACGTGAAGCGGTTCGCTGTAGCCCCCGCCAACTCGGTTTTCTTGGGGCACCACGACAAAATACGAGGCGCGCCGCAGGCTGGCGATGCAACTGACCACACAGGCCGAACGGAGCCCCCGCTCACGGCAGGCCGATGCGATTCCGGAGATGAGATCCGTTCCCGGAGAAAGGCGGATGAACACCGCCTTTCTTATTTCCGCTTCCGCGTGCAAGATCGCCATCGTTTTTATTGCTCCGGAACCGGTTCTTAGCGCGAAGACCGGCGGCGTGTAAAGTCCATGAGCCTTTTTCTGATTACGAAGATTGGCGTGAGCATCGGAATGGTGCTGGCGCTTTCT
>CAZNAX010000227.1:3513-4840 GCA_964570965.1 uncultured Desulfatibacillum sp.
CGTCACCCGCAGCGTGCGGTTGACGCCGGTGGTCCTCTTGCTGCGGGCCGCCTTTGCGGCAGGCATCATCGTTGCGATCACCGCAGCGGCCCAGGCAGTGGGACCGGCTTGGGCCGGTCTTTTTTCAGCCTTTCCAACCGCCTTGCTGCCCCTGGTGTTGATCGTCCACATGACCTATGGTAAGGCTCACGTGCACACGATCATCAAGAATTTTCCGCACGGGATCGGATCGCTGGTTGCCTACGGGGTTTCGGTTTCTTATCTCTATCCGGCCTGGGGGGTGGGCTGGGGGACCCTGACGGCCTTCGGCATTGCCACGGTTTATTTGCTGATCTACGGTGCGGTTGCAGGCCGCCGCCTGCGGCCGCGTAATTCCTGAAACTCCGGCGAGCGCCGGCGGTCTTGTGTCAACCAACGCAGCAAGCACAGGAGGTATTGCGATGGATCCAAAGCTGTTGAAATTGATCGATACGGCCATCCAGCGTGAAGAAGACGCCTATGTTTTCTATAGGCGCCTGCAAGGCCAAGTCCAGGATCCGGCGGTGCGCGAGACCATCGACTGGATTGCCGCAGAAGAGCAGAAGCACAAGGCGTTTCTGGTTAAATACCGCAGCGGGGAATTCGGCGCCGGCGGCATGAGGCTGAGCGACGTGGTCTACTACAAGATCGCCGAGCACCAGGAGGAACCTGCTGTTAGCGAGGATATGAACAGCGCCCAAGTCTACCTCGTGGCCTCCCACCGCGAGCTGCGGTCACACCAGTTCTACACCGCCCTGGCCCATCAGCATGCGGCGGGAGACGCACGGGAGATCCTGCTTCAGATGGCCAACGAAGAGCTGAAGCACAAGGAGAAGATGGAGTACCTTTACGCCAACACGGCCTTCCCTCAAACTTCGGGAGGATGATCCGCTCAAAATCGCCTTCCGGATGAGCCGTCGATTTATTTCGACGGTTCCACCGGCACCACGGTGACCGGTACCGGCGAGCTCTTCAGCACCTTCTCGGTGACGCTGCCGAAGCGGAAATTTCCCTTTGCGCCGTGGCTGGCCATCACCACCAAGTCCACCTTTTCCTTGTCGATCAGCTGCAGGATCTCTCTGGCGGGATCTCCCACCGCTACGTGCTTGATGTAAAGCGGGCAACCTTCCATATATTTTTCACAAAGCTGGCTCAGCCGCTGGGTGGCGGTTTTCTGGGCATGATCCATGAGATCCTTCACGCGCTTCTGCTCGAATGCTCCATACCAGCCGTCATGATGGGCTACGTCTTCGATCACATAGAGCACGTGGATCTCGGCGCCGTATTGCGCCGTGAGGGATTTCACATG
>CAZNAX010000228.1:0-4771 GCA_964570965.1 uncultured Desulfatibacillum sp.
AGCCGGTCATGCAGTAGCTCTTGGAAAACGACTGCACCACGATGACCGCATCATCGCGCCGGCAGAGCTTCAGGATCGACGGCGCCGCCGGCCCTGCGAAATAGAGGCGCTCGTAGACTTCATCGGCCAGGAGCCACAGCCCGTGGCAGCGGCAGAAGTCGAGGAGGGTGGTTTGCTCCTGCGGCCGAGCCACCCAGCCGAGCGGGTTGGAGGGCGACGCGTAGACCAGCAGCCGGGTGCGCGGCGTGAGGGCGGCCTCGATGGCGGGCAGGTCGAGGCCGTAACGTTCGCCGTCCCAGACTAGGGGAACCTCGTGCGCTCGGCCGGCGTGCAGGCCTACGATGGCGGTGGCGTTGGGCCAGTTGGGGGTCAATACGATCGCCTCGTCGCCGGGGTCGATGACGCAGCGGATGGACAGATGCAGCGCCTGGACCCCCGAGGCCGTGATCAGGATTTCACTGCGCGGATCAAGCGTCACGTCATGGAGCTCAAGGTATTTGGCAGCAATGGCCTGTCGCAGACCGGGCAGCCCCTGGTTTTCGGTGTAGAAGGTAAAGCCGTCCTCCACGGCCTGAGCCGCCGCTTTCTTGATGAAGTCCGGGGTCGGCCGGTTGGACTCGCCGAAATGGAGCCGGAGAACACCGGGCATGCCGAAGGCCATATCGGCGATTTCCCGAATCCGGGAGGCCGGCACCGCCGCAAGGCTCTCGGCCAGAGGAATGATGGTCATGCTTTCTGCCTCAATTTGAGATTTTCCGAATTGAACGACGGGCTCATCCGCCGGCCGATATTTCAAAAGTTATGCAATGCCCATAACCCCCGCCGGCCGCTCCTGTCAAACTCAAACTGAAGGCCGGACTGCCGTCTCTGTCGAAGTTTTGATCCAGCTGCGAATCTGGTATGCTAATTCGAACCGAAGTCGAGCCCCGTCCTGAACGGCAGTTCGCGTGACATCCCCTGATTGCCACAGTTCGAATGGGGTAGGAAAGGAGAGACATTCGCTGCATCCGGCACATCGCTGTCGGGGAACCGGCCAAGGAGATCCTCAAGATCATCGCCCAGGAAAAGATCGACATCGTCGTGATGGCCAACCGCGGCAGCGAGGGACACTTCAACTTCGGCAGTGTAGCCGAGCGGGTGCTGAAGTGCACGACCGTCCCGGTCTGCATGATCCCCGTTTGATGGCTTCGTAGAAAGGCCAATTTCTGCGTTGCGGCATCCCGGGCCGCAGCGGCGTACCGCATGTCCGCCTTGCACGGCGGGACTCGCGCGCCTCGAACTTGGATCTTTTTGTTAAGCCGGCTGTTTCGCGGTCGCCGTGTGAGCGGCTTGTGAGAGCTGAACCGGTCCCGTCAGCGGGTTTCGATGAATTTCTTAAATCCCGCCATCGCCGGCCTCAGGACCGATTCGTCCGCCGCGCAACAAATCCTCACGGCACCCTCACTCGCATTCCTTCCACTGCTTGCACCAGATTTAGGCTGAGACATCGTCTGTACCTTGAACTGTCCGGCCGAGGCCGCCAGCTCCTCTGCGGTGGCGGCGTAATTCTGGGTTGTCTTGTCCATTTCAGCTACGGCTTTGTTGATCTGTTCGACCCCCAACGCTTGTTCTTTGGAGGCGGCCGCGATGGCCGCCACCCGTTCAGCGGTCTTCACCAGCGTGGTTCCCAAATCGGAAAACGCCCGGTTCGTCATTGATACAACCTCTGAGCCTTCAGCTACCGTTTTCGCAGTCCCGGAAATAAGGTCGGATGTGGTCCGGGCCGCCTCGGCGGCGCGCATGGCCAGCGATCGGACTTCGTTGGCGACGACTGCAAAGCCAGCCCCGGCGCTTCCGGCCCGCGCCGCTTCAACAGCTGCGTTGAGCGCCAGCAGGTTGGTCTGGAAGGCGATCTCGTCGATGGTCTTGATAATCTTCGATGTCTCATCGCTGGCCTGAGCGATTTTTGTCATGGACTCGGTCAGCTGGCTCATCGACTGGTTGGCCTGAATCGCCACGTGTTTAGCTGTGGTCATGAGTTTGTCAGCCGCTTGGGCGTCTTGCGCATTGCGCTGCGTCATGGAGGCCATTTCTTCAAGCGAGGCACTGGTTTCTTCCAGGGAAGACGCTTGCTCGCTTGCCGATGATGACAGGCTGTTCGAGGCGGCGGCGATTTCGCTGATCATCTCTCGCAGGTTTTGGTTCACCAGGTTCATGCGCGCGGCCATGTGGCTGATCTCGGTGCGCCCGCGCACTTCAATCGAGTGGCTCAGGTCTCCGCGGCGCATTTTACCGGCAAGCTCCAGCAGCCGCTGCATGGGCCGGTTGACCATACGTTGGAAGAGAAAATATATGGCGAGGATCAGTGCCAGGCCGCCGGCCGCGCCAATCAATATGCTCTGGTTGCGAACCGACCGTGCCAATTGGAGCGCTGTTTCGACCGAGGTGCGCACATGCAGGCCGCCGAGTACCTTGCGGGCACTGCCATGACAGTGGTGGCAGCTGGCTTCGTTCATAATCGGTTTGATCATGCTGACGTATGCCGCCCCATTGACCTGTTCATCGAAGAGTTCTCCGGTGTCTTGGCCGTCAGAGAGGATGCGGTTCAAGGCTGAAACCGCTGCTGTATTGGTCAAGAAACTGTTCAGTTCCCGCCCGGCGGCATCCGGTATGGTGGTGAAGGTGATGCTGCGGTTGAAATCAAAAATGGAAACGTCCATCGATGGAGCGCTTTCCTTAAGCCTTTTCAATTGAAGAACGACGTCGTCGTTGCGGCCCGCACCCAGTGCGTCAAAGGCGGAGCCCTCGATGGCAGCGGTCAGGGTTTGGCTGTTCGTTCTGCTTTGCGCGTGGATGGACGCATTCTGCGAGCGGAGGTTGAAACCGATCATGGCGGCGATGACGACCATGAGGATCAGAGCCAGGATGCTGACCACCTGGATCCACAATGTCTCGCGGAAAAGATTGAACGCATGCGTACGCATAAAAATCTCCAATTCGGCGTCGTTCTGAACGCACTATTAGTGCCCCCCGGCGTACCGGATGGGCTTGAATCCGAAGGCGGCGACTCTATCCGAGTTGTGGCACTTGTTGCACACCCGCAGCGAGACTTTTTCGAGCAGGTCGGCCGGGTCCCCGCTCTCGGCGTGCAGACTTCCGGGGCCGTGGCAGACCTCGCAGCCCGCGTTTTTCAGACCTGGTGTCTCCTCGGCGGATGTGAACCCGCCAGTCTCACCGTAGCCCGTCGTGTGGCACTTGAGGCATTCCTGGTATTCAGCCGGAGTCACCTTTTTCTGCATCTTCTGAATGCTGCTATAGGACTTGGCTTTCTTGGAGTTTGCCATGAAACTCTCGTACGGCTCATCGTGGCAGCCTTTGCAAACTTCTGAGCCAACGTAGGCGGCCTTGCGCTCCTCCGCCGCCCCTGCTTGAATGCCTGCAAAGATGAATCCCCCGATCAGCCACACGAAGACGATAAAAAAAGGCGACCTGTTCATGGGCAACAACCCTCCTATTAAGCTTCCCGATGTCGAAGATTAAATTGGATTTTCGGCGTCGGCTCCGATCTGATTTATTTTATCGCCATTAGCGGGTGAAAGTTTAAGGTTATCAATCATCGGAGGCCAAATTGGCGGCGCTTAACTGGGCGGTGGCTACAAGCTGGAGTGAATCCGGGTTTGGATGGGCCTGCGCACCCCTGCAGCACGCAGAGGTATCTATGAGAGGTCGTTGACGGGGATCGGGATTAGGTTTGGTCGGGCGGCGGGGGTGGATGGCCTGCACGAACGGCTCGTTACCGAACTCGGGAGAGGGCCGTCGAGGCCCTCTCCCGACGGTGCTCCATCAGGCGCTTTCGTACAGTTTGGTCAGAACGAACTCCTCGTGGCCGAGCACTTCCTGGGCTGTGAGGCGACCGTTGCAGGTGCGGACGAGCATCTGGATCAGGTTGTCACCGGACTGATCCAGCGTCATCTCGCCGCGCAGGATGGCCGAGCAGTCGTAGTCCACGTGCTCGCTCATGGTCTTCGCCGTGAGCGGGTTGGCCGTCAGCTTGATCACCGGTTCGATGGGATTGCCGATGATGTTGCCCTGGCCGGTGGGGAAGAAGTGCGCGACAAAGCCGGCCGCGGCCCACAAGGTCACGGCTTCGGCGGCGGCGCTGGAGGTGTCCATGAACCACAGGCCTCGTCCGCTGGGCGCCTCGGCTTTGTCCAACACACCCACGTAGCTGATCTTCTTGCCGATCTTCTGCAGGTTGCCGAAGGCCTTCTCCTCGATCGTGGTCAACCCCCCGCGGATGTTGCCCTTGGTGGGCTGGGAGCCGGAGAGATCGTCGGTCTTGTTGTCGTCGATCATCTTCTGGTAGGCGTTGAAGGCGGCCATGAACTGCTCGCCTACCTTGCGATTGGCCGCCCGCTCCTTGCAGACCATCTCGGCGCCGGTGATTTCGCTGGTCTCCCCGAAGCTGCAGGTGCCGCCCATGGCGACCAGCTTCTCGAGGGCGTTGCCGACGGTGGGGTTGGAGGCGAGGCCGCTCGTCGTGTCGCTTTCGCCGCACTTGACGCTGACCCAGACTTCTTTCAGATCCACCGGCTCGCGGCGCAGTTCGCTGGCCCAGTGCATGTATTCCTTGGCCTTCCAGCTCGCCATCTCCACCGTTTTGAATTCTCCGTAGCGCTCGATGCTGAAGCCCGCCACGGGCTTGCCGGTTTTGGCGATGCCTTCCACGATGCGGTGGGTCCACTCGGGCTCGATGCCGATCACCACCACGGCGGCCACATTGGGGTTGGCG
>CAZNAX010000229.1:0-4736 GCA_964570965.1 uncultured Desulfatibacillum sp.
TCCATGGCGCGCGGCGGGCAGGCGGGGACGCACAGCTCGCAGATGCTGCACTTTTCCTGGTCGAAGACGACGTCCATCTCCGGCCGGCGGATCGACAGCGCGCCGGTCGGGCAAACCGCCGTGCAGGCGCCGCAGTGCGTGCACCGGGCGGCGACGCGTTTGACTTCGCGCGAGGCGTTCTTGACCCGGATGCCGTTGCTCTTCAGGAAGGCGACTCCGTCGCGAAAGTTTTTCTTGGAGCCGGACAGCTCCATGACCATGACGCCTTCCTTGCCCGGCAGAATGGTGGCGTTCAGAATGTTGAAGACCAAATCGAAGTCCTTGGCCAGGTGGCAGACCACCGGTTTCTGGGCGACGTCTTCGGAAAAGCGCAGCACGAGGATTTTGGAATACACGCAAGGCCTCCCCAAGAAGTGGTTTCAAAAGCCCGTCTGGCGGCCGGGGGCCGGGTTGCAGGCCGCTCGAAATGCTCACCGCCGGATGCGGCTGCTCTGCTTTCGAATCGGCTGGCGCCTTGCCCGCAACCGCGATCCGGGCTTTTGAAGCCACTGCGGTACTAGGGCTTGAATCTAAATGGAATCCGTTCAGGTGTCAACCGCGGCAGCCGCAATCCTGGCGGCGCGCGTTCTCGCCGCCGGCGTGCCGTCCGCTGCCATAGCCTGCTGCGGGTTACGTTTGGCGCCGGCGATAATTGCGGGCCAGCGCCTGCGCCTCCCGCCTGAGCTCCTCGCGCAGCGATGCGGGTGCCAGAACGACCGCTTGGGCGCCCCAGGTCAGGATCCAGCGTTTGATTTCCTCGGTTCCGGCCACCTCGGCCTCGAAAATCACGGAGCCATTCTTTTGCGGCCTCAGCTTCTGGCTGGCGTGCCAGATTTTTTCGGACAGGTAGCCGGCAGCTTGTGATGCGAAGCGCACCCGCACTTTCACGGGCGGCCCCAGAAACACGCCGAAGCTAGGCTTGAGGAAATCGTCGAGAATCACATCCGCCGGCAGTTCGAACGGCTCCGGCGTGAGGTCGAGCCGCTTAATGCGATCCAGGGCGAAGACCCGGATGTCCCGGCGCAAACCGCAATACCCGATGAGGTAAAACGCTCCGTCGAAAAACAGCAGCCGGTAGGGGGCGACCCGCCGCCGGGTTTCGGCCCGGGCGCGCATGGCGCGGTAGATCATGTCGAGGCGGCGCCGCTGGGAAACCGCCTGGTTTACGAGGTCGATCATGCCGCGGTAAGCCGCGTGCGGCTTGGCCGGGGATGCCCCCACCGCCAGCCCTGCTTGAGCCCGCTCCAGCTGTTGGATCATTTCACCCGGCAGCAACGCCTTGATTTTTTCGAAAAGGGATTCGAGGGCGTCATGGAACACGGTGCCCCTCAGCGCACCCGCGAGCCGCCGCCCAAAATAGAGGGCCAGCAGCTCCGGCAGGCTCAGGGGAATGGGAAGCGTCTGCTGGGGGCCGGCTAGAAGCGACCAGACTATCCGGTGCCCGTCTCTTTCGGTGGTTACCGGGAAGCCGGCAACCTGCAGCGCTTCGAGGTCCCGGTAAGCGGTGCGGGTGTGGCATTCCACCATCTCCGCCAGTTCCGGGACCGACTTGCCGCGCCGGGAGGCGATCAATGCCTGAATGATTTTCCACTGCCGCGCCAGCTGATCGCCGCGTGCCATCAGCGTCTCCCTGCATTGAGTTCAGGCCAACACCCTTGCTGGGCTTTCGCCCCGAGGCACCTGTTTTCGTCAAGATGCTCGATACTGGATACTGGATCCTCGATGAAAAGAAAAGATCGTCATGGGGTTGCATGGGTTCATTGCGCCGCTCCATGTCCCGCATCGTGGAGTCGGCGATTTGGAAAATCATCTAAAAATTTTTTCGCAACTGTGACCGGATCTGTCACACCCCCCTGTTAGACTCGCCTCCAAAAGCATCAAAAGAAATCAGGTTGAGCCTCAGTCCTCAACCCCCAACCCATTTCAACAAAGGAGGTCCCATGACCAGACACTTGACCCGCGAGGCGTATTGCGACTGCTACGAGTATCATGGCAGCACCCAGATCGAACACACCCGCACCCAGGCCGGGGAAACGGTCTGGCGCGACTGGATCATCTTCGACACCGTGGAGGAGGCCGCCGACTATTTCAACGCGGCCTGCGTCGATTGAGAGGGAGGAGCCAGATGAATAACGCAGAAATTCGGATGACCGGGGTCGGATGTTTTGCCGGGGGGGTCACGCTTTCGCGGGTGCTGCGCCGGATGATGGATGCCTATTCACTGGGGGATTGGAGCCAAGCGCAAAGCGCTCAGCCGGACACGCCGCCGGCGATTCAGGTGCTGCAGCGGCTCATGAGCGCCGGCAGCCGGTCTTCCGGACAAGCAGACCGCACCCCAAGACTTGAAGATGTCGCGGGCTTTTTCCTGAATTTCGACAACGAACGCCTCAACCTGTCCGTGTTCACCCGCGGCCGGGGGAGACGGTGTCAAAAATTCACCGCCTCCCTGGAGGGCCTCACGCGCTTGCGCCAAAGCCGTTTACATTGATTGCGCCCCATAAGTTTCTATCGCAGCGCACGGGGCGGAAAAAATTCATTTAGGATGGCATTCCGAGCAGGAGGTCGGCCCCGACTTCGGCAGGGGCTTGTCCAGCGTCTTGACGGCCTTCTGGAGAGCCAGGTTCTTGACCTTGTTCGCCTTGTGGCAGTTGATGCACAGCTTGTGGTAGGCGGCTTTGAAATAGGCAATGTTGGACTCGTCATCGCGGGGTTCGCCGGGTTTCGGCTTGGCGACTTCAGCCAGATCATGGCAGCCGGAGGTCATGCATCCGGTGATCGGCTCGGTCCGGCCCCAGGTGTGGTGGCAGGTGATACAGGCGATGTCGAAATGCTGGGCATGCGGGAATTCCACCGCCGAACGTTTGGATTCGACGCCGTCCGGCGCCTTGAGGACGATCTTGCCCATCGGAATGCACATGTCCTCGGGTGCCGCCGCCCCGGAAAAGGCCTTCACGCCTCCGATCAGTCCAACCGCCGCCACGACCATGACCAACCAGACCGTCTTGCGCTTCGTCATCGTACCCCCTTTTAATCCCCATCGAACTGAAATTAAAATTAGCGATATTGTCAAAATTGTCGCGTCGAATGGCATGCCTTTGAATCGGCAGAAAGGTGCATAGCAATTTTCGGGGCCTTCGACAACAAAATTTGATGCCCTTCGCTAATTAAGGATGCATGCGCCGGCCCTACGCGAGTTCGACCAGCGCTTCGCGCATGAGCCGGCCGATCGGCATCGCGTGCGGGCAGCGCTCCTCCGCCCGGGCATAGTCCATCTTGGCCATGACGGCGCGGGTCTCCGGGGCGATGGAGTGGAAGCGACGGCGGGCGTAATCCCGGTTGCCGTAGCTGCGGTGGTACATGAGATAGCGCATCACCTTCCCCACCGGAACGGCCTCGGCCAGCAACGGTTCGCAGAAGCGGGTGCACCCGGCGCAGTAGCCGGAGGCGCTGGCCAAGGCATCGCCCGCCAGGGCCTCCCGCTCCCGGGCGGACAGCCGCGTCTGGTTCAGGGCCGCCGCGGTGTTTTCGGAAAGCAGCGCCAGGGTGGGCATCTGCGAGCAGATGCTGGCGATCTGCGGGTTTTCCCACACCGCCTTGAGCTTGGCCTGGCCCTGGGTGAATCCGCTCTGAAGGAAACGGCCGCCGCGTTGGATTTCCTCGGCGCTGTTGGCCAGCACCTGGCCGCCGCCCTGGGTCTTCATGGCGGTCAGCCCGATGCCGGCTTGGGTGCAGGCATCCACCGCGCGGCGCATGGCGTCGGTGTGCATCAGGCGGTAGTTGTACGTCATCATGATGCCGTCGATCCATCCCAAGGAAGCCGCTCCGAGCAGACATTCCTCCATGTTGCTGTGGGAGCTGAAACCGAAGAAGCGGATCTTGCCCTGGGCCTTGGCGGTTTCGCCCCACTTCTGTATGTCCTTGGTCATGGCGGAAATGCTGCGGATGGCGTGGACGAAGAACAGGTCGACATGGTCGGTGCGCATGCGCTCGAGCGACAGGTCGAGGTGCTCGGTCATGCCCTTGAGCGTCCAGGCCGTCGACTTGGTTACGAGAAAAATGCTTTTGCGGTCCTGCGGGTATTTCGCAAAGTACTTTCCGATGCCGAGCTCGCTGTTGCCGCCCTCGTAGGAATTGGCAGTATCCCAGTAAGTGACACCCCATTTGACCGCTTGACGCAGCATGAGCTGATTGCTGGGGATGTCGAACATCCCGCCCAGCGACAAGACCGCGACCTGTTCACCGGTCTTTCCGAACGGGCGGGTGGGCACCCGCCCGGGAGCCTGCGCAGCCAGCGACGGCGGAACCGCCGCAGCCGCCAGCAGCCCGAGGCCAGCGGCGCCCGTGGCTTTGAGAAAATCCCTGCGGGAGAAATCTTTTTCGTTATCCATACGTTCAGTCTTCCTCTAAATCGAGTTTTCTAAGCAGCTCTTCAATCATCTATTTCCGGGCATCCATTGTCAACCCAAATCAAATAGTCCCTTTACCAGGGATTGACTCTGCCTACCTCACATTTTTTGAAACTTGATGTATCCACTGTCGCTGTCAGAAACGCAGCTTTCATGAGAATCGGATTTACGGTGATATTTTCCGAACGATCTGCATCAGCCGAGGCCGTCTGCTGCATGCTGTTGTTGTTAGGCGATTATCTGCGTGCTGCCTTATCAATTCCTCGCTTTTGCCACCTGCCACCTTCCGAT
>CAZNAX010000230.1:0-4733 GCA_964570965.1 uncultured Desulfatibacillum sp.
ACGGGAAGGAGGCCGCACGGTGGGCGCCGGCGTGGTCGCCGAGGTCATCGAATAGAAGGAACGACACGCTTATGATTATGAACACGAAAATTCGGATCCGACTCAAGGCCTACGATCATAAACTGCTCGACCAGTCCGCATCCGACATCGTCGATACGGCCTCCAAGACCGGAGCCAAAGTGGTGGGCCCGATCCCTTTGCCGACGCGGATCAACAAGTACACCGTGCTGCGCTCGCCCCATGTGGACAAGAAATCGCGGGAGCAGTTCGAAATGCGAACCCACAAGCGGCTCCTGGACATTTTAGACCCGACGCAGCAGACGGTCGACGCCTTGATGAAACTGGACCTGTCGCCGGGCGTGGATGTGGAGATCAAGCTCTAGGCCTCGCCCGGGAACCAACGGGGCGGATGACGCATCCGGCATCCGAGGGTTACCGCTGTCCGCGAGAAGGATGAGTGAATGCTATGTGCAAAGGATTGATGGGAAAAAAGCTGGGAATGACCGGACTGTTCGCCTCTGATGGGCGCGTCATACCGGTGACCGTGATTCAGGCCGGCCCCTGTGTCGTGACCCAGATCAAGACCCAGGCTACCGACGGCTACAACGCGCTGCAGCTTGGCTTTGGTGAAGTCAAGCTCCGGCACGTCACCAAACCGCGTCAGGGTCATTTTCGGAAAAGCGGGGAGGCCTGTTTTCGCCATCTGCAGGAATTCCCGGTCGATCGACCGGAGGACTTCAGCGTCGGTCAGCAAATCACCCTGGATATTTTTTCGGTCGGCGAGCGGGTGGATGTCAGTGGAACTACCAAGGGTCGGGGCTTCGCCGGTGTTATCAAGAAGGAAGGCTTCAGTGGTGGGCGCACGACTCATGGCAGCAAATGCCACCGTATCCCGGGCTCCATCGGGTCCAGCGCCTGGCCGTCGAGGGTCTTCAAAGGCAAGGGGATGCCGGGGCATTATGGCGTAGAGCGGCAGACGACGCAGGGCATCGAGATCGTCGATATTCGGCCGGAGGACCACCTGCTATTGGTCCGGGGCGCCGTACCGGGTCCGGCCGCGGGTCTGGTAGCTATCAAGAAACCAAAGATTCTCAAGAAAAAATAGCGAGTTGCCGCTGCATGAGGGTGAGATTATGGCTGTCGTAGAGGTTCACAATATGGAGGGTAAACCGGTTGCGCAGGTGGACCTGCCGGATGCGGTCTTCAACGTTCCGGTGAAACCACATGTTTTGCACGCGGTGGTAACCATGCAGCTTGCCAACCGACGATCGGCGAACCCCACGGTCAAACATCGCGGCGATGTAGCCGGCAGCACCCGCAAGCTTTACAAGCAAAAGGGGACCGGCCGCGCGCGGCGGGGTGACATCAAGTCGCCGTTGCTCAGAGGGGGTGGCGTCGTTTTCGGACCGGACGGACGTTTGTACGCCCGTCTACTGCCGAAAAAAGTCCGCCAGCTGGCGCTCAAGATGGCACTCAGCAGCAAACTGCAGGACCGCGCGTTGATGGTGGTGGATCGATTCGATGTCGAGCCCATCAAGACCAAAACCTTCGTGACGGCCATCAAAGCCCTCAACCTGAAGAGCGCGTTGATCGTCACTGAGGCTAAAAATGAAACCCTGGAACGTTCCTCGCGCAATGTTCCGGACGTCAAAGTGCTGCGCAGCGAAGGGCTGAACGTCTATGACGTTCTCAAGTACGATACGCTGGTGCTGCTGCAACCGGCGATCAAGACCATTGAGGGGAGGCTGATTCCATGAATTACTACGACGTCATCATCCGGCCCCTGATCACGGAGAAGACCAACATCCAGAAGGAGCTCTACAACCAGGTTTCCTTTGAGGTGGGCCGGCAGGCCAATCGGATTGAGATCAAGCGGGCTGTCGAAAAAGGGTTCAAGGTGCGGGTCGCCTCCGTGCGAACGATGCAGATGAGTGGAAAAAGCACGCAGCGCGGACGGATCCAAGGCAAGCGCCGCGATTGGAAGAAAGCCATCGTGCGGCTGATGCCGGGTGAACGCATCGAATTCTTCGAGGGCGCATAAGAGGTTAAGGAGCAGACGATGGGCATTAAGAAAGTCAAACCGACCTCTCCCGGCCGACGCTTCCAGACCTATGCCGATTTTGGAGAGATTACCAAGACGACTCCGGAGAAAGGTCTGTTGCAGCCGGTACGCAAGAGCGGCGGACGCAACTGTTACGGTCGGGTAACGGCCTGGCAGCGCGGTGGCGGCCATAAGCGCCATTACCGGGTGATCGACTTCAAGCGCGATAAAATCGGAGTTCCGGCCCGAGTGGCCGCTATCGAATATGATCCGAATCGTTCCGCGCGGATTGCGCTGTTGCATTATGTGGACGGAGACAAGCGCTATATTCTGGCACCGGCCGACCTTCGCGTGAACGATGTCGTTGAAGCCGGTCCGAAAGCGGATATCAAACCCGGCAACAGCCTGCCCTTGCGCCACATGCCCCTGGGAACTCAGGTCCACAACATTGAGCTGAGACTCGGCAAGGGCGGTCAGATCGTACGCAGCGCAGGCGGATACGCGCAGCTGATGGCCAAAGAGGGCAACTACGCCTTGCTGAAGCTGCCGTCCGGAGAGGTTCGCAAAGTGCTGCTGGATTGTCGGGCGACCGTGGGGCAAGTCGGAAATGTGCAGCATGAGAATGTTTCTTACGGCAAAGCGGGTCGCAAGCGCTGGCATGGCCAACGGCCGCATACTCGGGGTGTGGCGATGAATCCGATCGATCACCCGATGGGCGGCGGCGAAGGCAAATCGTCCGGCGGCCGGCACCCCTGCAGCCCCTGGGGCGTCCCGACCAAAGGACATAAGACCCGCAAGAAAAAACCCAGTGATCGCTTGATCGTCAAGCGGAGGAAATAGAAGCCGCTTGGGGCGCACCATGGATCGCCGGTAGGTTAAGCGGTTGGATCGGAATCAAGAATTTCGGGAGACATTATGTCGAGGTCGTTGAAAAAGGGCCCCTACATTGAGGGCCACCTGCTAAAAAAAATTCAAGTGGCACAGGATTCACGCAGCAACCGAGTCATCAAGACCTGGTCGCGGCGGTCCACCATTGTGCCCGAAATGGTCGGGTTGACCCTGGCGGTTCACAACGGCCGCAAATTTATTCCAGTGTTCGTTTCCGAAAACATGGTCGGACACAAGCTGGGGGAGTTCTCGCCGACGCGGACATACCACGGGCATTCGGGCGACAAGAAAAGCAAGGGCGCCTGAGATCGTCGTGAAGCCCGTGTTCGGAAGGAAGAGGGACAACAGAGATGGAGTCTAAAGCGGTATCCCGTTATGTACGCGTGTCATCCCTAAAGGTTTTAAAAGTGTCACCCGCTGTGAAGGGTCGACCGGTGGAGGACGCTCTGAACATTTTAAAGTTCATGCCCCAGAAGGCGGCCAAAATGTTGGAGAAGGTGATTCGTTCGGCCGTCGCCAACGCTGACCAGAAGCCCAACATCGACGTCGATCGACTGGTCGTCGGAACCATCACGGCCGACGACGGCCCGGTCTTGAAACGGTGGGGCACCAAGGCACGCGGCAGAGGCACCCGAATCCTGAAGCCGACCTGCCACATCACCGTGGTGTTGTCGGAAACGTCGTCGGTTTAGCAAAGGAGGTTTGAGCTTGGGCCAGAAAGTCAACCCGATCGGATTGAGATTAGGCATCGTCAAGACCTGGGAGTCCCGATGGTTCGGCGGCAAGAATTACGCCAACTACATCTTCGAGGATCACAAGCTTCGCAAATTTGTCAAGCAGAAGCTGTATCACGCCGGTGTCTCCCGGATTGAAATCGAGCGATCGGCGAAACGCATTCGGCTGCGGATTTATACCGCCCGCCCGGGCATTGTCATCGGCAAAAAGGGTGCCGAGATTGCCCAGCTCAAGAAGGAAATCGAGAAGCTGACCACCCACGAGGTCCTGATCGATATCCAGGAGATCCGCAAACCTGAAATCGATGCCCAATTGGTGGCGGAAAATGTCGCGACTCAATTAGAGCGGCGGGTTGCCTTCCGGCGTGCGATGAAGCGTGCCGTCCAGTCGGCGCTGCGTTTCGGCGCGCTGGGCATCAAGGTGATTTGCGCCGGCCGCTTGGGCGGCGCTGAAATCGCCCGAACCGAGTGGTACCGGGAAGGGCGCGTTCCCTTGCATACGCTGCGGGCGGACATCGATTACGGCCTGGCTGAAGCACGCACCACTTACGGAGTGGTTGGGGTCAAGGTCACCATTTTTAAGGGAGAAGTCCTGCGGAAGGACCAGCCGGTCGCCGAACAGGGTTAATGCACAGGAGAAGCGAAAATGCTGAGTCCCAAGAAAGTTAAATTTCGCAAACAGATGAAGGGCCGCATGCGGGGAGTCGCCCGGCGAGGCAGTTCGCTCAACTTCGGTGAATTCGGACTGCAAGCCGCCTCCGCCGGATGGGTGAGCGCGAAGGAAATCGAGGCCGCTCGTATCGCCATGACGCGGCATGTCAAGCGCGGTGGCCGCATCTGGATTCGGGTGTTCCCCGATAAGCCGATTACGAAGAAACCGGCGGAAACCCGGATGGGAAAGGGGAAGGGGGCTCCCGAAGGGTGGGTGGCGGTGGTTCGCCCGGGGCGCATTCTTTATGAGATGCAGGGGGTTTCGCGGCAGTTGGCCGCGGAGGCTTTTCGGCTGGCGGCGCACAAGCTTTCGATCCAGACCAAATTCGTGGAGAGGAGCGAGTCGCTATGAAAGGCAG
>CAZNAX010000231.1:0-4701 GCA_964570965.1 uncultured Desulfatibacillum sp.
CGACCTGATCCACCTTGGTGGCGATCTTGGCCACCCAGATGTCGAGCTCGCAGCGAAACAAAACGTCGGAAATGCTGAAGAGCAGCCCGGGAAAGTCGTAGGTGAAGATTTCGATGATGGTGAAGAAGCTGGAGCTGGCGTTGTCGACCCGCACCCGGTGCGGCCGCCGGGCGGTCCGGGGCTTGATCGTGCGGGCCGCATCCAGCCGCGGTTTGAGGGCGGCGGCGAGGTCCAGGGTCCCGGCCAGCACCGAGTGGAGGTTTTCTTCTGCGCGGCGCCATTTTTCCTCTTCGAAAATCAGATCCGGCGGCGGCGCGACCTCGAAAACATCCAGCGCCGCGCGGTTGCGCCAGGTGAAGACTTGGACGTCGAGGATGTCGATGTTGTTCAGAGTGAAGACCCCGGCCATGCTGGCCACCAACCCGGGCCGGTCCTGGGCGCAGATGGTTACCTTGCGGGTGGCGCCCTCCGCGGAGGGCTGGATGTCCCAAACGAAATCGGAATCCTTCAGCCGCTGAAACAGCTCGATGTGGCTCGCGATGGACTCCGTCGGCATCGCTAGCAAATAGCGCGGGCTCAGGACCGGAAACAGGCTCTCGATTCTCTGCCGCGCGTCTTCGGAGGCGGCATCCCGAAGCGCTTGCCGCTTGCTCTCTATCGTAGCAGTGGCCTTGTCGCTGGCGAGCTCGCCTCTTTCAAGGACGTTCAAGACCTTGAGGAAGAACTCCCGCAGCAGGTGCGAGGTCCAGTCGTTCCAGGCGGCCGGGCCGGTCGCCATGGAATCGGCCACGGTGAGCAGATAAAGCATCTTCAGGCGCTCGGCATCCTTGATGCGCCGGGCACAGACGATGGCGGTTTCCTCGTCGTGGATGTCCCGGCGGGTGGCCGTCTTGATGAGATACAGGTGCTCGCGGACGAGGAATACGACGGTGGCAACTTCCGCCGGTGTCAGGCCCTTTTCGGTGAGGATGCGCTGGACCATATCGGCTCCGCTTTCAGAGTGGTCGGACGTGGAGGCGCCCTTGCCGATATCGTGCAGGAGGGCGGCCCACACCAGAAGCACCCTGTTTTTCAGCTCGCGATAAATACGGGCGAACAGCGGTTCGCCGGGGCGGTCTTCCCCGGCCAGCTGCTGGAGGATGTGAACGGTATGCAGCAGGTGCTTGTCGACCGGGTAAAGGTGGTATTCGTCGTATTGGATGCGGTTGGAGATCCCCCGGAACTCCGGGATGAAGGCTTCCAGAAAGCCGGTGGACAGCAGGTCGTCCAGCAGACCGACGCCCGCTTCGGGAGCCGTCAGGATGCGTTCGAACGCGCGGACGATTTCGGGCGCGGCGCGGGCGTTCGCTTCGATGAGATAGGCGAACTCCTTGACCAGCCGCTTGGCCTCGCCGCTGAGGGGCGCTTTCAGGCGGGCGCTCTCCTCGAAGATCCGGATGAGCAGTTCGGGGCGTTTCAGAAGCGGCTCGGGGCTCGTGAAATTCAGCATGCCGCCGGAGAGGACCTCGATTCCGTCCACCGGGAGGTTGGACGCCAGCTGCCGCCGCCCCTTTTTTGCCACGCCGAGCTCATGCAGCAGCATGAGGTGCTGGTGTTTGACCGACTCCATCCGACGGTGAAGATCGCCGAGAAAGCGCTCGACCGGCTGCTGTCCGGCTTCGGGCTTGAACCTGAAACGATCCGCGATGCGGATCTGGGTTTCGAAATGCAGCTGGTCGCATTTGCGGCGGCTGATGTGATGCAGATGGTTGCGCACCTCCCAGATGAATCCCAGCGCCTCCCACAGATCCTGGAACTCGGCGTGAGAAAGCAGGCCGAAATACTCAAAATCGCGGGGCTGCCTCAAATCGACATGCAGCTTGGCCATCCAGAGCATGCTGTGGTAGTCGCGCAGCCCGCCCTGGCCCTCTTTGAGGTTGGGCTCCAGCAGATGCGCCGAATCCCCGTATTGACTGTGCCGGGCCCGCGTATAGGCGACGATCTCCCGCAGGATCCGCTCCGCATGCTTGCGGATGACCTTCTCCCGGAGCCTGGACATCAGCTCGGAGTAGAGCATCGACATGCCGCAGATGAAGCGCGCATCCAGAATCGGCGTCAGCACGTTCAAATCCTTCGCCGCCAGGTTCAGACACTCTTTGAGCGAACGCGTGGCGTAGCCGACATCCATGCCGATGTCCCAGAGGGGATAAATCATTTCCCGGATGAGATTTTCAGCTTCGGCCGGGATACGCTTGCTGAACAGAAACAGCAGGTCGACATCCGAATGGAGGCACTGCTCCTCTCGGCCATAGCCGCCCAATGCGACGATGGCATAGGGGTTCTTGTTGATCTCCATCCGAGGGCCGATCATGCTCCGTTCAAACGCCTGCTCGAAATAATCGTCCAGCGCGCGCGAATGCTGCTTCATGAAATCGGGCTGTTTTCGGCGGAGGAAGCGCTCGGTCAGTCCGGTCACTTTTTCCTGCAGCAGGGTGGAGGCGGTTGCGTGGACGCTGCGCATATCAATTTCCCATCGATTCTGGTTGTCTCGGGCCAGATCAGCAAAGCCTGTGCCAGGCGTGCGTCTGTTTTTTAAAGTCGAGCCAATCCAGTTTGTTACAGGCTTAGGCGGGGAGTATCGGCAGGCTTAAAAAATAACAAATTTGTCATTATTGGAATTTATCTATTAACAATTTTGTAAATTAATTTCTGAAGATAGGACTTTCGTTCAGCGGCCCGGGAACAGCGTCTCCCAAATTTGGCGAATGCGCTGTTGCAGGCGTTCGAATTTTTCTACCGGCACTCGTGCCGGCTTTTCTTGCAGGCTCAACTGGTGGGCGGCGGCGCGGTAGATGAGATAGGCGTGCTTGAGAACATGCGCCAGGTACTCGTTGAGCACCGTCGAATCGATCAAGGTCTGAATCAAGCGCACGTTGTCGGTCCACCGCACCAACTCCGGATACCGGTGGGCATGACGCAGGACCAGATACTGCACCAGGAATTCGATATCGACGATTCCGCCGGGATCCTGCTTCAGATCGAAAAGGCCCGGCGCGGGGCGGTTCTGTTCAGCGCGCATGCGTGCGCGCATGTCGGCTACTTCGGTATGCAGCTTCGCGCGCGGCCGTCGCCGGGAAAGAGCCTCCGCACGGATGGCTTCGAAGCGGGTGGTGATGAGGGGCTCGCCGCTCACCGGTCGTGCCTTGATGAGCGCCTGGTGCTCCCAGGTCCAGGCGTGGTTCAGCTGGTAGTCGCGAAAGGCCTCCACGTGCTGCACCAGGACTCCGGAAATCCCGCTCGGCCGCAGCCGCAGATCGATTTCGTAAACCCGCCCGGCGCGGGTATGAGACGTCAGCAGATGGATCACTCGCTGCCCGAGACGGTTGAAGAACTGGGCGTTGTCGATGGGGTGGGGTCCGCCCTGCGTCTGGCCGTCCACGCCGGCGTGCAGAAACACCAGGTCGAGGTCGGAACCATACCCCAGTTCAAGCCCTCCCAGTTTGCCATAGGCGATCACCCCAAACCCCCGTTCGCAGGAAACTCCCTGCAAACGGCAGTCCGGACGGCCGTGGCGGTCCACCAGATGACGCCAGGCGAGATCCACAACGGCATTGACGGTCACTTCGGCGACGTCCGAAAGATAATCGCTGACGCGCATCAACGGCAGCCGGCCGCTCACGTCGGCGGCGGCCACACGCAGCACGTTGATCTGCTTGAAGATGCACAGGGTTTCGATTTGAGCCTCGAGATCTTCGTCCGGCGCACGACCCAGGCGGCGTTGGATCTCGGCAACCAACATCTCCCGCGGCGGCGGACGATAGAGCGTGCGGGGGTCGAGCAGTTCGTCCAGCAGCACGGGGTGCTGAGCGAGAAGCGAGGCGATCCAGGGGCTCGCGTCCGCCAGCTTCACCAGGTGCGCCAGCGCTGCCGGGTATTCCAGCAGCAGCGCCAGGTAGCTGGTACGCCGTTCCACCGCTCGGATCAGGTCCGCCAGCCGGCGCAGGGCGGTGAGAGGATGACCGGCCCGACCGGCCTCGGCCACCACCAGCGGGATGAGCCGGTCCAAGCGTTGACGACCGGTAGGGCTGAGGGCGCGGGTCGCGGAATCGTCGTGCAGGTCGTTCAGGATCTGAAGCGCTTCCGCCGGCGGATGGTATCCCATTTGGGCCAGGACCGCCGACGCCTCGGCCGGGTCCATCTTCTGGTGCCAGATATGGCTGATGCCGTCATCGGCGGGGCGGCCGGACCGGTCGACGTCCGGGCTTTCGAGCAACAGTTGAAAGTGGCCATGAACGGCATCGCGGTGCCGGTCGAGGCTCGTCCGAAAGGATTCAGGGCCGTCGAACCCCATGGACGCCGCCAGGCGGGCCTGGTCGAACGGATCCGAGGGCAGCTCGTGCGTCTGCTGATCGGCCGCCTCCTGGAGGCGGTGCTCGACCGTGCGCAAAAAGACATAGGCCGCATCCAGCTGCCGCTGAACCTGCGCCGGGATGTGGCCTTCAGCGGCCAGCGCGGCCAACACTTCACGGATCGGCCGTTTCTGCAATTCGGGGCTCACGCCGCCGCGGATCAGCTGGAAGATCTGCCCGAAAAACTCGATTTCGCGGATGCCGCCGCGGCCGAGCTTGATGTTCTGCTGCATACTCCGGCGTGCAACCTCCTGAGCGATCATGTGCTTCATGGCCCGCAGGGATTCAAAGGCGCCGAAGTCGAGATAGCGCC
>CAZNAX010000232.1:0-4662 GCA_964570965.1 uncultured Desulfatibacillum sp.
GTGCTGAAGAAGGATGAAAAGATCTTCTCTTTGACCTCGTCACTCATGCCGGAGCCGTTGTCTTGAACTTCAAACCGGAGGGCGCCTTCTCCCTCGACAGAGGTGGTCAACTTGACCCAATGCGCCTTGCCCGGACTGGGGTCGTCCCTGCAGGCATCGATGGCATTGGATACCAGGTTCAAAAGCGAGCGGTGCAGGCTGCGGCCGTCCATGACGACTTCATCGATTTCGGCGGAAAGGTTCTCAAGGATGCGGACATGTTTCTCGGCAGCCGTCTCTCGCATCAGCTCGCACACCTCCAAAGCGATTTGATTCGGCCGGCAGGGTGCGTATTCGGGCTCTCGCTCTTTCGAATAGGAAAGCAGGTCCTGCACCAATTCAGATGTGCGGTCGATGTTGCGCTGCACCATCTGCCAGCCGGTTTTAAGCTTGTCGGTATTGTCTTTGTCAATGCCGATGTTCACTAAGTAACTCCCCCCCTTGAGCCCGTGCAGGATATTCTTGACGCAATGGGCCATGCCGGCCACCGTCTGTCCGACGGCGGCCAGACGCTCGGCGCCGAGCAACTCCTTCTGCAGCCGCTTGATTTCTCGCAGGTCCTGAAAAAAGGCCACGATACCCATCATTTTATGTTTTTCGCGCAGAATGGTGCCTGAAAACCGCACCGGGATGCGGTCGTCATTTTTAGATAGGATGGTCGTTTCGTTCCAGGGCAGATTCCGCTTGGGAGTGCCGCGGGTCAGTGCCTCTTCCAGGACGCGGACGATGGCCCCCGGGTAAATGGCGCGCGCATCCATTTTACCGACGACATCGGACGCCGAATAGCCGAAAATGCTTTCAGCCGCCGGGTTGAAAATGACGACGTTCCAGTGTTCATCCGTGGCCACGATCCCGTCGTTGGAGCTGCCGATCAATTTAGCCTGGAAACTGGCCTTTCTGCGCACGTCTTCCTCGAGCAGATGGTTTTCAATAGCCACACCGATCCGGTTGGCGATAAGCTCCAGCGACCGGACTTCGTTGGCACCGAAGTGCTTCGTTTGACGACTGGCGGCTCGGACCAAACTCAGGCTCTTATTGTTTTTGCCGAGAATGGGGATGTACACGAGCGATTGCAGGCCCTCCTGCTTGAGCAGCTCGATCTCCGGGCCCGCCGTGGCGGGCAGCTCGTCGAAAACCGATACCTTCCCGCTGCGGGCCACCTGTGCGACCATGCTCTCGGCGTCGGCCATGCGGTTGCGAAAACACAGGTTTTCGGAGTAGCCGTAACTATACCGCAGGTGATAGGTGCCGTCGGGTTTGATGATGAAGATGCAGACGCCGTCCAGCAAAAAGATGCTGGCGACTTCTTCGATGGCGGCCTTGATTCGGCCCTCCAGACTCAATCCTCCGCTCAGCGTTGCATAGATGGAGCAGAAGGTGGCCAGCTCCTTGGTATGCCGCTCCCGCTCTTTTTCCGCGTTTCGCTCTTCCGTTTTGTCCCAAATGGTTTCGATGGCGCCGACCGTTTCTCCCCCCTCCGTCCGGATGGGAGCCGCCGTGAACCAGCACCATTTGCCGCCCTCCCCCAGATTGGGGAAAAACGCTTCCGATTCGTAGGCTCCGTCGATAAAGGCTGATTGACGCCATTTGCTTCCATACAATTTGCTGATCTGCATCGCATCGGTCTGATCTAGAATGACATCGGCCATAGAGGGGCGCGCCTGATCGTAGAAAGGCGCCCACTGCCTGCGAGTCCCGACCATGTCTTTGGCGGCAATACCGGTGAGGCACTCCAACGCCTTGTTCCAATGGGTCAGTTGGTGCTCCTTGTCGATCACAAAGGTCGGTATGGTACTCCCGTTGATGATCTGGGACATGGTCTGCTCTTTGGCGCTGATTTCCTCCACTTTTCGGGCCAACTCCTTGTTTTTACGCTCACGCTCTTCTTCTGCCTGTTTTTGTTTGGTGAGATCCCACAGCGTCTCGATAGCACCCACCACCGCCCCATCCGGAGTTTTGATAGGCGCCGCCGTGAAAAAAATCCAGACTCCGTTCTCTCCCAAGTGGGGGAAGAACTCCTCGACTTCGTAAGCGTCATCAATCAATGCCGACCTTTTCCAGCGGGTGCTATAAAGGCGCCAAAGTTCTTCTTCACTTACGCCGTCTAAGATCAGGTCGGCCATGGTAGGGCGCTTTTGCAACCGGAAGGGTTTCCATTGATGATCAGTCCCCACTATCTCCTTGCTTGCATATCCGGTTAGTTTCTCACACGCCTTGTTCCAATAAGTCACCCGATGATTTTTATCGATGACAAAGGTAGGTATCGTGCTGCCGCTGATGATCTGGGAAGTGATCCATTCGCTTTCCGCCAGATTGACACGCGTCTCGCGCGCAAAGGTGTTGGCGGCGCGGTTGATCTTCAGCACAAAATCGTAAAACTCCCCAAAAAGACTCTCAAGGGCCTGCACATTGCCGGGATTTTCCCTGATTTTATTGAGAACTTCTGTTTTTTTAGTATCGATCTGCAGGGTGTCCAAAATAACGCGGGCCTGGTAATGGTCAACGAATAGGACGCCGGGCGGCTTGGTCTTCTGTACGACCTCCTTGAGGCTGTCATCCCCTGTTAGATCAAGAATCAGATCAAGGCCTTCTACGGAGAAAAGCTCCCGGCAGTCACTGGTGGTAAAGATGCCCTTCTGCTGCGCGTACTGGAGTCCGACCGCCTGACTGTTTTTATCGGCCACCCCTAAAATCTTAGGCCGCTTCCCGGGTGACTCTTCGCAAAAAATGGACTCCAGGAGCAACTTGCATCTGCTGCCGCCGCCGATGACAGCCAACTTGAAATCTTCAAGACGTTCGATCATGGGAGCCTCCTTGGGCATGCTGCCGGCAATCATCCGCCTCGACCCGCGGTTCGTTTCTTTTTGAGGCGGCTGGTCGGCATCGCCGTGACAGGATCTTCCGGCCAATGGTGTTTCGGATAGCGACCGCGCATCTCCTTTTTCACGTGATGATAGCCGCCGGCCCAGAAACTGGCAAGGTCTTGGGTCACCTGCACCGGTCGCCCGGCCGGGGAAAGCAGATGGATCAGCACCGGTTGCCGGCCGCCGGCGACCCGCGGGGTGTCCCCGCACCCGAACATCTCCTGAACGCGCACGGCCAAAACCGGGATCTCGCCGGAATAGTCCACCCGGATGCGCGTTCCGGAGGGGACTTCGATGTGGGTGGGCGCCCATTCATCCAGCCGGCGGCGCTGCTCCCAGCTAAGCAGCCTGGAGAGAGCGCCGGCGAGGTCGACGGCTTTCAGGCCGCTGATCCGGGTGATGCCGCCGATGTGCGGGTTCAGCCAGCGCTCCAGGGAATCGGTCAGTGCCCGGTCGGAAACATCCGGCCAGTCGGCCTCATCGCCCATGACCCGCCCGAGAAAGATCACCCGTTCCTGCCACCGTCGGAGGCGGGGGGTCCAGGGCAGGCACCCGATGCCGGTCTGGCGGATGCCTTCGATAAGAGCCGCAGCCACGCGCGCCCGATCCGGGTGATCCAGCGGTACGACCTTCAATGCCAGGGCGCCCAGACCCAGGGATCGTTCCA
Organism: uncultured Desulfatibacillum sp.; assembly: GCA_964570965.1. Lineage (GTDB taxonomy): Bacteria > Desulfobacterota > Desulfobacteria > Desulfobacterales > SpSt-501 > SpSt-501. Next base: position 3,571 of record CAZNAX010000232.1, read on the forward strand.
TCTTCACGGCGGCCGTGCGTTTGTCCCAGGCGATGACCTCGCGGGTATCCAGGGCGTGGCCGAAATCATCCAGAATCGTTGTCAACTCGCAAGCCGCAGCCAGAAACACGCGCGCCTCGCGGCGCTCGCCGTCGAGCTCGGCTGCCACCATGTAGTCCGCGGCCGCCAGCGGCTCGGGGGAAGGAAAGAAAGCGCCGCGGCCGTTGGCCAGCAGAAATCGACCGGCGGCGCCGGGTCGGCGCTGGCCGATCCGATCGGGATAGGCCCAGGCCAGCATGCGGCCGACCAGCCGCCGCGCCGCGGGCCGATTTGAAAAACCCATCCGCTGCCGAAGCACCTCGGCCGCGCGCAGACAGCGCCGCAGCGCCGGCCGATCGACCGAGAAACGGCCCGCTTTCACCCACCGGCCCCCATCCGGCCGGACCATGATGTCGAGACGCAACCCCAGATCGGAATCGTATTCCCCGGCTGGAAACTTCACAAAATCACGTTCGCTCAGGACCGCGGCGAGATCGCAGGCACTCGCCCCCACGCCCTGCCGCTGGGCCTCGAGCACCATGTGCGCCAGCCGCGGGTGCATCGGCAGACCGGCCATGCGGCGGCCGTGATCGGTCGCCTGCCCGGCCGCATCGAGTGCTCCGAGATCCTTCAACAGTGCGCGGGCCTGCCGGCCGGCCGCCTCCGGTGGCGGATCGAGCCATTTGAGCTGCGCCGCATCCGTGACGCCCCAGAGAACGAGCTCCAGCATCAGCGCGGCCAGGTCGGTCTGCAGAATCTCCGGCGCGTTGCATTCCGCCAGCGCGGCGTGGCTCTCCGCACTCCATAGGCGCAAGCAGACCCCGGGCTCGGTACGGCCGGCCCGGCCCCGGCGCTGGTCGGCCGCGGATTTGGACACCGGCACCGTTATGAGCCGGGCCATGCCGCTGCGCACGTCGAACCGCGGCGTCCGCACGAACCCGCCGTCCACCACCACCCGAATGCCTTCGATCGTCAGGCTGGTCTCGGCGATGTTGGTGGCCAGCACGATTTTGCGGCGACCGGCCGGGGCGGGCGCAATCGCCTGATCCTGCTCCGCTTTGGACAGGTTGCCGA
>CAZNAX010000233.1:0-4649 GCA_964570965.1 uncultured Desulfatibacillum sp.
AAGTGGTCATCTGCGGCGTGCTGCCGGCGCTCATGCTGGTCTCCGCTGGGGTGCGGCGCAGCCCGGCGCTGCTTTTCCTCGCTGTGACCCTGGCGGTGATCGGCGCCTGCTTGAACCGCTGGGTCATGGTGCTGCAGACCCAGGCGGTGCCGGTGCTAAACTTCCAAGGCTGGTTCACCTACTTTCCAAGCTGGCAGGAAGTCGCCACGACGATTCTGCCGGTGGCCTACGGCATTATCATGATTGCACTTTCCTATCGCTACCTGCCGATTTTCCCGCAGGAGCAGGAACTGAATCCGATTGAAGGAGGCAAGTGATGTTTCCCTTCAGTTTTGAATGGATCTGGGATATGAGCCACATGGTCTTCCACGGAGGCCTATGGTATGCATTGTCCATCATCGGGATGGGGATGACGTATTGCGTCATTAAAGCGGCTTACGATACCGCCAAGGGAAAGGGCGGCCATCACGGCCACGGGCACCACTGATTTACACGGCCAAACGAAGCCGCAGCGCTCCTCCTGCCAACTGCGGCGGGGGGAGCGCTTTTTTCATTAGCGAAATATCCAAATGGACAAAATCGTTATTCAAGGCGGGCGGCGGCTGGAAGGTACCGTACGCATCAGCGGATCGAAGAACGCCGCCCTGCCGATTCTCTTCGCTTCCCTTCTCACCGAGGGGGTCAATACCTTTTCGAACGTTCCCCGGCTGAGGGACATCGACAGCACTCTGCTGCTGCTCTCCCGGCTTGGCGTGCGCGTGGAGGCCGATGGGGCATCCATTCGGATCGACGCCAGCGGGCTCGCCTGCCACGAAGCGCCATACGACCTGGTGCGCAAAATGCGGGCCTCCGTATTAGTCCTGGGACCGCTGATCGCCCGGCTGAAGCGTGCGCGGGTGTCGCTGCCTGGAGGCTGCGCGATCGGCGCGCGTCCGATCAATCTGCATTTGAAGGGCTTGGCCGCTCTGGGGGCCGAGATTGTGCTCGAACACGGGTATGTCACGGCCTCCGCGCAGCGGTTGAGGGGGGCGGAGATTTACTTTGATATCGTCACCGTCACCGGGACGGAGAACATCATGATGGCGGCGGCCCTGGCCGAGGGCACCACGGTGTTGCGGAACGCGGCGTGCGAACCGGAGGTGGTGGCTCTGGCCGAGGTCCTTAACCGTATGGGGGCGGACATTTCCGGCGTCGGGACTCCGGAGATCACCATCCGCGGCGTGGAGTCGCTCAGGCCGGTCTCGGCCGAGATCATTCCGGACCGGATCGAAACGGGCACCTTTCTGGTGGCGGCCGCCCTCACGGGCGGCCACGTCACCATCACCCACTGCGAGCCGAAGCACGTCGGTGCCACCTTGGACAAACTGCGGCAGGCCGGGACCCGGATTGAGGTCCAGGACCAAACCCTTACGGTCACAGGGCCCAAGCGAATCGTCAGTGTCGACATCAAGACCCAGCCTTATCCCGGCTTCGCGACCGACATGCAGGCCCAGTTCATGGTGCTGATGAGCGTTGCCGAGGGGGTCAGCGTTATCTCCGAGAGTATTTTCGAGAACCGGTTCATCCATGTGAGCGAACTGCGGCGCATGGGGGCCGACATTCGGGTGTCCGGGAACACTGCTACAGTCAGAGGCGTGCCGCATCTCTCGGGCGCCCCGGTGATGGCGACCGACCTGCGGGCCAGCGCCTGTCTGGTGCTGGCCGGGCTGGTGGCCGACAACACCACCGAGGTGCACCGGGTGTATCACCTGGATCGCGGCTACGAGTTGATGGAGGACAAGTTCGCCGCATTGGGCGCCGCCATCCGCCGTCTCAAGTGACGGGAGAATTTTCCCGCCACCGGCGGGGAAAACTCATTGGAAAACCACCCAAAGTCTCTGTCGCTTTCCTGGAGTCTGTTTTTATCTCTCGTCAAGTAAGTGGGTGAGTTCGGATCGGTGTTTACGCCGGGAACCCAGCAGGCCGAAGGATTCTATCGTCGTCCGGTCATCCCCCTGACCGTTGCCTTGACGGCGGGAATCGCGCTAGGCTCCGCGCTTCCGGGAGCCGGGGCATGGGCGTGGGCCGTGGCTACCGCTTGCGCGGCTGCCATTGCGGGCTGTCTGATTCGACGCAAAGCGGCCCTCATCTATCCGCTGGCGCTCTTTATCGCTATCGGATATCTCTCCTTGCAGCCCTGGATGCAGCCGCGTTTTCCGCCGAACCACGTGAGTCATTTTGTCAACTCCGGTCCGTGGCGAATCGTCGGCGTGGTGGATAACCGGCCGTTGGAATTTGAAAGCCGGAGTCAATTCGTCCTGCGGGCCGAATGCCTCGAGAACGGCTCGGAAACCCATGCGGTGACCGGCCTTCTGCGCATCACTGCGATCGGAGCGACCCCATCTCTGCAGCAAGGGGACCGTATCGCCCTCAGCAGCCGGATTGGCCCCATCCGCAATTTCAACAACCCAGGAGGGTTTGATTTCAAACGCAGCATGGCCTTCCGGCAGATCTACGGCAGCGCCTTCATCCGCGGAGAGGGACTTGAACTGCTCGAATCCCCGGCGGCGTCCGGTATCTGGGGGGTGATCGAACCCGTGCGCTCCGCCGTTGCCCGGCTGATCGACCAGGCGGGCCTCGGGCCGGAGGCCGCCGTGCTCAAGGCTCTCATCATCGGCGACTCGTCGGGAGTGGCACCCAATATCCGCCAGGCGTTCACGCGCACGGGGACCAGCCACATCCTGGCCATTTCGGGCCTGCATATCTCGATCGTCGCCTCCATCGCCTTCGCGCTTCTCCGGTGGGTGCTGAGTTGGATACCCTTTATGCTCCGGCATGCCTGGACACGCAAAGGCGCGGCTCTGCTGACGCTGTTACCGGTCACCCTCTATGCCCTCGTCGCCGGTTTTTCGCCCTCCACCCAACGCGCGCTCATCATGGTCGCGCTCTTTCTTCTGGCCTTTCTGGCGGAGCGCGAAGGCGACCTCCTGAACACCCTGGCGCTGGCCGCGCTGGTCATTCTGTGTGTTCGGCCGGCCGCCCTCTTTTCGATTTCGTTTCAACTATCGTTCGCAGCGGTTCTGGCCATCGTCTATGGGTTTGAGCGCCTTCGGGCAACGCCCGCGGCTGCTTCGTCCGAATTCAAGGACCGGATGGTGCAGATTCGACACGGTCTGCTGGCATTCTTCGGGGTGTCGTTGCTGGCGACCTGGGGGACACTGCCGCTTGGGATGTACTATTTCAACAGCGTGTCCTTCATCGGCCTGCTGGCGAACTGCGTTGCCATTCCGTTGATGGGCTATCTGGCTGTAGGTGTTGGATTAATCGGTGTGCTGCTTGCGGCATTGAGCGTTCCGGCGGCCGTTGCGTGTTTCCAGATCAGCGGTTTCATGGTTTCGCATGCTATGGCGATCATGGAATGGATGGCAGGGTTTTCCTTCGCCGCCGTCCGGACGGTGAGCCCCTCGCCGGCGGAAATCGCGCTGTTTTACCTCTTGAGCTGGGCCGCGTTCTATTTAGTAACTGGTCCAAGCTCAGCCATCTTGTTTTCGAATACCGGCCGCCGAAGCGGCAGAACTACAGCCGGTTGGAGGCCGCTGTCAGCGGCAGCTGAATGGCTGCGCGGTTTGCGATTTCAGTCAATTTGGCGCGCCAGTCGAAGCCGGAAAGCGGTGTGGGTCGTTCTCGCATTTGGCCTGATCGGTGCGGGTTTCGATGCCGCCTATTGGATTTACCAGCGTTTCGGGCGGCAGGACTTACGCGTGACCGTGATCGACGTGGGTCAGGGCAGCGCCGTACTGGTCGAGTTTCCCGGCGGTGGCACCGCCCTGGTCGACGGCGGCGGGTTCGCGGATTCCGCAGCCTTTGACATTGGCGAGCGCGTGGTCGCTCCGTTTCTGTGGCGCCGGAAAATTGCTTCCATCGACACTTTGGTTCTCACGCACCCCAACAGCGATCATGCGAACGGCTTGGTCTTCATCGCCGACCATTTCCATGTGCGCAGCCTGTGGACCAACGGAGAATCCCGGCCGATTGCGGGGTATGGGGCATTGATGCAGACGGCCGCCCGCTGCGGCATTGAAATGCCCGCTTTCGCCGAGCTTCCCCGCCTAGCGATGATCCACGGGGTGCGGGTGGAGATGCTTTATCCGCCGGTCGATTTCCTGGAACGCAGCAGGACCGAAAGCTGGCGCCAGAACGAAAACAACAACAGCTTGGTGATTCGGGTGTCTTTAGGTGAGGTCTCGGTTCTGATCCCGGGGGATATCATGCGGGCCGCGGAAAAGGAGCTCGTCGCCCTGGCCGGGGACCGGTTAAGGAGCACGGTGTTGATCGCACCGCATCACGGCAGCCGGTCTTCCAGTTCGGAGGAATTCATCCGGGCCGTGTCGCCGAAAGCAGTGCTGATTTCCTGCGCAGACCGCATCGGATCCGGGATTCCCCACTCACAGGTCCTGCAGCGGTATGAGTCCGCCCGCGCAAGAGTTTACCGAACGGATCAGCAAGGCGCTGTGCAACTGACGACAGATGGTCATCAAGTTGAGATCAGGCCTTTTCTGGAATCGAATTGAAACCGCTTTACCGATGAGGGGCTCTGCGCAGAAAAAAAGGCCCACGGCAGCGCCGCGGGCCTTTTTTTAGCTCGGTTCAAATCAGAAGTCGATCTGCCA
>CAZNAX010000234.1:0-4648 GCA_964570965.1 uncultured Desulfatibacillum sp.
ACGGCGCCGGCAAGACGGTCTGCTTCAACCTGATCTCAGGCGTTTACAAGCCGACGGCCGGACAGATCACCTTTGACGGACGGCGCACCGACGGTCTTCCGCCCCATGTGATCGCAACCCTCGGCATCGGCCGCACGTTCCAGATCGTCAAGCCGTTCGCCCACTTGAGCGTCATCGAAAATGTCCTGGCCGCCCGCGGCATCTCCCGCTACCCCCGCCTGTCCAAAATCTGGTCGGGCTGGAGAACGGTGCACGAGCGGCGTGAGGCCCTGGGCCTGCTGGAGCGAGTCGGCCTGGCCGGCCTGGCTGAACGCCGTGCGGGGCTTTTGCCGCTGGGCAACCTGCGCCGGCTCGAAATCGCCCGGGCGCTGGCCGTCGGCAGCAGGCTGCTGTTGCTGGACGAATCGTTTTCCGGGCTACGCCACGAGGAAATAGCCCAACTGGAGGATCTCATTCGGGCCATCCGTGCCGGCGGGCAAACGGTGCTCTTGATCGAGCACAACATGCGCGTGGCTATGGGGCTTTGCGACCGGCTGGTGGTGCTGGACCACGGACGCAAGCTGGCCGAAGGTTCGCCGGCGGAGGTCCGCGCCGACGAAGCCGTGATCGAGGCATACCTGGGCCGGAAAGGACGCGAGCATGTTGCTGGACGTGCGTGACCTGTGCATATCCTACGGCGACATCCGCGCGGTGGCGGGAGTCGGCTTCGCGATTGAAAAGGGGGAACTCGTTTCCATCATCGGCGCCAACGGCGCCGGCAAGACCTCCATCCTCGGCGGGATCATGGGCATGGTGCCGGTGGAGCGGGGCCGCATCCGCTTCAAGGGCGAAGACATTCACGACCTGCCGTCCTTCGAGCGGGCCCGCGCGGGAATCCGTCTGGTGCCCGAACGCGCGCGGGTTTTCCCCCGTCTGAGCGTGCACGAGAACCTGATGGCTGGCGTTTACGGGCTGCGCCGCAAGATCGATGTCGGCAGCCGCATGGCCTGGCTGCATGAGCTGTTCCCCATCCTGAGGGAACGCGGGGGGCAGCCGGCATCCACCCTTTCCGGCGGCGAGCAGCAGCAGCTTGCCATCGCCCGGGCGCTCATTTCCAATCCGGACCTGCTGCTGGTGGACGAAGTCTCCATGGGGTTGATGCCCAAGCTCGTGGACCAGGTCTTCGAGGTGCTGGCCCAGCTCAACCGCGAGCACGGCCTGACCATCCTGCTGGTGGAGCAGAATGCCATGGCTTCCCTTGAAATCTCGCACCGGGCCTATGTGCTCGAAACCGGAATGTGCGTGTTCCAGGGCCGGGCCGGCGACCTTCTGAATGATCCCAAATTGAAGGCAGCGTATTTGGGGAAATAAGGAAGTTTCTTAAACGTAACACGTAACACTTAAAACTTTTTTCAAAGGAGGCGTTATGAAACTGATTAGATTGATGCTGTATGCAGTGGTTATCATTTCTGCGGCGTTCGCGACAGCGAACGCCGCAGAAATGATCAAGGTCGGCCTGCTGGCCCCGCTCACCGGTTTTGCCGCGGCGGACGGCGCCAGCGTGAGGAATTCCGTGGATCTGGCGGTGGAAAAGGTCAACAAGGCCGGCGGCCTGCTCGGCAAAAAGGTCGAGCTGGTCACCTACGATGACCGGGCTGACGCCAAGGAGGCCGTAGCGCTCGCCCAGAAGCTCATCCAGCAGGACCGAATCGTCGGCCTGGTCGCCGGCTCCTACAGCATGCCCACTCGGGCGGTGGCGCCTCTGTTCCAGGATGAGGGCATCCCGCTGGTGGCGGCCTACGCGATCCACCCGGACGTGACCAAGGCCGGCGACTTTAATTTTCGCAACGGGTTCCTCGGCGCGGTCGAGGGCCGGGCCGCCGCTTACACGGCCGTTGCGCTGCTGAAGGCCAAGAAGATCGCCCTTCTGACCAGCGACAATGATTTCGGCCGGACCTTGGCCGAGGGCTTCAACGAGTACCTCGCCAAGTTCGCCCAGGGCAAGGCGGAGGTCGTCATCGCCCTGACCTACCCGATGTCTGAAAAGGATTTCAAACCCTACCTGTCGAAGATCAAGGAAGTGAATCCCGACGTGATCTTTTCCAGCGGCTACTACTTCCAGACCGGGCCGGTGCTCAAGCAGGCGCGTGAGCTCGGCATGAAAACCCAGATCATCGGCGAGGAAGGCGCCGACTCGCCCAAGACGCTCGAAATCGCCGGCGATTCGGCCGAGGGCTTCGTCATCGTCACCAATCTCAACCGCGACGACAAGCGGCCGTTCGTCCAGGAGTTCCTGAAGGAGTACGAAACCCGTTTCAAGATCCAGCCCGACATGGTCGGCGCCTCGGCCTACGACGCCTTCATGATCCTGTGCGACGGCATAACGCGCGCCAAGAGCACCGACGGCAAAGCCGTCCGCAGCGCCATCGCCGCCACCAAGGACTATAACGGCCTGACCGGGGTCATCAAGGGCTTCAACAAAGGCGAGGTGGTGAAGGAAGTCCAGGTCCAGCAGGTGAAAAGCGGTCGTTTCCGCTACCTCGGCGTGATCTCCGACCCGGCGCTGATCACGCCATAACCTCCCTGCCTAAAACTAAAGAGCCCTTTCCGGAAAAGCGGGAAGGGCTCTTCTTGTGCATTAAGGTTCTGAGGCGCAGGGAATGAAATGGAGGGCTGCCGGTCTGCATCGGAAATCCTGCAGCCTCCACTTCAGGGAGAGAGAGATAAGTTTTCTTTGTTCTAATAAACCAAGTCCTCCGATGTCACCTGGGTCTTGAACAGGTTGTACGCCCAGGCCTGATAGGCCATCACGATCGGAACGAAGATGACGACCACGACCAGCATGATGGTGAGGGTGAGCTGCGTCGAGGATGCATTGTGCGCTGTCAGGCTCCAGGCCGGGTTCAGGCTCGACGGGAACATGTTCGGGAAAAGGCCGATCACCCCGTAGAAAGTGGCGCCCACGATGGTGACGGCGGACGCAAACCACGCTTTAAAAAAGGCTTTCTGGGCCAGAAACACTCGGATTCCGAACAGCGCCGCCACCGTAAGCAGGATCACTGCGAAGAGTAGCGGCGTGGCCATGTAATTGGCATAGAGGTTGGTCATGAAATAGCTCGCCGCCAGAAACACTACGGCAACCGCCACCTCGGCCAGCCAAATTTTTGCCGCGGCGGATGCCGCGCGGGCCTGGAACTCCCCCTGGGTCTTGGCGGCCAGCCAAAGCGCCCCGTGCACCAGGAAGAGCAACACGAAAAGCACCCCGCCGATCAGCCCATACGGATTGAGCAGAGTGAAGAGATTCCCCTGGTAGACCCCTTTTTGGTCTATGGGGATTCCCTGAAAGATGTTGGCGAAGGCCACACCGAAAAGGAGCGCCGGCGCTGCGCTGCCGACAAAAATGCACGTGTCCCAGAGCTTACGCCAGCCGGAGCTCTCCACCTTGCCGCGGAACTCGAAGGCCACCCCGCGCAGGATCAGGGCGAACAAAATGAGCATGAGCGCCGAGTACAACGACGAGAACATCACGGCGTAGACGCGCGGAAAGGCCGCAAAGGTGACGCCGCCGGCCGAAAGCAGCCAGACCTGGTTGCCGTCCCACAGCGGTCCCATGGTGTTCACCATGACGCGCCGGTCCGCTTCGGTCTTGCCCAGGAACGGCAGCAGCGACCCGATCCCGAGGTCGAAGCCGTCGGTCATGAAATACACCGCCCACAAGAGCCCCCAAAGAAAAAACCATATGGATTCGAGCAGCATTTTATAGTCCCTCCTTCATGATAGGAAAAAGCGATCGGATCAGTTTTTCAAACCGCCGCCGGCTTCAGGCCTTTGCCGACATCGGCAATCGGGCCAGCGACGGCGTCGGGGCCCAGGCGCGCGTATTTGGCGATCAGGTAATAGCCCACCGCCCCCAGCAAGCCATAGACCAGGATGAAGGCCACCAGGCTTACCGCCACCTGCGAGGCGGCGATGGGCGACACCGCGTCGGCGGTTTTCATCAGGCCGTAGACGATCCAGGGCTGGCGGCCCACCTCGGCCAGCACCCAGCCGGCCGTATGAGCCAGGAAGGGCAGCGGAATGGAGACCATCATCAACTTGAGATACCAACGCTTTTCCAGCAGGCGCTTGCGGATGAAGATGCCGATCAGCATCATGACGGCAAAGTAGGTTCCCAGCGCGACCATCACCCGAAAGGAGAGAAAGGTCAGCAGCACCGGCGGGCGCTGGTCCCTGGGGAACTCTTTCAGACCGGTGACCTTGGCGCTGAAATCGCCGTGGCCCAGAAAGCTCAAAGCGCCGGGGATGGCGCCGATTTCGACGCGGTTGCGCTCGCTCTGCTCGTCGGGTACGGCCAGCAGGTAGATGGGCGCCTGGGCGGTTGTGTCCCAGAGTGATTCCATGGCGGCCAGCTTGGCCGGCTGGACCTTGGTCACATGCTTGGCATGCATGTCGCCCTCGAGGATGACCCAGAAGGCTGCGATCGTGCCCACCACCAGTCCGAGCCGGAAGGAACGGGTGAAGACGTCCAGATGCTGTTTTTTGAGCAGGTGATAGGCGCTGATGCCCATGATGAAGAACGCCGCCAGCAGCAGGGCCGCCGGCACTACGTGCAGGATCTGCAGGATGCTGAAGGTGTTGAAGACCACCGCGGCGAAGTCGGTGAGCTCGG
>CAZNAX010000235.1:0-4648 GCA_964570965.1 uncultured Desulfatibacillum sp.
GATTCAGATTCGGGAAGCTCGCTCGGACGCACGTTCCCTCTCCGGCTTGCGAGCTGATGCTGAAGGACCCTCCGGAAATCTCCACCCGCTGTTGCATGTTCAGCAAGCCATGCCCCATCATTGGGTCTTTCTGCTCCATGATCTCCGATAGATCAAAGCCCGAGCCGTTGTCTCTTATTTCAAGGAATAACCGGTTATCCTGGCGTCCGAACGAGACCCGCACCGTCCCCGCCCGGCTGTGCCGCGCGGCGTTGGTGACCGCCTCCTGGATCACCCGGTAGACGACGATCTTCAAATCCTCGGGGATCTCGCGCTCCTCGACCGCGAATTGGCAATGGATGCGAATGTCTCCGAAGCGCTCCTGGCATTGGCGGGCGTACCATTCGATGGTCGTCAACAAACCCAGATCATCGATCATCAATGGCCGCAGGTTGGCCGATATGCGCTTGGTTTCCTTGATGGCGTCAGCCAGATCGGAAACGATGGCTTCCAGCGAAGCGGGGTTGCAGGTCCCGGTGTCGGCTGTACGCTCGACCTTCTCCTCCAATCCGAACTTGATGGCTGAAAGGCTGCCCCCGACGCTGTCGTGCAGTTCCCTCGCTACGGTGCGGCGGTCGGCCTCCAGCGCCTGCAGACTTTTGCGGGTCAGCTCCTTCAGCTGCAGCTCGGATGCCTGCAGCCGGGCCTCCATTTTCTTGCGGGTCGAGATGTCCTTGCAAATCGTGGCGACGAAGGCAACGCCGCCCGATTCATCCGTCAGCGGGAACGCTGTCAGAAGCGACGGGATGATACGGCCGGACTTGGCCTTCCGGCTGCTTTCCCAGTTGCGGACTTCTTCGCCCCGGCTGCACCGCTCCCTCATCTGCATTGCCACTTCAAGGCGTTCGGGCAGAAAGAGCGTGGTGATGGACTTTCCGATCAGTTCCTCGCGTCTCCACTCGTAAGCCGTCTCCGCCTCCCGGTTCATATCGACGATCATCCCCGACAGGTCCTCGATAATGATCGGGTCGGCAGCGTCCATGAAGACGCGCGAGATTTGGTGAAGTTGGGCTTGAATTTTCTTGCGGGCCGCAATCTCGACTTTTAATGTCGCTACCGTGCCTTCCAGCTCGACGGTTCGTTTTCGAACCATCGCCTCCAGTTGCTCGTTGGCTCGGCGCAGCGCTTCCTCGCTTTGTTTCAGTTTCGCCTCTGCCTGTTTCCGTGCCGTTATGTCCTGGGTGGTTCCGAAACCACCCTTCAGCCCCCCCTGCTCGTCGAATTCCAATTCGGCCCGCTCGCGCACCCACTTCACGGTTTCGCCGACAATGATCCGATGTTCGATGTCATAAGGTTTGCCGCGCAGGGCCGCCGTCCATTTTCGATCCACGTACTCGCGGTCCTCCGGGTAAACGATTGAAAGAAAGGTTTCATAAGTTAAAGGAGTTCCCCTGGGCAGCCCGAAAATCCGGTGGTTTTCATCGGACCAGAGCAGTTCGTCTCTTTGTACGTCCAGGCGCCAACTCCCGATCTGACCCACAGCCTGGGCACGGTTGAGGTCCGCCTGCACCTCGCGCAGGTTCTGCTCGACCGTCTTGCGATCGGTGACATCCCTGAAAAACACGCTGATGCCATCCTCGGAGGGATAGGCGCGAGCCTCAAACCATGCTTTCAGGGGCAGATAATAGGACTCGGCGGTGGTGGCCACGCGCTCGTTCATCGCTTGCCGGTAGGCGTTTTCGAACTCGGAGCCGACGGCTTCGGGAAAGATCTCCCACAAAACACGACCCAGCATCGATTGGCGCGTCTGCCCCAGGTCGCGCGCACCTTTTTCGTTCACGAATGTCACCCGACATTGGCGGTCAAGACCCATGAATCCATCGCTGATGCTTCCCATGATCTTCCGCAGGCGCTCGTGGGCTTCCCGCAGGGCCTGCTCCGTTTGCTTGAGGCGGCTGATGTCCAAATTGATCCCCGCCCAGCACAGGATCTCGCCGTTTTCATTTTTCACCGGCACCCCGCGTGCCAGCACGGCATGCCACTGACCGTCTGCGCCGCGAAAACGGTGCTCGATGTCCCACGTGCCTCCGGTGCGAACACACTCCTTCCAGGCCGCGGTGGTCCTCTCGGCGTCATCGGGATGCAATACGTCAGCCCACCCGAAATCCGAGCACTGCTCCTGGCTGATGCCCACCAGTTTCAGAAAAGAATCGCTGGCATATATGTTCCGGCCGTCGGGCGCACAGACCCATACTCCATAGTCGATGGACTCCCCGATGGCGCGGTATATCCGTTCACTCTCGCGCAGGGCCTTCTGGGCGCTCTTGTGCTCGGTGATATCGTAGCCGTAGATGTTGACATGGTCTTGTCCGGCGACGGGAACCAGAACGAATTCCAGCTCACGCTCACCGCAGCCCAGCTCTAGCTTCTGGGGGCTGCCGTTTTCCAGCGCCGCCGCAAGCTTGCTTTGGACCGCCTCCGGCAGGCGAGCGCCGACTTGGCACTGCCACTGCTCCAGCAGCCTCCCGGCCGCCCGGTTGGCATAAAGCAATTCACCCCTCCGCGTCGAGCGCATCACCGGGTAAGGATTTTCTTCAGGAAACGATTCCGAGAAAAGGGGTTGCCCTTCCATGCCATCTCCTTGGCCGCGACAAAAGTATTTCCCGGGGGTGGACGCCCGGGGGCTGCACTTGGGTTGTTAGAACTATTATGAAGATTTTTCGCCATTTTACAATCTTAATGACCGCTCGGTGGGATTTTTTCTGATTGAAACGGGAGGGGCTGGCCAGGGAGGTTGGCGGGCAACACGGATAAGCCGTTCGCCAAGGATGGGATTTTAAATAAAATTAAGTTTTTGGAGTTGAGGATCGGAGGAGGGGCCGCTGTGAAATAATCATCAAACGCCTTTCAAAGGCCAGACGATTGCCACCGTATTTCCGGAACCGGGTCTGGACGTCCAGCTCACCGAACCGCTGCGGGCCTCCACACGGCTTCGCACGGCAACGAAATCCACCCCTTTCGTGGAATCGTCCTCTAAAGGACTTGGAATCGTGGAATCTCTGTCGTCATCCACGACCTTCAATTTCAACGAGCCTTCCCGCAGAATAAGATTGATTTTCACGCGACTGGCACGACCTTGTGCAACGATCAACGAAAGTACCTTTTCCAGGACCCGGAAAATGTCCGTTTTCAACCAGTTGGGGATGCCGCTCTCAATCGCCTGAATTCGAGTTCGAACGCGCAGGCCGGGGGCTGTCCGGGAAATTTGGCGGCAAAGCCATTGAATGGCCGGAATGACACCGATGTCCTCTACCATCAGCGGGCTGAGACGCTGGGTCATATCACGGACGACCGCCAGCGTTGCCTCCAGGTCTTCGATGATTCGGGTCAGCGGACTGGCTATTGCCGGGGGCGCATCGTTTCCATTCGGCTGGAGCAATGCCTCCGTTCGGAGTTTCACGGCGCTGAGGCACTGGGCGATATTTTCGTTGAATTCCTTGGCCAAGGCGCTGCGCTCGGCGTCCTGGAATTGGAGCAGCTGTCCGGAAAGGCGCTTCAACAGTTCCTCAGAAGCCTTCAGCTCTATCTCGGCTTTCTTTTGGGCCGTGACTTCGATCTCGTTGCCCAGTATCGCCGGCCGGCCGTTGTGCTCGATCACGGTGTTGCGGCGCTGGACCCAGATGACTTTTCCGGACTTGGTGGTGCATCGAACCTCATACTCATCCGGAACGATTGCCCCCCGGAGGCCCCTGCCCAGCACGTCCGGGACGGAAGGGCGGTCCTCCGGGAGGACGAGGCTCAGCGAGTCCATGCCGACGATTTCATCGAGGCTGAATTCATGAATTTCCGCGAATTTGGCGTTCGCGAATTTAATGGTGTTGTCCTGGCTGATGTAGATGCCGGTCATCGAGTTGTCGATCAAAGTCCGGTAGTTGTCCTGCAGCGCCTTGAGCAAGGCTTCCGCGCTGTCCTGCTCCCGCATGCCGCGCAGCAGCCGGCTGCCGGCGGTGCCGATGGCCCCCATGCCGAACACCCACAGCGCCAGGAAAGACAGGCCGTGGGTCGTGAGGTCCTTGCGGCGGTAGTCCAGATACCGGCTCATGGGCAGCGAGAGGCTGATGCCGCCCCGGATACCTCCGACCTGATCGCCCTGAACCGCGTGGCATTTCAGGCAGGACGCTTCGGTCTTCAATGGCCGCATCAGGCGCAGGTAGGGAAGGCCGTCCACGTTCGCAAACTCCATAGCTTCGCTGCGTCCGTCTTCGAACGCGAGCAGCGCCCGGGTTTCCCACCCGTCCGGCGCGGTTTCCTCCCGGAAATGCCGCAGCCCGGTGATACGCCCGCGGGTCCGGTGCAGGCCGTCATATTGCTCCATCACTTGGCGGATCATGTAGGCCGGGTTCATCAGGGTCAGGAGCTTGCCGGACGGGGTCTGAATGTCGCGTTCAGGCACATGCGCCAGAAAGGGGTTCGGCGAAGTATCAGCCGAGATTGGAACATACACCCCTCCATGGGATGCAGCCCAGAGTCGGGTCGCAAGGTCCTTGCTCAAAAAAGCCCTGGCCTCGGCAATCGCCAATTCATCGAATCTCTGCCGAATGTGCAGTGCATCGCTGATGAACAGCCCCGTCACCGCAACCGTCCACAGGACAAGCAGGACCCGGAAATA
>CAZNAX010000236.1:0-4609 GCA_964570965.1 uncultured Desulfatibacillum sp.
CCAACGGCTCCTCTTCCATGGGCACCGTGTGCTCCTGCTGCCTGGCGCTGATGGATGGGGGGATTCCCATCAAAGCGCCGGTGGCGGGGATCGCCATGGGGCTGGTCAGCGAAGGCGACCGAACCGTGGTGCTTTCGGACATCCTCGGAGACGAGGACCATGCCGGCGATATGGACTTCAAGGTGGCAGGCACCACGGACGGAATCACCGCCATGCAAATGGACATCAAGATTCACGAGCTCTCCCGTGACATTCTGGAGCGCGCCCTGGAGCAGGCGCGCCAGGGACGGGTGTTTATCCTCGGCCGGATGATGGAGGCGTTGGACGCACCGCGCAAGGAAATCTCCCCGTATGCGCCAACCATCACCACCCTAAGCATCCATCCGGATAAGATCCGCGAAGTGATCGGCCCGGGTGGCAAGATGATCCGCGCGATCCAAAGCGAAACCAACACCACGGTTCAAATCGAAGATTCGGGGGTCGTAAAAATTGCGGCGTTCTCCAAACAGGAGGCCGAGCAGGCCAAGAAGATGATCCAGGATATCGTGGCCGATCCGGAGGTGGGCGCCGTTTACGAGGGCACCGTGGTCAAGATCACGGACTTCGGCGCCTTCGTCAACATCATGCCGGGGACCGACGGGTTGGTGCACATTTCCCAGCTGGCCAACCGGCGGGTCACGAAGGTGTCCGACGTAGTCAAGGAAGGCGAGAAGCTCAGGGTCAAGGTGCTGGAAATCGGGCGCGACGGCAAGATCCGCCTCAGCCACAAAGCGCTGCTCGAAGAGGATAATGGACGCACCCAGCGCTAAAACGACCCTCGCCAACGGGGTGCGGGTGGTGAGCCAATCCATGCCGCACACCCGCTCCGTTTCCATGGGCGTGTGGGTCAACGCCGGCGCCCGCGACGAAACCGATGCGGAAAACGGGTTGTCGCATTTCATCGAGCACATGATTTTCAAGGGAACCCGCCAACGCTCCGCTTATCAGATCGCCAAGGAATTTGATGCCGTCGGCGGCCACACCAACGCTTTCACCACCATGGAGCACACCTGCTATCACGCCAAGGTACTCGACCGCCAGGTCGAGACCATGGTGGATATTCTTTCAGACATCTTCCTCAATTCGATCTTCGACCCATTCGAAGTGGAACGCGAACGGCCGGTCATCCTGCAGGAAATCGGCATGGTCGAAGACAGCCCGGATGAGTTCATCCATTATCTCGCCGGGCATAACTTCTGGGGCGATGCTCCGTTGGGTCGTTCGATCCTGGGCACCCGCGACAACATCTCGAATTTCAATGCCGAGGCCATTCGTCATTTTTTCCATCGGCTCTACCAGCCGGAACGCATCGTCATCGCCGCCGCCGGCCACATCGAGCATGATCGACTGCTGGATCTCGTGGGGCCGGCCTTCGCATCCGTCCAGCCCGGCAACGGCTTCCCCGAACGCAAGCCGCCGCAAGGCCGAAGTCTGGTGGACATCCGCGCGCGCGACCTGGAGCAGGTCCATATCTGCCTGGCAGCCCCCGGTCTGGCGATCGTCGATCCGCGGCGTTACGGATTCTCCCTGCTCAACACCATTTTAGGCGGCAACATGAGTTCACGGCTTTTTCAAGAAGTGCGGGAGAAGCGCGGCCTGGCCTATGCCGTCTATTCGTTCATCTCCGCCCACGTGGATACGGGCATGTTCGGGGTCTACCTGGCCGTCAGCCCGGAGCAGGCCCTGGAGGCGGTTGGCCTGGTGGCTCAGGAACTCCGCAAACTGACCCGGCGGCCGGTCGACCCGGCGGAACTGAAGGGAGCCATCGAGTATACCAAAGGCAGCCTGTTGCTTGCTTCCGAAAGCGCCGACAACCAGATGGTTCGAATCGCCCAGAACGAAATCCACTTCCAGACCGACATTCCGCTGGAGACCGTCATCCAGCATATTGAATCGGTCGGCCCGGAGGATCTGCTGCAGCTGGCCACTGATCTGTTCCGGCCGGACCGGATGGGGTTGACGCTCCTCGGTCCGGTCGAGACCAACCCGGCTGCATTTGCGGACTGCCTGACTTCAGCCCGATGATCATACCCGTCGTTTGGAGAACCTGCCATCCCGCATCGCCGCCCGTCTGCGATCGGGCGCTGCCGGTTGCATGGAATGGACCCCGTCATCCAAATCCTGCGTCTGAGGCCTGATCAGGACGCCGATATCCCTCTGCCGCGCTACATGACACCCGACGCCGCCGGCATGGACATCTGCGCCGCCGTGCCGCAGGATACCGTACTTGAAGCCGGGCGAATCCGTCTGCTGCCCACCGGCTTTGCCATGGCGCTTCCCCGGGGTTACGAAGCCCAGGTCCGGCCGCGGAGCGGGCTGGCGGTCAAACACGGCATCGGGATGATCAATGCGCCCGGCACCATCGACTGCGATTACCGCGGCGAAGTGATGATCGCCCTGATCAACCTGGGTCGCTCGCCCTACACGATCCGCCGCGGGGATCGTATTGCGCAGATGGTCATCCAGCGCGTCCACCAGGCCCGACTGGAAGTGGTCGAACACCTCGAACGGACCGCGCGCAGCACCGGCGGCTTCGGGCATACGGGGCGGTAAGAAAGATGAACGTGCAAAGATTAAAGGAAAAGCAGATCCATCTTTCTTTGTTTGCTTTAAACCTTCAACTTTAACCTTTAAACCGTTACCATATCTGCCGCCTGAAGCGAAATGAGCCTCGAACCGTCGCCCCATCCGACCGAATCCAGCGAGGGGAAGCTATCCGTCTGCGTCCTCGGCAGCGGCAGCCGAGGCAACGCGATTCATGTCTCGGACGGAGCCACCGCCATCCTGATCGACGCAGGCTTTTCCGCACGCGAAATCGACCGCCGCATGCACCACCGCGGCCTGGACCCGGCCGGGCTGAGCGCCATTCTGGTCACCCATGAGCACACGGATCATGTGCGCGGCATTGAACGGCTGGTGCGCCGCTATCGGCTTCCGGTCTATCTGACCGCCGGCACCCACCACGGGGCGACCGCGTTGCATGAGCTTCCGGAGATCTACCCCTTTGCCTGCGGCCGCGAATTCCGGATCAACACGCTCGCCATTCGCCCGTTTTCAATTTCACACGATGCGCGCGACCCGGCGGGTTTCACTATCGGCGCCAACGGCAGCCGGATCGGCATCGCTACCGACCTCGGTCATGTCACGGCCTTGGTGCGGGAGCATCTGCGCGGATGCCGGTTGCTGGTCCTGGAGGCCAACCACGATCCGGGCATGTTGATGGACGGTCCCTACCCCTGGTTTCTGAAGCAGCGCATCCGCAGCCGAACGGGCCATCTCGCAAATCATGAAACCGGCCGCCTGCTGGCCGACCTCCTGCATCCCGGCCTCGAGCAAGTGGTCCTGGCCCACCTCAGCGAAACCAACAACACCCCCGCAAAGGCGTTGGCCGAAGCTTCCAGCCGCCTGGCCGGAACATCCGTCCGCCTGGTCGCCGCCTCTCAGGGCGCGGCATCACCGGTTTGGCGCATGACCTAAACCGGATCCTCGTCAGCCTTTTGAAATTGAAACGTTTCTTGACAAGAAACAGGTTTATTGCGAAGTAAACAGTCATCCACTTGGGTTCGGATAAAGCCGGACGAGGTGGAGGGGACAGAGGAGGAATCATGCGTACCTTCCGGGGAACAACCGCCGTGCTGATCGGTGTTCTGTACGCAGCCTTCGTCTGCTGGTCCATCTACGGCGCCATCGTCCCGATCGAAACCCACAGCTTCCGGTTGGTCCACGTGGGGTTCATTTTCGCCCTGGCGTTCCTGACCTACCCGGTTCGGCCCGGGGCCGGGCGCGGGTGGATGGGACCGGACGCGATGCTGGCCGCCCTCGGGGTCGCCACGATCGTTTACCCGCTCACCCACCTCGACCTATTCCTGCGCAGTTCAACCCTGCCGGACCCCCTGGATGTTTTTTTCGGCATCACGGCGATTCTGATGCTGCTCGAGCTGTCCCGCCGGCTGGTAGACAAAACCTTCGCGCTGGTGGTGATGGCGTTCATGCTCTACTGTTATTTCGGCCGCTACCTGCCGGGCGTCTTTGCCCACCGCGGTTATCCCATCGACCGGATCGTGGGACACATGTACATGACGCTCGAGGGCATCTTCGGGGTGCCGCTGGAGGTCAGCGCCTCGTTCGTGATCCTGTTTGTGGTGTACGGGACCTTCATGGATGCCGCCGGCGCCGGCAATTTCTGGCTCGACCTATCCCTGGCGACCATGGGCCGCTCCCATGCCAGCGCCGGCCGCGGCGCGCTGGTCACCACGGCGCTGCTCGGCGGCCCGCAGGCGAGCGGGGTCGCCACCACCATGTCGGTGGCGCCCATCATGTGGCCCATACTCAGAAAAGCGGGCTATACGGCCAACATGGCGGCCGGCCTGGTGGCCGCCGGGGGCATCGGCGCCGTCATCTCCCCGCCGCTCATGGGTGCGGCGGCCTTTCTCGTGATGCAATTCTTGAACGTGCCCTTCATCGACGTGGTCATCATGGTGCTCGTACCGACCCTTCTCTATTACGTCGGCACCTTGTTTATCCTGGAGGTGGAGGCCCGCAAGTACCGCTTCGCCCCCCCGGACACCGA
>CAZNAX010000237.1:0-4592 GCA_964570965.1 uncultured Desulfatibacillum sp.
TTCTGGCCCCGCCCGTTCTGGCCGGGGAGACCATGGACAAGATCGAGAAAACCGGCAAGATCAAGGTCGGTCTCCGCGAGGACTCCATTCCATTTGCCTTCATCGATCCCAAGGTTGGCAAACAGGTCGGGTTTTCGGTGGACATGACTCAACTTCTGGTTGAAAACCTCTCAAAGTATTTCGGCAAGAAGATCGAAATCGAGCCCGTCACCATTACCACCAAGACGCGCATCCCGATGATCGTCAACGGAACGACGGATGTCGAGATGGGATCTACCACCTACACCCAGGAGCGCGAGGATGTGGTGGATTTCAGCCTGACGTTCTTCTTCTCGGAAACCAGCTTTCTGGTGGCCAAGGACAGCCCCATCAAGACTAAGGCCGATCTGAACGGCAAGCGCCTGGGCGGCGCCCGCGGCACCACCAATCTTAAGGCCATTGAGGACCAGGCGGCGGCCGGAGTATACAAGCCCAAGGAGATCGTGACCACCGAGGGCCACGCCCAGGGGTTCCTGGCGCTCAAGACCGGTAAAATCGATGCCTATGCCACCGACCGCAGCCTGCTCGAAGGCCTGCGCATGAAAGACGACAAACCGGATGCCTGGCGGACCGTGGATTTTGCGATTGCCTACGAACCTTACGGGTACATGATGCGCGAGAACGACTCGGACTTCCGGGACTTCGTCAACAATACCATCTTGTGGGCGATCAAGACCGGCAAGTTTTATGAGCTTTACGATAAGTGGATGGGGCCGAAAGGCATGGTGCCCATCCCCATGTCCCAGGCCTACAAGGATTACCTCCAGCTCATCGTCTATCCCATGGATGAGGGGTGGCTGAAGAAGAAATAAAGGAGCAGGATTCGAGGGTCCGAGGGTTCAGGGTTCGAGTGGAGGTGAAATCCTTCGTTGCGGAGACCCCTTGGCCCCTTGACCCCTTTTCTTATGCTATCCTACAAATTCGACTGGGGCGTCTTGTGGCGTCAGCCTTACGGCGAATGGCTGCTCCAGGGCCTCTGGCTGACGATTCAGATAGGGGCCCTGGCGTGGGTCATCGCCCTCAGCTTGGGCATCCTTTTCGGGACCCTGCGCTCGGTTCGCTTCTTGCCTTTGCGAATTTTAGGGTCCGTGTACGTCGAGGTCTTCCGCAACATCCCTTTCCTGGTCCAGCTGTTCTTCTGGTTCTATGCCGGCCCCATGCTTTTCGGGAAAACCCTGCAGTTCAAGATCAACGCCCTCTCCGGCCTCAACTACTATGTGGCCATTGTCGCCCTGGGTCTCTACACGGCCTCGCGGGTGGGAGAGCACGTGCGCGCCGGCTTCGCCTCCATCGGCCACGGTCAGTACGAAGCCGTGCTGTCGACGGGTATGACTCCGGTTCAAATGTACTGGCATGTCATGATACCCCACGCCCTGCGGCTCATCATCCCGCCCCTTACCACCGAATTTTTAACCATCTTCAAAAACTCGGCGGTGGCCATGACCATCGGGGTGGCCGAAACCACCTTCATGAGCTACAAGATCGACGAGCAGACCTTCCACGGCTTGGAGGCCACCACCGGCGCGATGGCCATCTACCTGGTGCTGGGAATGACCGTGGTCAAGCTGATGGATTTCATTGAAGCCCGGTTCCGGATTCCCGGGCTGATGACCCGGTAGCCATGTTTGACGCGGTTCTGGAAAACTTGCCTTACCTGCTCGGAGGGTTTCTCACCAACGTAAAGCTGGCGGTATTTGCTCTGGCGGGGGGGCTTTTCCTGGGGACTCTGGTGGGTCTCGGCCGGATCTCCAAGAGACCCTGGGTGTACTACCCGGTCACCCTGTACGTGAATTTCCTGCGCAACATCCCCCTGATCTTGGTCATCTTCTGGTTTTACTTTGTGATGCCCATTCTCGTCGGCAAGAACCTGGACCCGTTCGTGTCCGCCGCGGTTTCGTTCATCGTGTTTGAGGCGACGTACTTCGGGGAAATATTCCGCGCCGGGTTTCAATCCATCAGTAAGGACCTGGTAAGCGCGGCCTATTCCACGGGGCTCAACTTCCGCCAGACGGCGACCTATATCCTGGTGCCGATCGCCTTCCGCCGCATGCTGCCCAGCATGATCACCCAGAGCATCATCACCTTCCAGGATACAAGTCTTGCCTACGTCATCGGGCTTGCGGAAATGGTCCGCCGCACCACCATCGTGGACAGCATTGAGGTTCGCTCGATCCAGCTTTATAGTTTCGTGGCGATCCTTTTTTTTATCATCTGCTTCATCGGCTCGCGCATCAGCCTGCACTACGAGGAGAAGAGCCGCAAAGCCAAGGTTCTGTGACCCCATGATCGAAATCAAAAACGTCAGCAAGTGGTTTGGAGATTTCCAGGTTCTCGTTGACATCGACGAGGTGGTTCAACGGGGCCAGAAGGTGGTGATCTGCGGGCCGAGCGGCTCCGGGAAGAGCACCCTTTTGCGCTGCATCAACGGGCTGGAGCCTTACCAGAAGGGGGAGATCGTCGTCGATGGGGTCTCGCTGAGCGATCCCAAGACCAACCTTTACAAGCTGCGGGAGAAGATCGGCATGGTCTTCCAGCGCTTCGAGCTCTACCCCCACATGACGGTCTTGCGCAACATCACGCTCGCGCCCATCAAGGTGCGGAAGAAGTCACGGCCGCAGGCTGAGAAGAAAGCGATGGAACTGCTGGAGCGGGTGGGCATCCCAGACAAGGCCGGCGCTTACCCGGCCAACCTCTCGGGCGGCCAGCAGCAGCGGGTGGCCATCGCCAGGGCGCTGGCCATGGAACCGGCCTGCATGATGTTCGACGAACCGACCTCGGCGCTGGACCCGGAGATGATCCAGGAGGTCCTGGAGGTCATGATCGGCCTGGCCAAGGAGGGCATGACCATGCTGGTGGTGACCCACGAGATGGGCTTCGCGCGCGAAGTGGCCGACGAGATCATCTTCATGGACGCCGGCCGGATCGTCGAGCGCGGCCGGGGTGACGAGTTTTTCAAAAACCCGAAGAGCCAGCGGACGAAAGATTTCCTGGGGCAGATACTGAAGTGACGGAAAAGACCATCGGCATATTGGGCGGCATGGGGCCCGAGGCGACCCTGGATCTGTTCGGCAAGATCATCGCCAACACCCCGGCCGCCCGGGACCAGGAGCACCTGCGGGTGGTGATCGATTCCAACCCCAAGGTCCCCGACCGCACGGCGGCCATTCTTGCAGGCGGGGAATCGCCGGTGCCGGCGATGAAGGCGGGCATTGCGGCGCTCAAGAGGGCCGGGGCGGACTTCGTGGTCATTCCGTGCGTGTCGGCGCATTTCTTTATAGGCGAGCTCCAGCTTGAAGCCGGGCTGCCCATCCTGTCCATGTTCGATGTCACGGCCGATCACATCCGCCGACATCATCCGCACGTCCGCGCGGTCGGCATGCTGGCTACTACCGGCACTTTAAAAGGGGGGCGTTTCCGCGAAACGCTGGAGCAATTCGGGCTTGCCATTCTTGCACCGGAGGGACCGGACCAGGAGCGGGTCATGACGGCCATTTACGAGATCAAGGGGGCTCCGGGCGGAAGGGAACGGACCGCGATCGGAGCCGAGATCAGGGACATTGCCGGCCGCCTGATCCAGCGCGGCGCTCAAGGGGTGGTGGCCGGGTGCACCGAGATCCCGTTGGTGTTGAAACCCGGCGCTCTCGATGTTCCCGTGTTCGATACGCTGCTGCTGCTGGCGCGGGCGGCCATCGCCGCCGCCGGCCGCACCCCGGCTTAAAACCTCGTCTAAGGCCCAAAGGCGGCGTTGTCCCTGCGGTGTGAAATGCTCACGTACTGAGCGTACGCTCCGTTTCAATTCCCGGGACGCCTTGCCCTTGGGCCTGATCCGAGGCTTTGTGGGCTTTCATGTAATTACGGATTTGTTCTTTGTGGGAGTGGCTTCCAGCCACGACAAAATCGCGGCAAGATGCCGCTCCCACAAGAAAAAGAGATCAACTTCCTGAGAAGGAGAACTGACATGAATCTGGCGCGATTTCCACGGCGGCGTTACGCCGACGGGCCGACGCCGCTGCAGCCCATGGCGCGACTTTCCAAGATGCTGGGCGGGCCGGAGCTCTTCATCAAGCGCGACGACCAGCTTGGGTTCGCCGCCGGCGGCAACAAGATCCGCAAGCTGGAGTTCGTCGTGGCGGACGCCCTGGAAAAAGGTGCGGATTACCTCATCACCTGCGGGGCCGTGCAGTCCAACCACTGCCGCCTGACCCTGGCCGCCGCGATCCGCGAGGGGCTCAAATGCGGCCTCGTGCTGGAGGAACGGGTGCCGGGCAGCTACAAGCCCCAGGCGAGCGGCAACAACTTTCTTTTCCGGCTCATGGGGGTAGACCGGATTCAGGTGGTGCCGGGGGGATCCGACATGGTGGCCGCCATGGGCACTCTGGCGGACGAGGTTCGGTCGCACGGCGGCCGCCCTTACGTGATCCCCGGCGGGGCTTCGAACCCCTTGGGTGCGCTGGGCTATGCGGCCTGCGCCCAGGAGATTCTGTCTCAGGCGTTTGAGATGGGGCTGCGGATCGACCGGGTGGTGTGCGCCAGCGGCAGCGCCGGAACCCACG
>CAZNAX010000238.1:0-4590 GCA_964570965.1 uncultured Desulfatibacillum sp.
GCAGGGTAGCCGCTAATGCGCTCCATCGAGGGGTTCCACAATGTGATGTTGCCGTACTGATCGAGGGTGAAAACGCCGTCGCCGATCGAGTCCAACAACAGCTGCACAAATTGATTGTCCGACAACTTTAATGCCGCTGGCATAACCATGTTTCCCCTTGTTCAACGCGGCGCCACCGTAGCGCCACTTTTCCATTCGGTATTGATAGAAACTGCCGTTGCGCGCGTCAATAGTTTTCTGCTTTAGCGGCTTTTCGAAGCATATTCAATGGGCTGAGCGAACCGTTGCTGGGCTGGCACGCTTTTTGTTCCGAAGGTCGTCGGGAGAGACCGAAACAAGGTTTTCCGGCTGCGGGCGGAAAGAAGAGTTTGGTGGGGATCCTCGCCCGCTGCGACATACCACGCGGATCGAGCCGGAATTCGGCACCTGCATGTAAAAATCGCCTTTGGGCCGCAAAAGGCTAAGCGGCGTGCCCGAACGGAAGCTGGTCAAAAAAGGGCTGCCCATGGAGAAACGAGCCGCCACAAGGCATGCGATAAACACCACGGTAGTTTGCCGCCATTTGAATGCGGCGAATTTCGGTGTATCTTGTGACGGCATCATGAAAAATTGCAGCATCGATGGCATTTATGCCGAGTTGGCGGATTGCTTCGAAGTGGGGACTTTTCTGGTGATCAGGGTGACCGGCGGTTCATCGGGGTATTCCAAGGAGGAAGGCTTCCAATCGCTGGCAGTAGCGGAAGTCAAATGGTCGAAAGTGATCCCCGCCGAGAAAGAGGCCAGGTACGCGACCGGACTGAGGTACGTGATCATCTGAGCTCACAGCCACACTGCCGGCGATCGCCTCTAACTCACGAGGAGGTGAACATGTTCAAACATATTCTGCTGCCTACAGACGGTTCGGAATTGTCTGCAGCGGCGATACATCGGGGGATTCTTTTCGCTCAAAGCATCCGCGCAAAAGTAACCGGCCTGTGCGTGATGCCAAAGCATTCCAAGCTTCTCTATGCGCAGCAAATGCCGACGGAGGTGGTGGATCAGTCAGCCAGCCGATGCAAGGAGCTGGCGGAAGCCTACTTGGCGACAATTGAAAAGGGGGCTGAAATAGCGAAGCAGCTGGCGGAAGCCTACCTACTATCGATTGAAAAAATCGCCAAGGAGGCGGGAGTCGACTGTGACGTCGTTTATGAAAGGAACGATTCTCCCTACGAAGCCATCATCCGGGTGGCCGAGCAGAACGGCTGCGACCTCATCATGATGGCCTCCCATGGGCGAAGCGGTTTCAAAGCGCTTTTGATCGGCAGCGAGACTCAAAAGGTGTTGACCCACTGCAAGACCCCGGTGCTGGTGTACCGTTCAGCAGACCAAACTGAAAAGGAGGGCATCATGTTCAAGCACATCCTGTTGCCGACGGACGGATCTATCCTATCGCAGGCTGCAATACACAAAGGGGTTCAGCTGGCCAAGAGTATGAAGGCTAAAATAACCGGGATTAGCGTCATGCCAGAGGATAAATTTTACATGTATGAGACCGAAGTCAACGCGCAGGAAAAAGAAGAGATAGCCAAGCAACATCGAATGCAGGCCGACCGAAATATTGCCGTTATCGAAGAGGCTGCCAAAGACGCTGGGGTTCCCTGCGAAACGCTTTGCGGGATAAGCGATCATCCCTATGAAACGATCATTAGCGTTGCTGAGAAAACGGGCTGCGATCTCATCATGATGGCTTCCCATGGACGAAGCGGTTTCAAAGCGCTTTTGATCGGCAGCGAGACTCAAAAAGTGCTGACGCATTCCAAGATTCCGGTGCTGGTGTACCGTTAACTATTCGAAACCCAACAAGAAAAGCTTGAGAACTTTACCTTTGAATAGGGCCTGAGGAAGCCAAATGCTGTTTCTGACCAAAAAAATTGTCTGTCCGACCGATTTCAGCGAGCCCGCCCGAATAGGGGTGGACGCGGCGGTTGAGATGGCTGAAAAATTTTCTGCTGAGCTGATCCTGGTTCACGTAATGACTCTGGCGTCGTGGAAGTCGGGTTCTTTTCAGCGCACAACCAACATGCAACGTCGGCAAGCCAATGCCCACGAGGCAATGACGCGTCTGATAAAGGAGGCGGTTCCCAGCCAGATTAAATGCCGGTTCCAGGTCATCGGCGATATGCTTTTGAGGCCGGCCGACGCCATCGTGCAATTGGCCGAAGAGGAAGCCGCGGACTTGATCGTGTTGGCCAGCCATGGCCAATCCGGTTGGGGGCGAATATTCTTCGGCTCAGTGGCCGAAAGTGTCGTTCGCCTGTCAATCTGCCCGGTATTGACGGTAAAACGGCCGACGCAGATCTAAACAGCCGGTCTGGGCCTATCGCCTGAATGGCCATCAGCCGCGGGATGCGCCTGCGGTGGATCTAACGGCCTGGCGAGGATTGAGGATAAAGAGCATGGAAAATACCTTCTGGATGGCGCTGGCCACCAGCATGTTGGCGGCGTCCGTTACGTCCCTGGGCATCTACACCATTCGACGCTTTACCGGTTGGGGGCAGCGCAATACAACCTATTTCATGTGTTTTGCGGCCGGGGTGCTCATTGCTGCTTCCTTTCTGCACATCATTCCGCAATCCTTTACCATGACCCCTCGAGCGCCGGTCTGGTTGCTCGTCGGTTTTTTTGGGTTGCACCTGTTCAATCGCTTTCTGACCTCATTTGTCTGTGAGAAGGATCCGGACAAAAAGGACTACGTGATCGGAATCGTGCCCATGATCGGGATCGGCTTTCATTCCCTTATCGACGGCTTCATTTACTCCATCGCATTCACGGTCAGTATTCTGACGGGGTTTCTGGCGACAACGGGTATGGTCCTGCATGAGTTCCCGGAGGGAATCATCACCTATCTGTTGCTGGTGCGCGGAGGATTCACGGAACGTAAGGCCCTGTGGGCGGCCTTTCTGGCGGCGGCTGCGACCACCCCTTTGGGGATGCTGGTTTCCTATCCTGTCATCCGCCAGATCGAGCCACACACCTTGGGCGGCTTGCTTTCCCTTTCAGCAGGTGCGCTGATATATGTCGGCGCCACTCATCTCCTGCCGCGAGCGGAGCAGGAAAATAAGAAGTTCAGCCTGGTTGCCTTGGCAGGAGGCGTGTTGGTTGCCGTGATCATCGCGATGTCCAAGGGTTGAGAACCTAATGGAATGGATCGGATTCTTGAGGAATACCGTCAGATTCTCCTCGACTGCGGATTCGCCACCGACGAGGTGTCGATCCACTCGCCGGAGCGCTACTGCCCTTCCATAGCGGACTGCATCCTCGCCGAGAGAGAAGTGCTCAAAGACCGGTTGAATGAGGCTTTCCGACTTAACTGAAATAGGTCAAAGATCAGGAGATATTTTATGAAAAAATTTCTTTTGCCTCTGGATGATTCGATCCATTCCATGCATGCCCTGCAATACATGGCGATGATGGCCCCGGCCTTGAAGGATTTCATTTACATGCTGTTTTATGTCCAGCCGACCATTTCGGACTACTTGAAGGAAGAAGCCAAAAAAGAGCCCAAAGCATTAGAGAAGCTTAACCAATTGGAGCAACACAACGCCCGCCTCGGGGCAGAAATCCTTAAGCGCCATAAAGAGTGGCTGATGCACCAGAATGTTGCGGAAGAAAAAATTATGGTGGTGACCCAAAGGCGCAAGGAGGGTCTGGCACGGGACATCATCCACCAGGCATATAGCGAATTGGTCGATGCCATCGCTATCGGCCGGCGCGGGTTCTCAACGTTTCAGGAAACCTTCATCGGCAGCACCACCAAGAATGTGGTCGAACATAGTGCAGATATACCGGTGTGTGTCGTCGACGGCGAGATCAGCGCCAAAGAAATCCTCTTGGCCGTGGATGGCTCTACGGATTCCTTCAAGGCCCTGGAATATCTGTGCGGGGTTCTTCGGGATGACCCGGAGCTGATCCTGACCCTATTTCATGTGCAGCCCTCGCTACGTGATTGCTGCGGGATCGATGTGGCGGCCGTGCCGACTTCGGAAGATGAAACATTGATCTACCGTGTTATTGAAAAAGCGGACCGGCAGTGCATTGAAAATTTTATGGATCACGCCCTGCGCAAATTCAAGGAGAAGAAAATTGACGGAGATAAATTGAAAATCAAAGTCCAACCGACAAAGCTCAATATCGGCAAAACCATCGCAGAAGAATTCAGGAATGGCCGTTACGGCACCCTGGTCGTCGGCAAGCGGGGGATGAGCAAGCGGTTTTTTATGGGAAGCGTTTCGCATTACCTGGTTACGCATCTGCAAAACGGCGCGTTGTGGATGGTCCCATGATCCCATAAAAACCGATGTCCTCGAACAGAGGGCTGGCGGGTTGAAGATATCAGGCCCAGTTCGAAGCCCTCGCATTGCGATGCGGGTGCCGATCCGCAGGTGGTTGGTCAAATAGATTTTTAAGACGGCAAGGAGGCATCCAATGGACGCTGAAGAAAAAAAATGGACCTGCGCTCGCTGTGGTTACACAGCCTCGAATCAATTCGTCGGTGATATCTGCCCCCAATGCGGATTGACCTACTGGAAATGCAGCCAATGCGGATTTCTC
>CAZNAX010000239.1:0-4567 GCA_964570965.1 uncultured Desulfatibacillum sp.
AGAAATATCTCATGTTCCTCCTGTCTGCCAACACCAGCGAGATCGTTCTTATGGCTGGCGCCGCATTGCTGGGACTGCCGATGCCACTGACCGCCGTTCAGATCCTGTACGTTAACCTGGCGACGGACGGTCTGCCAGCCTTGGCGCTGGCTGTCGACCCGCCCGAGCGGGACATCATGCTTCGCAAGCCGCGAAATCCCCGCACCGGCATCTTCTCCCGTCCGGTCGTCACCCTCATGATCGCCGGCGGGTTGTGGTCGGCGGCGGTCAATCTTTGCCTGTTTGTCTGGGCATTGGATTCTGGTTACAGCCGTGAGCAGGCCATGACGATGACATTCGTGTCTTTGGTCCTGATACAATTTTTCATGGCTTACAACTTCAGGTCGGAGCGGCTTTCGGTGCTCTATAAGCCTTTCGCCAACAAATGGCTTAACCTCGCTGTCGCCTGGGAGCTGCTGCCCTTAGCAGCGGTTCTTTATGTGCCCTTCATGCAGGACGCCTTCAGCACGTATGGCCTGCGATACGCGGATTGGGCTGCAATCCTAATCGCGGGGGGCACCCTATTTCCCATCATGGAACTTATGAAATGGATGCTTCGACGTGGCTGGTTTGGAGCAATCGACTAACCGCCAAAGAAGCGTTCTGATGTCAGGAGCGGCTTGCGGGGGGATGCACTTCCTTCTCTCTGGAGCCCTTGCACTTCCGCATGGGGCATGTGTTAGCCCTACTTTTTCTCTTCCGTTTTGAAGAAATCCTCCGGATTCTTCATGATGCGTTGGGCATGGTCTTCCGATAAGGAGAAAGGAAAGGCGCTGCCGGAGGAGACGGTTGGGTGGTCTTTGCTGTCCGTTCCGGCCGGCGCGAACAGGGCCAGGGAATGCTCCTGCGGCCCCTTCAAGAGAATTGAATAAGCCGGCGGGCCGAAAGCGGCTTTGTCGCGGCCCTCGATGAAGGCGTCCGCCTGCAGGTTGGAAAGCTCGCTGAGAAGCGACTCGACGGCTGAGCCGTTCACGGGGCGGCCGTCGCTGCTCTGCCAGGTGCTCGCCGCGGCCTGTCCGGCCGGAGGCGCTTCACCGGCGGCCGGGGCGCGCAGGAGGGTGAGGGATGCCCCGTCCGTTTTGATCTGAAGCTCCTGAATATCCGTTCGGTTGATAGACAGCACGGTCTTGTCCCGCAGGTCTTCGACGCGGGTCCGGAAGCGGAAGCTGAAATTATCCTGGCCGTGGAACACCCGGTCGTCGCCGGCGATCCGTACGAAGGTGTGCCGGAAGGAGGGCGCCGCCTTGCCGACGTCGATGTCGCGGATGAGCTGGTCCTTCTGCCAGGCCTTCACATTGGCTTTTTGAGCGTCGTCGAGTTCGTAGAGGGCGTAGTTTTTCGACTCCGACACCAGGGCGGTCAGGGTCAATCCGCTGAGGGTGTCCAGCATCTCCTGGGCGAGCTTGGGGTCGACTGGATAGCCGGAGGGGTCGATCAGCCAGCGCCCGTCCTTGCGGACCAGCACCACGGTTTCCGCGGCTCGCGTCAGCTGGATCTTGCTGATGTCGGCCGCCGCCAGGGCGGGCACGGCCGGCAGGGTGTAATGCGTGCGGTCGGTGCTGCGCTGGTAGAGATAAGCGGCGAGCGCCAGGATGATGGCTCCGAGAATGAAGTATTCTTTTTTTATCTTCATCTTTTCGACCTCAAACTTCAGATGAGAGGCTTGGGTGCGGCGGTTGAACTCACGATCCCGGTTGGGATGCAAACAGCGCACGGATGCGCCGTTTGCGAGCCGTGCGGCGCAGCCACACGCCGGCGCCGAAGAGCGCGACCAGCAGCGGCAGCCCGGCGATGGCGAACCATTTTATGAGGGCCTTGGCGCCGGCGCCGGTTTCGTGCAGCGGGTTGAACCGCTGCTCTTTGGCGCGCATGACGGCGATGCTCTCGCGGCCGTTCAGATAGTCGAGGACGTTGAGTGCAAAGACCGAGTTGGGGCCGCGTCCGGTCTCATCGATCACCACGTCTTTGAGCATGTCCGAGGAGGCCATGATGAAAATCCGGCCGGGTTTGCCCTTGGCGATGAACTGCCCCTGGCGTTCGATCTGTCCCGGATCGACCGTCGGCGGTGCGACCGGTGCCGGGTCGGCCGGCTCCCCCTCGGCCTTGGCATCGACGGTGCGGACCGGTAGCGTCTTCCCGGCGAAAAAGCTGGGAAAGGCGCCCTCGATGAGATAGGCCAGGGGCTGGCTGCGCATCTCCTCCGTGCGACCCGGCGGCCGGAGGGTGAGGGGGTTCAGATTGATGGGCGGCCGCATCTCCCAGGATTTCTCGGAGGAGGCGAGCAACCGTCGGGCGGTCAATTGGTTTTCACGGATGCGCTCGGGCAGCAGCTCGAGCGGGGATGCCTTCACCACCACCAGGCCTTTGATGTTGCGCATAAAATCGAGATCCTGGTCGATGAACTGACTCTTGATGAGCGGTGCGTAGTAGATCGGCCGGTCGCCGCCGCCGAGCTGCGCCGGCATCTCTTGGCGATAGCAGTTTTCGTCCAAAACGTAGGAGCGCTGAACCCGCACGCCATAGTGCTCCAGGAGTTCCGCCAGGCCGTTTTCGATCGGCGGATAGGCGACCTGCCCCTGCATTTGGACTTCATCGAAGACATCTATGAAAAGGGCCAGGCTTTTACCCTGCAGCAGGAACTGGTCGATTTGGAACAGGTCGTATTCGCTGAACTTCTCCCGGGGCTTGGCGATCAGGAGGCAGGCGATTCCTTCGGGAATGCGGCCGTCAGCCAGCGGCACCGGTTTGAGCGAATAGCTCCGGGAGACCAGTTCGCGGATGTTGCCGAAGGCCTGGAGTTCTTCCGGCCGGCCGGGTCCACCGGGTGCCGCGCCGCCAATGGGCGCCGACCCCCGATCCGCGACGAACCCCAGCTGGCTGTGGACGTCGATCAGCGACTCCACACTGGCGTTGATCATCCGATCCAGATCTTCCATAGCCACCAGCTTGTATTGGGTGCCGATAATCGGGATCCGCACGACATCGATCAGCGGCAGGGTGATCCGGCGCTCGCCGTATTGGACCACCAGGCCGATCGCACCCTTGCCGGCCGCGATTTTGCCGTCGGCCGCTGCCGGCCAGGAAAGGGCCAGCAGGTTGTTGACGCGCGAGATTTCCTCGAACTCCGGGCCGGCCGGCGGCTCGCTGAACTCATAGGCCAGCTTGCCGTAGGTCTTGGCATTCAGCTCCGTTACGGTCCGTTCGATCTCAGCCGGCAGATCGGGCAGCTGCTTGAGCCCCATCCAGGGGGCGATGGCCTTCAACGAGGGCGATAAGAACAGCCGCACCTGGATCTTGTCGGTCAGCCGCAGCAGTGCGCTGATCTTGGCGTTCATTTTCCGGATGGCGGTCGTGATCTGATACTCGAGACCATCGGTGGTGGTGATGGTCGGGATGCGTTCGATCAAATCGCCGTGGATCAGAACCATCCCCATGTAAGCGCGCTGGAATTTGACCTCATCTTTTTCGATCGCCTGAACCTGGATCGGGTGAATCCCATAGCTGTTGGCCAATTTTTGGTTATCGCCGGCCGCCGCCGGGCCATCGCCCTCCTCGGCGCTGACGTCGTAGAACCGATAGCTGAGAAGGCGGTTGGCGCGCAGCGCGTATTCCTCGAGCAGGTCGCGCAGATACTGTTCGATGCTGTTGTACGGCGCGGGCAGATTGCGGCTGAAGAAGACATGCAGGGTCAGCGGCTCCGAAAGCGTGGCAACCGACTGTTGGCTGGCATCGGATAGGGAGTAAATGCCGTCGCGGGTCAAATCGCAGCGCGTGAAAAGGGTCATGCCGGCCATGTTGATCAAAACCAGGGCCAGCAGATAGAGGCCGAACTTGATGTAGGCGGCGGATCGCTTGGATCTGAACATGTTCCGTTCCTTCTGCGGTTAGTCGCGAGCCCTCAGGGCAAGGTGCGTGGCGTAAAGGCCGATGAAGCAGACGCTGAGAAAGTAAATCACGTCGCGCGTGTCGATGATCCCCTTGGCGATGTTCTGAAAATGGACGTCCGCCGCCAGGTAGGAGAAAACCAGCGAAACGGTCTGGGGCGCGAAAAAGGCCACCTGATCGACCAGTGTCAGGCTGAAGCAGATCGCCAGTCCGATGATGAAGGCGACGATCTGGTTGCGGGTGAGGGCCGAGGCGAACAGGCCGATGGCCGCAAAGGCCGCTGCCAGAAAAATCGCACCCAGATACCCGCCGATGACCGGCCCCCAGTCCAGAGCGCCCAGCGATGCGACCAGAATCGGATAGGCCAGGGTCGGCACCAGCATGGCTGCGACAAACGCGACAGCCGCCGCGAATTTTCCGAGGATGACATCGTTGAAGCGCACCGGCAGAGTGAGCAGAGTCTCGTAGGAACCGATGTTAAATTCTTCCGCGAACAGGCGCATCGTAACCGCGGGCACCACGAATGCAAAAATAATGGGCAGCAGACTGAAGAAGTTCCGAAGGCTGGCCTGGTTGAGCAGGAAAAAGGTGGAAAAGAAAAACCAGCCCGTCACCAGCAGGAAGATCGCGATGACGATGTAGG
>CAZNAX010000240.1:0-4514 GCA_964570965.1 uncultured Desulfatibacillum sp.
CTGATGATGTTGTAAGTTTCAAGAATGCTTTTGAGGAATTCCTTCGCACCGATATCAGTCAGCAAGTTGTGGAACCGACGATCTTCCCGGGCGTAAGCCTTTATGTCGGCGATGTCCTTGAGCCCGATAAATTGCCGGAAAAAACCTTTGAGCTGATCGATCTCACGCTCGGTGATGTTCTGGCAGGCTCTTCGGGCGGCCAGGCCCTCCAGCAGTTCCCGCAATTCGAAAATGGAAATCATTTCCACTTTGTCGAAAAGGCGGACGAAAAACCCCCTGCGGGGAATGGATTGAACCAGTTTTTCATGCTCGAGAAACTTGAGGGCATTAACCAGGGGCGTACGGCTGATCCCCATGTCCTCGGCAAGCTTCTCCTGGGGAATCTTGTCGCCGGGCAGCAACTGCCGCTCGATGATCATGGACTTGAGGATCTGGTAGACTTTTTGGTCGAGATTCTCGTGTTCCGCGCCGAGGTTGGCGATACGCTTCTTGCCGGATGCCCCGGAGGAATATCCGATAGCCGGTCGCAGATAGGCGGAGCGAGGCATGGCGTGCCATCCAATTTTGAATGTTGAATTTTGCATTCAATATACAATATCGGGCGGCGTGTCAAGCGGAATAAACGGGAGCGGCTTTCCGGCTACATCCGAAACCTTTTCAAAGAAAAGCTTCACGGAAGGCCCGGATGGCCTTCTCCGGATCGGGCCCCTTCCCGAGCGCAAACCGCTCGCAGGCCGCGTAGGCCTCGATCAGCCCTCCCGGCGCTTGGTAGATGCGGCTCACCTCAGCCGATGGCCGGACGGTCCGGGAGGTACCGGTGCTCGCCACCAGCTCCCAGATTTCCCGCCAGCCGATTTCATGTCCACTCCGGTTCAATCCAGCGTGGGCCGCACGAACGGCGGCACCCAGCGCGGCGCTTTCCTTGACATCCAGCGTCCCGACCTCGGCTCCGAACACCTGGGAAATGACGGCCAGAAGGTCCTGGTTTTCCGAGCCTCCCGCCGTCGCCAACACGGTTCGGGGACGGGGGCCCGCCCACCCGGAATGCAGGTACATGGCCATGACCTGGGCCTCGACGACGGCTCTCACGCTTCCCGCGGCATCCCCGGCGGCGAGCCCGCCGAAACGCCGAACCTTCGGTTGCAGCACCAGCGGCGTAATCTCCGGCAGAAAATAAGGCAGCAGGATCCGGCCCTGATTGCCGGGAGGGGTTTCCCGCAGAATCCGCGAGAAATCATCCCAGTTCAGCCCGAAACGGTTCTTGACCCGCTCCCGTGCCAGGCTTCCGTTCTTGAAGCACACCAGGACCATATAACCCCCGTCGGCCGCCCCGAAAATGTGGCCTTCGCTGCGTTCGAGATCCATCAGGACGGGCATGTATCCGAAAACCGTGTCGCTTGTGCCGAGGCTCACCGCGCGCACGTCCGCAAGGCCGATCAAGCCGAGCCCGACCAGGCTGCTGGGGTTGTCTCCAGACCCGATCATCACCTCGGCCTCGGGCCGGAAGCCGAACCGTTGGACCAGATAGGGCGACGCCCGGCCGACCACCTCATCCTTCAGCCGCAGCCGCGGAAGCTTTGCCATAAGCCCAGGAGCGGCCGCCGCGACCGCCGCTTGGCACCATGCGCCGCTGCGCACGTCCGCGAGATTGGCCCCGAAGCCGTCGCCGGCATCCAGCGGTGCGAAGCGTCCGATCAAAAGGGAGGTGATGAAGGAACTGATCAAGGCGATATGCACCGTCCGTTCGTAGGCGGCGCGTTTTTCCTTCCAGAATTTCCGGATCTGAGGGCCGGCGAATCGCTCGGTGGCGGCCGACCCGGTCACGCGCGCCAGCGCCGGGTCCCCGCCCATGGCCGCAGCGATCTCCCGGCATTCCGCGGTCGCGCTCGAATCCATCCATATCGGGCAGAAAGGCCGCGAGAAGATGTCCGGCAGTCCGGCGGAAAAACCGATCGAGGGGCTGAGACGGTTCATCTTGGCTGCTGCCCGGTGGTTGAGGTAAACGGTCCCGTGCTGCTGCGCCGACACCGCCATGCAAGCCACCCGGCGCGTCAATCCCTCCTTCTGCAGCAGCCTCAGCATATCGTCCAGGGCTTCCATCCACATCAGCGGGTCCACGCGGGCCTGCAGCGGGTCATCCGAAGGCGGCACGCCGCCGCGCGTCCCGTAGCTCGGATAGGCGCGGTCGAAGTTGATGGAGAATTGGCGCACACCGCCCGCATGGGGCTCGATGATCACGGCCGTCAGGCTCTGGGTGCTGAGGTCCAGTCCGAGGAAGAGCGCCCCTGGCATGTTCGCATTCTCCCGAAAAAGAGGGTCAAAAAAAGCTTACCACCCACAGCTGAATCGGCAAGACGACGATCAAGAGCGCCGTAGTGAAAAACCAGCACGAGTTCGCCAAATCGAGATCGAGATCGTAGATGGACGGCGGAATCAGGGCGTTGAACGCGACCGGCATCGACGACAGAATTAGGACCACCTTCAGCGGCAGGCCGCCGTCAACGGCTCCGAGTCCTATTAAATAAGCCATTGCGGTTGCCAGGATGGGCACGAACGCAAACTTTATGAGTGCGATGGCCACGGATTCCTTGAGGTAATCTCTGACGCGTCGGAACCGAATGGCCAAACCGATAGAAGTCAGGAGCATCACGGTGCCGAGCGGTACGAAGAGGGTGTTCAGTATGCCGTAAAACGCCGGCCGCCCCAGGCCGCTGGCATTCAAGAGCCCTCCGCTGAGAATGCTTGCAAGGGCCGTAAGGATAAAAGGGTCGCGCAGGAGACGTTTGAGCCGCCGGCCGGAGCCTTCATCGACCGAGCCTTCGCCGCTGTAGTACTTGGCTATGGGAAACCCCACGGCATAGTAGAAAAGCTCCTCAAAGATTTTATAGATCGCAACCAGAGCAAACCCGGATTCTCCTAAAACCACAAAACAGACCAAAGCCCCGATGGATCCGATGTTGGTGAAAGAACCGCAGCCGAAAAGCGAGCCGGTTTTCCGGGCGCTGAGATTCAGCGCTTTGGCCGCCGCCAGTGCGAGCACGCCTCCGGCCAGCAGGGCGAAGACGCCGACAAACGGCAAGGCCGCCAGCTTGATGCTGCCAACGTTAACCACCCAAACGGCACCCAGAATCGCGACCGGGTTGACGAACAACAGCGCGATCCGCTGCAACAGCTTGCGCAGATCATCGATGGGCAAGGGCAGACGGATGATCCCGCGACTTGCAGCGACCTGAATGAGATAGCCCAGCAGCAATCCGAATGCGATGATGCTCAGAGAATAAGCGAATTTTGACATGCCCTGCCCCCGTGGTGTCGCTCAGCGGTACGGTGTGCCTTATATACCAGCCGTTATCCAGGGGGCAATATCAACTGCGGCGGAATCGTCACCTGAAGATGCTATTGACAGGACTCGCTGCCTTGCCCTAAACATCTAGTGGCTCTCAACTGCACCTTCCGAAACCCACACGCAGGGAAAGACAACCCGGATGATCACCCGTCAGCAGCAACAACAAGCGCGTCAGCGTGCGAAGGAAATGATCTGCAAGTCAGGCATATTCCTATCCGATCAGGAGGCGGACGCCATCGACGTAGTGGACTTCGGGCTGAGCCAGCTGGAGAGGGAAGGACTCCAGGTGGTCACCTTGGTTCAGACCGAAAGAATCAGCGTGAAGGTCCTGGCGCTATTCCCGAACCAAACCGAACCCGAGCATTGGCACCCCCCTGTCGGCGACGACCCCGGCAAGGAGGAGACCATCCGCGTCGTCGGAGGCTCAATGTATTTTTATATCCCGGGTGAAAACACCTTTCGCGACGGGTTTCTGGTAAACGGGAAGGAAAGCTATTACACCGTGCGCCACGAGATATTCATGCGACCGGGCGACCAGATCACCTTGACGCCGGGGATCAAACACTGGTTTCAAGCCGGCCGTGAGGGCGTGGTGATGTACAGCTTTTCAACGATCGCCCGGGACGTTCTCGACAAGTTCACGGACCCGGACATCGTGCGCGTCACCAGAATCGCCGAAGACAAGCAATCGTGAAAGCGGCTTCCAGCCGTGATCGTTAAACCAAATGTCACGGCTGGAAAACGCTCCCGCATACGGTGCCGACCGCTGAAGACCCGAAGCAGCGACTTCAGGAGACCTCATTGCATGGCAACACGAGCAGCCCGTAAGATCATCATCGCCATTGCCCCGGTGGGCCGCAGCACCCAGCCGCCGGCCATCAATCCCCTGACGCCGAAGCAGGTGGCTGACGAGGTCATTCGCTGCGCCCGGGCCGGAGCCGGGATGGTGCACCTGCATGTGCGCGACGCCAAGGGTGTACAGACCGAAGACATCGGCGTTTATTCCGAGACGCTCGACCGGATCCGGAAGTCCTCAGACATCGTCATTCAGGGCTCCACCGGCGGGTTGACCACACTCACCCTCGAGCAGCGCTGCGTGGCCCTGAACGACCCGCGCACCGAGGTGGCCTCGCTCAACATGGGCTCGGTCAACTTCGGCGAGGACGTC
>CAZNAX010000241.1:0-4470 GCA_964570965.1 uncultured Desulfatibacillum sp.
ACGGCTGCGGCGCCGCCCTCGCCCGCCGCGACGACACCCCCATCGACTGCGTGGCAGGCATTCCGGACTCCGGCATCGGGCACGCCATCGGCTACGCCACCGCACGCAGCCTTCCCTACCGCCGGCCGTTCGTAAAGTATACGCCCACCTGGCCGCGCAGCTTCATGCCGCAGAACCAGCAGATGCGCGACCTGGTCGCACGCATGAAGCTGATCCCGATCCGCCGGCTGATCGAGGGCCAGCGGCTGCTCTTCTGCGAGGATTCCATCGTCCGCGGCACCCAGCTCCAGGACACCATCCAGATCCTTTATACCTACGGCGCCCGCGAGGTTCACATGCGGCCGGCCTGCCCGGTGCTGATCTATCCCTGCGAGTTCATCAACTTCTCCGCCTCGCGCTCGACCTTAGACCTTGCCGGCCGCAAGGCCATCCATGAGTTAGAGGGTTGCGAACCGCCGGATCTATCCCCCTACGCCCGCGCCGGCAGCGAGCAAAACCTGTCCATGATCGACGGCATCCGACGGCGGCTGCGGCTCACCACCCTGCAATATCAGCGTCTGGAGGACCTGGTGGCCGCCATCGGCTTGCCCCGGGAAAGGCTGTGCACGCACTGCTGGGACGGCTCGAGCTATTTCTGCTGAACCCCTAAAAAATGACCCGCAGCGCTGGCTTCGTAAAAGTGGGGCCAGTGGGTTTTTCCGTTTTTCAAAAGCCGCATGGAGACTTTCTACCGAAAACACCGATCGAGCCGGGCACGTCACGAGACCTTCAACAGGTGGCTATTTCGCATGGATGCCTGGAAAGCCACGAGCATGACGATCGTCAGGCCTGCAATCGTAAGGTAGAGTGTCAGCAGGCCGAATTGAGCCAGAATGGTGGTGGCCATCATTGGACCCAACGCGTTTCCCACAAAGCGCCCGGAATTCAGAAACCCGAGCGTGGTTCCTCCCCTTCCTTCAGCGGCAAATGCGGAAATGACCAGCGGGATGACGCCCGCGATCATGCCCGTCTGAAGAATACGGATGGCCGTGAAGCTGTAGACGCCGATGCTGAAATAAAGCAGGCCCTGCAAGACTGCGGCCGACAGACAGGCAACGGTCAGAATGCCCGCGATGCCCATCCTGGAAGCCAGGCCGACCAGCAGGTAATTGCCGACGAGGGCCGTGGCCATGTAGACCATCATGATGGTGCCGGCCGTGGTGATGGCCGCCTGCTCCGTTAACTGGAAGCCTTCCAGGATGTGCGGCAGGACGCTCGGAAGAAACATGAGATGGATGGTGCCAATAATGGTGAGTCCCCACCCCCAGAGGATTCCACCCGTGAGCGGCTTGCCTTGTTCAGGCTTTTGGGTCTGAACGGGGATGTCCCGAACGTGCTTGTGACAATACACCAAGGAGAAGAAAACGACGATGACGGCGATGATAAAGGGGGACTGGTAACCGAAGAGGGTCACGGCATACGCCCCCAGCGGCGGTCCGATGAGTTGCCCCGCCGTCATGGAGTTTTGAAATAGCCCCAGGTACTTGGGCAGCGTATGCTTGGGCGCGGAGGCGGCGATTAGCACCAGGCCGATGGTGGAGATTGCGCCGAGCGCGCCCTGGATGAGGCGGAGGGTGAGCAGCAGGGGCAGGTTTTCGACAAACCCCATTATGAAAAAGATCACGCCATTGCAGAAAATACCGCCCTCAAAAAGCAGCTTCGGCCGAACGCGAGCGGTGAGGCTTCCCCAGAAGGGCGCCGCAAATGCAGCGACCAGGGAGGTGGACCCCAGGATCAGGCCGATCCATAGCATCGTCTCCTTCGCCCCGTAGTCACTGACTTTCAGGATGTAAAAAGGCATGAAGGACATGATGCAGTTGAATGAAAAGGCGATCCCGAACTGGGAGATGGCAATGAAATATATTCCTTTGATTTGATCCCGGGTCGACCGGGCGTCGCCGGGAACAATCGGATCAGCAGGATTCATGGCAGCAGGGTCGGTCTCATGCGGCAGATGGCAGCTGGGCGAAGAACCACGCCGGCGGCTCAACTCATCGCCGTATTCGCTACATCGTCGAGCAGGGCCCAGATATTTTCAATCCAGTCGTAATGCTCCGGTTTCATCAAACAAGACCGCAAGCAAACCACTTCCGGACGATCAAAGGTTACATCGCGCCACTTTTCATGAAGCAACGAAGATGGATATTTAAACGTCGCCAGGTGCACGTTTTTTTCCGCCGCCGCACGGAAGAACGTTTCCGACCGTTCTGAAATCTGGCCGGCACTCTGACCATTCGGCGCCCACACCAAGATGTCCAGCTCCGGCGGGAAAATGGTCTTGAACCGCTGGTCCCGGCGGATTTTGTCGTACAGGGCCAGTGCCGCCCCGTGAGTCTTGCGCAAACCTTGAGCAAACTCTCCCCCGGGGACCAAGGGCAATAATTTCTGGGTTGCCCAGAGTGCAACGGCGGACGCGCCCGGACGTGAACACTCCAAACTGATTTCCCCGAGATGGAGCTCGGTTGAAGTAAAGTAGGTGTATGGGGAATCATGCTTGTAGAACTTGCCCACATCAGGATCGCGGAAGAGGATGCACCCGCAGCCATACGGCTGCAGACCATGCTTGTGGGGGTCAATAACGATGGAGTCAACCGCTGGCAGCCGGTCAAAAGCCTTTTGCGCATCTGATTCCAGATTGTCTACCAGTCTGAAATAACCCCCGTAGGCGGCATCCGCATGCACCCGAAAACCGTAGCGCTCCCTTAGTTCGAGAATCTCCGGCAGCGGATCGACCGAACCGGCCCCGGTGGTGCCGATCGTGGCGACGACGGTTCCGACCTCACCGCCGTCCAGCATCTTTTTCAAAGCGGCCGTGTCCATTTTAGCGCGGGCATCGCAGGCGACGGCTTGAAAGGGCAGTCCGAGCACATCCGACAGGCGTTGGTGGGTGTAGTGGGCCTGCTCGGAGGCCACCACCTTTTTCACGGGCCCCATCAGCTTGCCGGATATCCATAATGCTTCCATGTTGGCCATGGTGCCCCCACCGGTCAGATGCCCTAAAAATCGATCCCAGCCGAAAAGGGATGCGATCTCGGCGACCGCTTCCTTCTCTAAAGCGGAGCTTGCCCGGCCTCCGTCCAGCGCATGATTGTTCGGGTTGATCCAAAGCGAGAGCATATAGGCGATTCGGGCGATCGGATGCGGGGGCTTTAGCATTTGCCCTGCGTAATACGGGTGAAAATACGGATAATTATCCTGCATGCGCTCGGCCACCTGCATCATCACCCGCTCGGCCCTTTCGGCATCCAACGCGACGCCGGCATCGGGCAGGGATGAAAATCCGTGTTCAACTTTGGTTAGGGCTTTTTCAAGAACCCGCAGTGAATCCCTTTCAAAGCGCATTTCAACCTCCTGGTTCTATCCGAAATCGGTGCCCCGGCCCAAGCTTGATGCTTAGGAAGATGCGATTTTGGGAGACCTCATTTTCAAGCCTTTGCCGGGCAGGATCATCAACGTGGAGGTTCCATGGGCAACGAGGTCGCGGGCGCTGTTAAAGACCTCGGCTTCCGCATAGCATATCGTTTGGCCGGATCGAATCGCACGCCCCTCGGCCCTCAGCAATCCGTTTTCGACCGGCTTCAGATAGTTGAGCTTCAGATCGATATTCACCAGGCCGGCATCCTCGGGAATCCGCATGTAAACGGCCCAGAAGGTTGCCGTATCGATCAAGGTGGCCAGCACGCCGCCATGAATGATGCCGTAGGCCTGCAAGTGACTGCGCGACGCCTGGAGCTCGATGACCGCCTGGTCGAAGTCGATCGCAGCCAGCCGCATGGACATATGGGCCGGGAAGGGGCTGGCGTTGATGAGCTCGACTAATTCGCGGATATAGTCCGGATTGAGTTGTGCCACGAGATAACCTTTCTGTTTGCTGGGGTTGATCCGTTTTTGCAGCGATTCGACGGCATGTTGGGCCGCGGGCCGCGGCGGGGCTTTCACTCTCCCCCCGAGCCGGCGCCGGGTACGGTCATCCGCCCACCGTCACCTCAAGCCCTCGTTCTTCCAAAAGTTCACGGGCCCGCGCCACCTGCGCCGCGCTGATAAAGGGTTCGCCTTCCAGGGCATACGCTTTCCCCAAGCGCCGGTATTTGGCTTCGCCCAGGCGGTGATAGGGGAGGATATCGATGCGCCCGACCCCCGGCAGCGAACGGGTAAATTCGGCCGTGGCCGCCAGGTTGCCGGGCTGGTCGTTGATCCCGGCAATCAGCGGCAGGCGGAGGACCAGGCCATGGCCCGCTGCGGCCAGGCGGCGGGCATTGTCCAAAATGAGCCGGTTGTCCCGCCCGGTCAGCCGCAGGTGCTCTGCCGGGTCCATGTGCTTGATGTCGTAGAGGAAAAGATCGACGTTTTGAGCCACGTGCGCCAATACCGGCCACTCGACGAAGCCGCAGGTTTCCACCGCCGTGTGGGCGCCCTTCTCTTCGTGCTTGT
>CAZNAX010000242.1:0-4468 GCA_964570965.1 uncultured Desulfatibacillum sp.
TCGTCATGCGGCTGTTGGCCTCGAAGACCTCCTTGATGTCCCAGCGGGTCGGGGAGGTGTCTGAGGTGAGGTAATCTTTGTACTTGTATTTCTTCAAATAGTAGAGGAACTCGACGTACTCCAGGAAGTGCTTGGTACCGCAGAAATAATCCCAGTCCCATTTTCCGTCGTTGTCGTTGATGTGGATGTAGTATCTGTAGTCGCTCTCGGCCAGTAGCACGAGGGCTTCCGCGGGGTTTTCGTTGCCGTAAATGGAGTGGCCGAAATCGAGCGTCACTCCCATCTCCTTGACACCGATGTCGTTCAGCAGGCAAAGCGTCTTGGCCGCGGTGTCCAGAAAGCAGCGGCCGCGGGTCTCGCTGGGCTTGTACTCGATGAACAGCGGAATGTTCGTTTTGTAGCTTCCGGCCTCCCCGAAGGTCTCGACCAGGTGCTTCCACGCCACGGCATAGTCGTGCTGGAAGGCGAACTCGTAACCGTCGCCGAGCGGGCAACAGGTGACCTTGTCGGCGCTGACGGCCTCGGCAAAGTCCTTGGCCTCCTTGATGAAGCGCACGGCCTTGTTGCGGATTTTCTGGTCGAGCGAGGTCAGCCCGCCGTTTCTGAACTCGGGCTCCGCCTTGACGTTCACGTTGATGGCCGCCACTTTCATTTGGTGCTTTCTGAGCGCGGCCCTGGTCTCGGCAACGTCGTTGACCTCATAGGGATAGACGATCTCGACCCCGTCGAAGCCTTGCATCTCCGACATCAGCTTGAACTTGCCGTCCAGATCGAGCGGCTGGTTGTACTCGTGGAACCGGTCCTTGGTCCTAGACAAAAACCCGGTGATGATCCCCAATTTGAGCATGCTCATCTCCTCTATCCGTCTTATCTCCGCCCTGCGGGTTGAAGGCTACCCTTACGGAATGGTGTCCGCCGTCGCGGTTTTCGGTTCGGGTCGCTGGGAATCCGTTTCATGACGCTGCCGTCCGAGTCTTGGTGAACATCGCCTTGATCTTCGTAAAAACCCCCAGCTGACCCAAAATCAGCAAAATGATCGAAATCACAAGGATAAGCGAAACCGGGCGAGTGAAAAAGATCGAGAAGTCGCCGCCCGAGGCCTTCAGCGCTCGGCGGAAGTTCGTGTCCACCAGCGGACCCAAAACGATGCCGAGCACCAGCGGCGCCGCCGGATATTTCCCTTGCTTGAAGAGCAGGCCGAGCAGCCCGGATACGAAGACAAGTATGATGTCGATAAAACGCATATCCAAAGAAAAGGCGCCGATGGCGCACAGCACCGTGACGATTGGCATCAGGATGGCGTTTTTGATCTGCAGGATCTTCTGCATCGGCCGGGCCAGCCACATAGCGAAAAAGCGCATGAATATAGTGGCCACCAGCAGCCATGATACCGCTTGGTAGGTGAAGGCCGGGAACTCAAAGCTAAGCATCGGCCCCGGCCGCACCCCGTGGATCAGAAAGGCGCCGAGCATGACCGCAGCCGGAGGACTGCCCGGGATTCCCATCGAAAGCAGCGGAATGATCGCGCCGCCGACGCAGGAGTTGTCCGCCG
Source organism: uncultured Desulfatibacillum sp. (assembly GCA_964570965.1). GTDB lineage: Bacteria > Desulfobacterota > Desulfobacteria > Desulfobacterales > SpSt-501 > SpSt-501. The sequence continues at coordinate 1,553 of CAZNAX010000242.1, forward strand.
TCTCGGCGGCCACCAGTCCCTCGATCGATCCCTTGCCGTATTCCTCGGGGTGCTTGCTCGACTTTTTGGCGACACCGTAAGAGGTCCAAGAAGCCACGTCTTCTCCCACACCAGGGATGATGCCGACGCCTACGCCGATCAGCCCCGAGCGAATGGCCACCCACCAATACTTCGTAATATCCTTGAGCTTCACCTTGGTCTTGTCGAGCACGGCAACCAGCACATCATGCTCGTCGGTCAGGGCCTCGACCACCTGAGGGATTCCGAAAAACCCGATCATGATCGGAATGAAAGGAATACCGCCGAACAGCTCGGGGCTGCCGAAGGTCATGCGCTGCCACGCGGTCAGCTCGTCGCTGCCGACCATGCCGATGGCAAGGCCGAAGATTCCTGCCACCCAGCCCTTGAGCGCTATGTCGCCGCCCGTCAGCGCGCCCGAAATCAGGACGCCGAAGAGCCCGACCAGGAAGAACTCGGCGGAGGTGAATTTCAAGGCCAGCTCCGTCAATAACGGCGTCAAGAATGCCAAACATCCGATTCCGAAAAGCGTCCCGATGATGGATGCCATTCGCGATATGGTGATGGCCTGCGCGCCCTTGCCGGCCATCGCCAGTGGAAAGCCGTCCTGGGTGGAGGATGCGTTGGCCGGGGTACCCGGGATCCCTACCAGGATCGCCGAAAGCGATCCCCCCGAGACGCCGCCGACATATAACCCCATCAGCAGTGCAATCGCCGAATGACCGGAAAATTTGAAGGTGATGCCGGTCAGAAGGGCGATGCCCATGGTGGTGGTCAGTCCCGGCAGCGCACCGACGACCAGGCCGATGAAAACGCCCATGGCAATCAGAAAGATGAACTCAATGTTCAGGGTCTTCAGAACCTCGACCATGATCTGCTCGAAGCCCATGGCTGCTGCGTCCTCTCACTACGGAAGGGGGATCATGGCCAGGACACCAAACACATACCAGACAACCGTCACGGTGATCCCGGAAATGATAACGATTTTCCACCATGCGCCGGCCTTGAAAATGGCCATCGTTCCGGCGAGAAAGAGAAAGGTGGAAATTACATATGGAATGCGGCCCCAGAAGACGAAAAAATAAACGGCAATGCAGGCCAGTGCGATGATGCCCTTGTAAAAGGCTTTCGACTGAAGCGTTTCGGAGACCGCCTGCCGGGCGATGCGGAAAGGGCGGCCCGAGCCGAGCATGCCGATGATCGCGATCGCCAGCCCAAAAACACCCATCAGGCCGGCGATAAAAAGGGTGGTCACGCCCGGGTTGGATGATTTCTCCACGGTGGCCAGCTGCGGGGCGTAGTAGGCGACAAACCCGTCATAGGCCACGAATGCAGCGACGGCGAGAAACCCCAGCCCCATGAAAACGTCGAGCGAACGCAGCCGACCTTTTGATTCGTCAATCATTAAGTCTCTTTTTTGAGATCCATGCGGTGATTTTCCGATTCCGCGCTGGGCAGCCCCCTGCGGCCTAAAATCCCCCTCCCCCCCCCTTTGTCAAAGAGGGATAGGGGGATTTTATTGCACGCAGGTCTCAAATCATTGAACTTTATGGTTTCGGAATGCCCAGCTCGGCCGGGTTCTTCTTGGCGATGTTCAGGTCGACCATCATCCAGCTGAATTTGGACTCGAGCGACTTGGACATGGTGTTGGCCTTGTCGCCGGACCAGCCGAAGGGCTGTGCCACCTGGGCGTCCAGGATCTTCTTGACGGCGTCGGACTTCATGGCGGCATCAAAGGCCTTGGTGACTTCCTCCTTGATCGGCGCGGGCGTGTCCATCGGGATGGCGATACCCAGCAACTGCGGCATGGGCAGTACTTTCTTCAGCTCCGGGAAGGTGTCGGTGATCGCCGCCACTTTTCCGATGCCGGGGATGTCGACGCCCTCGACCTCGCTCGCCACGATCGGGCGCAGCTTCTTGGCCTGCATGTACTGCAACGCCTCGCCGACCGACACGTGCACGGCGTCGACCTCGCCGGTGAGGGATGCGGTCACCGAAGGCGCCGAACCGGCATAGGGCAGCACATTGGTCTTGATGCCAGCGGCATTGCCGATCGACATCCAGCGGATGCTCCACACGCCAGGCAGCACGCTGGCCGCCACCTTCACCTGGCCCGGCCGCGCCTTGGCGTCGTCCACCAGATCTTTAAAGGTCTTGTACTTGGAATCCATGGGCACCAGCAGCACACCGGGGGACCCGCCGGCCCAATACCACTGCCAGTCTTTGGCTGTGGTGTGGTGCGCGGCGTTGGCTGGAACAAACAGCCCGGTTTCGGAGATGCCGAGAATCGAGAGACCGTCGCGCGGGTTCTGCCACACTTTGTCCATGGCGATTCCGCCGCCGGCGCCCGTCAGGTTGACCACGTTCACCTGCACCCCGAGGTACTCCTTCATGCCCTCGGCCAGGCCGCGGTTGACCAGGTCGGTGCCGCCGCCGGCGGAGAAGGCGCAGTAGATCGTCACGGGTTTGGTGATCACCTTGGAAGCGCCCCAGGCGAATGACGCCCCCACAAGAAGAACCATTACTGCTGCGAGGATCTTTTTCATGAGTTCCCTCCTTGACGTTATGTGGTTAGCTTTCCAATGCAGCCCCGCTGAAACGAACTGATGACAAAAACACTCTCCGCCCCTATCCCTCCTTTCCCATGGGATTCGGTTCAAACTCTTTCCTCTTTCAGACTTTGCCGGAGGACTTCGGCGGAATTGCTGAGATGCCGACGCATCAGTCGTTCAGCCGAATCGGCATCGCGGTTGCTGATGGCCTTGATGATGGCCAGATGTTCGTGAATCGTTTCATTCGGCGACCGCACCAACCCTTCGGACAAGACGGTCTGATAGCTGAAGCTGATGATGTTGTAAGTTTCAAGAATGCTTTTGAGGAATTCCTTCGCACCGATAT
>CAZNAX010000243.1:0-4459 GCA_964570965.1 uncultured Desulfatibacillum sp.
TATAATCGTAGATGTCCTCGGGATCGATCCGGCCGCAGCGCTCCATGATCAGGCGGTGTTCCAAGTTGAAGCGCGGGAACTCCATCACCGACGGGATGAGATCGTTTGCGACCGTGGCGCCCAGGATGTGCTCGAGGCGCGGGTCGCCCTCCTTCAAGAACAGTTTGGCCAGCATGCGGGCCTTGCCCGCATTGACTTCCGGATAGAAGATGGGAGGAAAGCCCGACTGCGGATGATCGATGACCACCACCGGCTCGGCATAGCAGTGCCCGCAGCAGCCGACCGCATGGATGTGCGCCGGCACCCCCGCCTCGCCCAATGCCTCCTCGAAGGCGGCCCGGGTTTCCTGGGCGCCGGCGGCGATGCCGCAGGTGGCCAGGCCGATGTGAATCTTGGGCAGCGCGGATTCGGTCCACTCTCGCCGGCGCCGGTCGGCTTCATTCCGAAGTTGGCGGTATCTGTTCTGGGAGGTTTGCCTCATGCTGGCGCGTTTCCCGCTCCTCTTGTTCCTTTTCGATCTTGACCCGCAAGACGATGCCCTCCACTTTGCTGGGCTGCATCTTGCCGTACAAGGTCTCGCCGACGATGGCCACGGGCGCCAAGGCGCAGCAACCCACGCAGGCCACCCGGTCGATGCTGAACTCGCGGTCCGCGGTGGTCTGGCCGTCCTTGATCTGAAGCTTGCGTTCGAAATTTTCCAGGATGATCTCGCCGCCCTTGACGTGGCAGGCCGTGCCCAGGCAGACTTTGATCGGATGGCGGCCCGGCGGGCTGAACCGGAACTGGTTGTAGAAAGTCGCCACCCCAAAGACCTCAGAGACGGAGATCTCCAGTTGAGCGGACACGAGCCGGATCGCTGCCGGGGCCAGATAGGCCAGGGTGTCCTGGACGAGCTGCAGCATGGGGATCAGCCTGCCGCGCTCGCGGCCCATCTGCTCCAGCTTCGACTTCAGGCCATCGAGTGCGCAGGCTTCTTCGGCCGTAAGGTTCAGGTCTTCAGCGAAATCGAAAGATGCCACTGTAAATTTACCACTCGGCCGTATGACTCACGCGAATTTGGGGCTTGTAAGCAAGTCGCTTTCAATATCTCCCCTTCGCCCTCTTTGGCACAGGGGGCGAAGGGAAGACTTAGCAGCGGTCTCAAAGGTTGTCCATGGCGCCTAAGGTGGCCTGCACCCGTTCGCGCAGCATGAGACAGAGCTTCTCAAGAATGCGAAAACCCAGTAAAATGTCGGCGGTCATACGCTGTCGTAACTCGGGGCCGTTAATAGCCAAGAGCACTGCCGTACGCCTGCAGACGGCTGAGAGCATCAGCGTGTGTGGCTCGTTCAGCAGCGTGGACCAAGCCCCCATGATTTTGCCTTTGCCGAGAACCGCCACCGGCACCGTCCCCTTGCGAGAGCCCACGCTGACCGCGCGCTCGAGCATCACCTGGCCTTCGGCGATGATGAAGATCTCCTCGCCGACGCCGCCCTGCCGCTAGATGGTTTCACCGGCCTCGAAGCGGCAGGGCCTGCAGATGGGGGTGATGCCGGCGAGTTGGCCGCTATCAATGCCTTTAAAGAACTCGCACGCCTCCAAGATGTTTCGCACCTCGTCCGTCTGCATGGCTCAGCCTCTTCGACCGGTTGGATGACAGCAATCGATGTTTTTTATGATGCTGGCCGGCTGAATGTCAATTCCGACTTTTTTTGTTGAAAACCCAGTTTGAGAATGGTAGGTGGAAGTCTTTTATCGATTCAATGGCAGATAATACGTCAGACCGTTGGCGGGTATCGGAGGACAAAATGGATAATTGGACGTTCGGATTGACATTGCTGGTCGTTGGAATGGGTGGCACGCTGGCAGCTTTGGGGGCGCTATCCGTGATGATGGGGCTGCTGAAAAAAATCTTCCCCGTTAAAGAGGAATCCAACTAGGGTCATCAACAGCGAGGTTACACCATGTTCGAGGCGATTCTGAATGGGCTGAGCGGGCTGGGAGCGGGAGTGGCCAACTTGCACTGGTCCAACCCCATCATGATAGCGGTGGGATGTCTCCTGCTTTATCTGGGGATTAAAAAAGATGTGGAACCGCTTCTGCTGGTTCCGATCGGCTTCGGAGCCATCCTGATCAACATCCCCCTTGCGGATTTGATGGGCGATGAGGGTTTTCTAAGAACCATCTACAACATGGGTGTCGCCAATGAGCTTTTTCCCCTGCTCATCTTCATCGGCATCGGTGCCATGACGGATTTCGGGCCGTTGCTGGAAAACCCCAAGATTTTTCTGCTGGGGGCGGCGGGCCAGTTCGGCATTTTCCTGACCATCGGCCTGGCGCTGCTGTTCGGCTTCGACAAGCTGGATGCCGTAGCCATCGGCGTCATCGGCGCCTGCGACGGGCCTACGGCCATCTACGTGTCTTCCCGCTACGCGCCGCACCTGCTGGCGGCGGTCTCGGTGGCGGCGTACTCGTACATGTCCCTGGTGCCGATCATCCAACCGCCGATTATGAAGTTCCTGACCACGGAAAAGGAACGCCAGATCAACATGTCGGAGCTTTCCTCAACGACTCCGGCCTCCAAGGCGACCAAGATCGTCTTTCCGATCGTGGTGACCATTTTCGGCGGGTTGATCGCACCCAACGGCCTGCCCCTGCTGGCCACGATCATGCTGGGCAACCTCATGAAGGAGTGCGGCGTTGTAAGCCGGCTCACCAAGGCGACCGAAAACGAGATTGCCAACGTAGTGACCCTGTTCCTCGGCATTTCGATCGGCGCCACCATGGACGGCCGTGCCTTTCTGACTCCTCAGACCCTCATGATCCTGGTGTTCGGCTTCGTAGCCATCTGCCTCGATACGGTTTGCGGGGTGCTCTTCGGCAAGGCCATGTGTGTCATGACCGGCGGCAAGATCAACCCATTGATCGGCGCGGCAGGCATATCGGCCTACCCCATGGCGGCACGGGTCGTTCAGAAGGAAGGCCTGAAGTACAACAAGTTCAATTTCCTGCTGATGCATGCCGTGGGGGCCAACACCGGCGGCCAGGTGGGGTCGGTCATGGCCGCCGCCATCATGCTGTCGGTGCTGAAAGGGATGGGGATCATTCCTTGAGGATTTTGACGACTTCGTAAAAAAGCCGGGCGGCTGAAAAGCCGCCCGGCTTTTTTTATTTGTTATAGAGCTTGAGGTAGCCGTCTCGGAGGGAGGCGCTGGCGTCGTAGACGCCTTTCTTGTATTTCTCTTCCTTGAGGTTGATCAGCCGGAACTGCTTGGTCTCATGGTCCGAACGAATAATGGACCCGGCGGGCACCCAGGTATTTGCGGGGATCGTCGTGCGCATGATGACCGAACCCACTCCGACCCACACGGATTCTTCCAAGACGGAATCGTAGACAACCGCACGAATCGCCACAAAACAGTCCGACTTGATGGCGGCGGGCCCGTGGACGATAACCCCATGGGAAATATTGGAGCGCGGCCCGATGGTGACTTCGCTCCCGGAGCGGCCGTGGATGATCACCCCGTCCTGGACGCAGGCGTCTTCCGCAACGATGACCGGGTGCACCTTGCCCGTTTCATCGACTTCGTCGGCGCGGATGACCGAAAGCGGACCCACATAGACGCGCGCGCCGATCAACACGTTTCCCATGATCTGTGCACTCGGATCCACGAACGCCGTGGGGTCAATCTTCGGCCAGTCTCCCACGGGATTCGGCCGTATTCCATTCTTAGGCATCTGTGACGTCATCAAAGGCTCCTCCTCTCCTGTTGATCGGGTCGCATGAACGGATCCAGCCCACACCGGAGCCAGTGCATGTGATATAAAAAACTATATCCGCAAACGAAATTTGCTGTCAATGGGAATAGTAACTCTTGTACCAGGCGATGAAGCGTTCAATCCCGCTTCGCAGGGGGGTGGCCGGTTTGAAGCCGACGTCGGCCGTCAAATCGTCCACATCGGCGTAGGTCGCCGGCACATCGCCGGGTTGCATGTCGCGGTACTCCTTGCGGGCCGATCGCCCGAGAACCGACTCGATCGTCTCGATGAAGCGATTGAGTTCCACCGGTTGGTTGTTGCCGATGTTGTAGACTTTGTAGGAGGCGTAGGATGTGCCGGGGTCCGGCCGGTCGCCGTTCCAGCTCGGGTTCGGCGCGGGCAAACGGCCCATCACGCGCACGACCCCTTCGACGATGTCGTCGATGTAGGTGAAATCGCGCTGCATGCGGCCGTGGTTGAAGACTTGAATCGGCCGATCATTCAGGATCGCATCCGTGAATAGAAAAAGCGCCATGTCCGGCCGGCCCCAGGGGCCATAGACGGTGAAGAACCGCAGACCGGTGCAGGCCATCCCGTAAAGATGGCTGTACGTGTGGGCCATGAGCTCGTTGGCCTTCTTCGTGGCGGCGTAAAGCGACACGGGATGGTCGACGTTGTGATGAACCGAAAAGGGCATCCGGGTGTTGGCGCCGTAAACCGA
>CAZNAX010000244.1:0-4398 GCA_964570965.1 uncultured Desulfatibacillum sp.
TCCACCCTGAAGACCCGCAACGCCATGATCGTCTCCCCGCACCCGCGCACCCAGAAGAGCTCCTACCTGACGGTCGAGTACGGCCGCGAGGCGTTGCAGAAGATCGGTGCGCCGGTGGACCTGCTGCAGTGCATCAAGAACACGAGTCAGGCCAAGACCCAGGAGTTGATGGCCCACTGCGATTTCGCCGTGGCCACCGGCGGCGCGGCTCTGGTCAAGGTCGTCTACGCAGCCGGCAAACCGGCCCAGACGGTGAGCGCGGGGAACGTCGTGTCCTTCGTGGACGAGACCGTGCCCGACCTCCAGGCCACCGCCCGCAAGATCATGCTCTCCAAGATCGCGAACAATGCGGCCTCCTGCTCCTCGGAGAACGCCGTCGCCCTGCACGAGAGCATCTATGACAAAATGATCGAGTGCCTCAAGAAAGAGGGCGGCTACCTGTGCAGCACCGCCGAGCGCGAAACCCTGCGCCAGTGCATGTGGCCGGACGGCAAGACGCTCAACCGCGATATCGTGGCGCACAACGCCACCTTCATCGCCGAGCTGGCCGGCCTCAAGGTGCCGGCGACGACCAAGTTCCTCATGGTGATCGGCGAGAAGATCGGCCGCGAAGACCGCTTCTCGGGCGAGAAGATCTCCCCCGTCCTGACCGTCTGGAAATGGAGCGACTTCGACGAGATGCTGGACCGGCTGGAGAAGATTCTTCAATTCTCCGGCAAGGGGCATTCGGTGTCGATCCATACCGAATTGGACGAGCGCCGGGTGAAGCTCGCGCTGCGGGCCAAGGTCGGCCGCGTGGTCTGCAACATGGGCCACACCGCTGCGAACAGCGGCGGCTGGGGTGCCGGCCTGCCGTTCACCGACACGCTCGGCGGCGGCACCTGGGCCGGCAACATGACCAGCGAGAACGTCAACTGGAGGCATTTCCTGAACTACACCCTGGTTTCCATGCCCATCCCGGAATACATCCCGAGCGACGAGGAGCTGTTCGGGGACTACCTCAAAAAATGGGGACGGGATTGATCAAAGCGGTCATCTTCGATTTCGGCCAGACGCTCGTGGATTCCGCCGACGGGTTCCGGCAAGCTGAAAAAGAGGCCCAGGCGAAGCTCTTCGGGCACATGGCGCTTTCGCTGCGGGAAAAATTCCTCGACCGCTACCGCCAGATCCGCAAGGCGTTCCACGATCGTTCGGAATTTTCGCGGCCGGCCATGTGGCGCGAGGTTTATCACGATCATTGCCTCGTGCCCGACGATGCACTTCTGGAGGCCTGGGAGGCCCAGTATTGGGACACGGTCAAGGCGCACTCGGTGCTGTTCCCCGAAGCCTTGGGCGTGCTCAAGGCGCTCACCACCCGCTTTCAGCTCGCGCTGATCACCAACACCCAGGGCCAACCGGTTTCGGGCACGCATCGGTTGCGTGAATTTCCCAGGATCGAAACGTATTTCCGGGTGGTGGTGGTGGCGGGGGAAAACGGGATCCCTCCGAAGCCCGACCCTGCGCCGTTCAAGCGATGCCTGCGATCGCTGGGGATCGATGCGGCCCAGGCCGTCTATGTCGGCGACGATTGGCGCAACGACGTCTGCGGCTCCCGCGGCGCCGGCCTGCATCCGGTGTGGATCCAGCATGCCGGGGTGAAGCGCACGTGGCCCGAGGTGAAGACCGATGCGCCGGTGATCACCCGGCTCGACGAACTCTTCGGCCTCAGACTGCTGCAGGCCTGACGCAAGGAGGGGGGAGGTCGACATGGATTCCGATCCCGGCCGGTCGCCCAAAGCATACACCCATCGCCGCAGGGAAATCTTCCGCAGCCGGCATTTCGCCTTCGTGGCCGAAGACCTCACCCTGCCGAACGGCCGCCGGGTCGAGATGGCCATGGTGCGCCACCCCGGCTCGGTGGGGGTCGTGCCGCTGGTCGACGACGGCCATGTCGTCATGGAACATCAGTACCGGCCCTGCGTCCGGGAGACCCTCCTGGAGATCCCGGCCGGGACCCTCGAGCCGGGGGAGTCGCCCCGGGCCTGCGCCGGCCGTGAGCTCGAAGAAGAGACCGGTTATACAGCCGCCGAGTTCATCGACCTCGGCCGGACCCACATCCTGCCGGCTTACTCCGACGAAGTCATCCATCTGTTCATCGCGTGCGGGCTCACGTTGACGCGGCCGCGACCCGATCCGGACGAGATCATCCGCACGCAGATCTATCCGTTGGATCGCTTGATGGACATGATCGTTGCCGGCACGATCACCGATGCCCTGACCGTCCTGGCCCTGCAGCGCACCTGGTTCCAGCTGCGTTGACAAACGGCGTTTCAGGCTGTCAGCCAAGGCGCGCGGCGATTTGGAACGCGCAGCATATCATTTGGATAGGTGAGCATTTCCAAGAGCCGCGCAACGCCGGATCACGGCCTGCGGCGCCGTTTGTCAGTGGATCTCGGCCGCCCACTTGAATGCCATATCCATCAGCCGTTGCAGGGATTCGGAGATGTACTTGTCGCGGTGATGCACGAGGAAGAATTTGCGTTTCATGGCGGGATCACCTAGGGACAGCGCGACGAGGCGCTTCGTCTCGATTTCATCTTTGGCCACCTTGCGCGAAATCAGGGCGATGCCGATCCCGTGCTCCACCGCCCGCTTGATGGCGCGATTGCTGGAGAGCTCCATGGGGATCCGGACGGAAATGCCGTGGCGCTGGACGAATTCGTCGATCGCCCGGCGCGGCGCGGATTGCTCCTCGTGCATGATGAGGGGCTGGCCTTCCAGATCGTGCGCGCGCAGCATATGCTGGCTTGCCAGGGGGTGGCGCCGGGGAGTGATGATGACCAGTTCGTCCTCCAGGATCTCCCGCACCACCAGTTTCTCGTGGTCCACGGGGTAGGAGATGAAACCGATGTCGCACTTCAAGCTGGCGGTGTTTTCAACGACCAGCTCGGTCGGCAGGATGTTCATGGACACCCGCACCAGCGGATAGGCCTTGCAGAACGGGATGATCACCTCCGGCAGGTAATAGTCCCCGAAGCTCTCGCTCGACAGAATGCGGATATGGCCGCGCTTGCGCTGCTGGAAATCGCGGATGCTCTCCTCGGCGTGGGTTTCCATGTCGAAGATCTTTTCGGCGATTTTGAAAAGCACCTCGCCGGCGTCGGTCAGCACGAGCTTCTTGCCCACGTAATCGATGAACTTCAGCTCATAGAACTCCTGAAAGCGCTGAAGGCCTTTAGTGACCGCCGGCTGGGTGATGAAAAGCTCCCCGGCGGCAACGCTTAAATTGCCGGACTTCACTGCAAAGTAGAAGATCTTCAACTGGTTGAGGTTCATTCGGTATCATCCTTCCGCGGCCCAGGCGGCCACCATGTCCATCAGGTTTTTCATCGACGGCGAAATCGATTTGCTCCGGTGGTGCAGCATGTAAAACGAGCGCACCATCGGCGGGCGCGACAGACGCAGAACCGCCAGCTTGCCCTCCCGGGTTTCTTCGGCGACCACCTTTTCGGAGATCAAGGCAATGCCGGTCCCGGCCGCAACCGCGCGCTTGATCGCCTCGTTATTGGAGAACTCCAGGTAGTGCGGCAGACGGGACCTTCGGCGGCCGAGCAGGCCATCCATGGCTTTCTGCAGCGCCGATCCCGGCTCGTGCATGATGATGGGCTGCCCGTGGAGGTCCTTCGGCCGAACGGTCCGGCGATGCGTCAGAGAGTGGCCGGGTGCGGCGATCAGCACGAGCCGTTCGCGCAGCACCTCGCGCACTGTCAGGTTCCGGTGCCGGATGGGGTCGGAGATGAAGCCGACATCGTTGCCCAGCGCAGCCGTGTTTTCCACGACCCGTTCGTTCGGCAGGATGTCCACGGAAACCGTGATGCCCGGGTGCCGGCGCTGATAGCGGCTGATCAATTCCGGCAGGTAGTAACCGCCGAAGGTCTCGCTGGCATGGATCCGCAATCGCCGTTCGCCCTGCTCCCGGAACCCGCGGATGCAGTCCTCGGCCTGGTGCTCGAGCTGGAAGATGCGGCCGGCAATCTGATAAAGCGCCTGCCCGGCCGTCGTCAACATCCATTTCTTGCCGGATCGCTCGACCAGACGCACATCGTAATGCTCCTGGAGACGCTGGATCGCCTTGGTGACGGCCGGCTGGGTGATGTTGAGCTCGGCGGCGGCGGCCGTCAGGCTTCCGCGCCGGATGATGAGAAAAAATACTTTGAGTTGGTTGAGATTCATCGTCTGCTCTCAAACGGTGCTGACGCTACGGCATAGCATAACCTGAGGTTATATAGAATGAAAATTTGTATTTTGACTCAAGCATGAAAACTCACTACGGTTGGCGCCAAACACCCCGGAAGGATCTCTTGAATGCGCATTTATGTGTGTGTGAAACACGTCCCGGACACCGCTGCACGGATCACC
>CAZNAX010000245.1:0-4387 GCA_964570965.1 uncultured Desulfatibacillum sp.
CGCGCATGGCCGAGTACTGGAGCTGGATCAGCTTGGCCTTGATGCCGACCTTGGCGAGGTAGCCGACGATGGCCTCGGAGTAGGGCCGGTCGCGGTAGACGTAAAAATCGACCTCGAAGCCGTCGGGATAGCCGGCCTCGGCGAGGAGCTGCTTGGCCTTGGCGGGGTCATAGGGGTACTTGGCCACATCGCTGGTGCAGCCGAACTGGCTGGGATAACAAATCGAGTCGATCGGCTTGGACTGTCCGCCCGCCAAGGTCTTGGACATCATGGGGGCGTCGATAGCGAAGTTCATAGCCTGCCGGACTTTGAGCTTGGTGAAGGGATTGTCCGGGAAGGCGTCCTTGGTGACGTTGGCGGCGTCCATGTAAAGGAAGCCGACGCGCATGGTTTCGCCGGCCACCACCGTCAGGTTGGGCACCTGCGCCAGCTTGGAGGCCTGGTCGGGCGGGATGAGCCAGGCCCAGTCCAAGCCGCCGGTCATGAGCTCGGCCGCTTTGGTGTTGACCTCCGAGATGGTGCGCCAGACGATGCGCTGGATGGCGGGCTTGCCCTTGGGGCTGCCCGCGAAATACTTGTCGAAGGCCTCCAGCACGATCTTTTTTCCGGGCTCGACCTCGGCGACCTTGTAGGGACCGGTGCCGATGGGCTTCGCGCCGAAGCCTTTGGAGCCTACCTGGGCATAGTAGTCCTTGGGGTAAATGGGCATGGCACAGGACAGAAACTCGATAGCCGGCGGAAAGGGCTTGTGGGTGATGATCTGAACCTTGTAGTCGCCTATTTTTTTGACTTCTTTGATCCAGTTGACGTAGGTCCAGTACTTGACCTTGTTGTCGGCATTGGCGGCGTAATTGAGGATGTAGACCACGTCGTCGGCCGAAAATTTGGCGCCGTTGTGAAAGACGACGCCCTGCCGCAGCTCGAGCTCAAGTTCCGTGTCGCTCAACCACTTCCAGGAGGTGGCCAGGAGCGGCTTGTGCTCGAAGGTGACGGGGTCGCGGTAGATCAGGAAATCATAGGCGTGCTGGGAAAGCACGATGCCTTCCCTGGCCGTATTGAAATACCAGTCCAGGGTTTCGAGCTCTTTTTCAAGAGCGATATTGAGCGTGCCATCCTTTTTGCCCGCGGCGGCAGGACCGGCCGCGAAGCCGGTCAGCAGAGCGATAGCCAAAATCAGAGCCAGACAGTTGCGAAATCTCATGCCATCCTCCTTAGCTTTTTAAAGCGTTTATGATGCTGGTGCACCGCAGAGCCCAAATTTTCCACCAGATCCGTCGGAAAAAATCCGGCGACCTTGGCTTTACTTGGGGTCAACTTCTAGAAGGCACGCAGGATTCCGCGCAGACCCAGAGAGCCCGGGAATGAAGCGTTTGATGCTGAATATAAATGTTTTGGGGCCGTTGAGGATTAACAAAGGCGGAGCGGGCTTGTCAACACCGAAGTCCCCGTCCGAACGGCGCCGCAAGACGAAAGATATCAGAAATTTATTGGTAGTACTGCCTGGGAGGCTGACGAATGGATGCTCAACGGGATAGATCGGGAACAAGTGCCCGGAGCATCGGAGGGGATGTCGACGTCTCCTAATCGACCGACAGCGCCCACAAATAAAGGGATGCAACCGAGCCGCAGGGTGAGTACCTATTGCGGAACCGATCGAATTGCGTTTTTGAAAGCGCTTTTAATCCATACAATTTCATCATCCCGCGTCGGATGGCCAGATCTCCCCAGCTCACCACGTCCGGCCGGCATAGGGAGAAAATCAGCAGCATTTCGGCGGTCCAGACCCCGATGCCGGGAAAGGACGACAGCTTTTCGATAACCTCCTCGTCGCGCATTTCCCTTAATTTCAAAAAATCCAGCCTGCCGCTCATGACCGCCTCGCCGAGCCCCTTGATATATCCGGCCTTGCGCATCGAAAGCCCGCATTTTTGAATATCGGAGACATCGGTGCCGGCGACGTTGCGAGGCGCGACGTCCACAAGCCGTTCGGAGAGCTTCGCCCACACGGTATCGGCGGCCTTCCGCGAGATCTGCTGGGCCAAGATGGAATGAACCAGGGCCTTGAACAGGTCCGGCATGACCGGCCGCTCGATCCTGCCGATTCGGCCGATCGCCCGGCCGAGCTTGCGGTCGCGACATGCCAAGTAATCGATCTCTGCCTGTCCGTACTGAAAAAATTGCATTCAAACAGCCCCCGTCATGCGGCACCTTGCGGTCGAAGATCTCCAGATTTCTAGATTTCTTTTTTTTGGTTCACATTCTCGAACACTTTCGCGACCGCCTGGCCGAAATCCATCCCGCCTTCAACCATGGCCTTCTGGAAAGCTTCGATGCCGACGGCGTTGAATTTGCTCCCGGCAGGAGAGGTGGCTATATCGATATACTCCTTTATTTCGCTGTCCGAGAGCGAGCGGTAGGTGTAGAGCAAGCTGATCCGAGTCTGCTCCTGCAGGGCATTTTCGATGGCGGCCCTGCTGGTTTCAAGCTTCTTTTTAAAATCTGAAAGGAGCATGGAGTTCTCCTGCGGGAGGGAGAGGGCTACCGCTGTTGCAACGGCCAGGTTCGAGTTGATGAAAATTTCGACGGATGTGGCCGTAGCCTTGGTGGCCCGGTCAAGCTCCCCGATGAGCTTCAGCCGCGCGGGCCGCGGAGGCTTTTTCTGGATTTCCTCCGCGAACCGGGATAGCTCCTGAAACCCTTCGGGGGTTAAGGATTGTTTTTCGAGATCCGTGCATTTCACACCGGTGGGCGAATCCAGCCATCGAATGACCGATCTGATTTCGGCGTCATCCATCTTGCCGGCAAACGATCCCAGCATGATGTTCCTTAATTTCTGAGATTCGTATGCGCTCGCAGCTGCATCCATGATCTCCTGAAAGGTCTGGGTTGGAAGCTTTTTCAGGTTCTCATCCTGTGCAAATGCCTGATGCAATCCCTGCTGGACGATCATGGGGAGCCGCTCTGTCAGCTGATCCAGTCCCGACTTGGCAAACAGCTCCAGAACCAACGGGTTCTTGTCGTCCTGGGAATCAGCCGGGAAGACGCAAACCAGCATCAGAAATAAAATTCCCCAGATTCCTCCAATGATTCTCGGCATACCGCCTCCGTTCGTTCGTGTTAATTTGCTACTACTATAGCACATTTTCGCTTATGGGCTCGTTCCAGATGGCATTTGGCGCGAATGAAGCGGGTTTCATATTTCAGGCCTAGGTTGCTTGAGTAGAAACCATAATGCGATTCCGACGGCTCCGAAGTCGGGTGCGATCATTTTGTATAGGTTGTTGTAAAATTACATTGTAAATTTACAGTATACTGTTCACGCACTTATTAATCGCCCCGAAATTGAACCGTCATGCCGGACATGATCCGGCATCCAGAACGGGTTGAATTAAATGGATTCCGGCTAACAGCCTGCCGGAATGACGACGTAAAGACAATTATGAGACCGTTAATACTCCTTTGACGATGTCCGCATCTGGCCGGTTGAAAAATTCGTCAAAGCGCTGCATGCGGGCGAGGTGTTCTAGTTGGGCAGCATGGAATGAGAAAACCGCAAGAAACGGGTTGTGACCCTTCGATGACCTGATTATAGTCGGCGTCAGCAAATCGCTGCAAAGGAGAGGATGCGTGAGTGAATCTGCCGTCAACCGCACCATGGGGCTGCGCGACTGGGGCCTCGTGCTGGGGCTATCGGTCGTCTGGGGCGGCACCTTTTTCTTCGTCGCGGTCGCGGTGAAGTCGCTGCCGCCGCTGACCCTGGTCTTTTTGCGCGTGGCGCTGGCCGCCGGCGTGCTGGCCCTGCTTGTCCCGGCGGTCGGCCTGCGCCTTCCGGGGGACCTGAGAACCTGGTCGGCGTTCTTCAGCATCGCGCTTCTCAACAATGTGATCCCGTTCAGCCTGATCTTCTGGGGGCAGACCCGCATTCCCGGCGGCCTGGCTTCGATTCTGAACGCAACCACCCCGGTGTTCGCCGTCATCGTCGCGCATTTCTTGACCCGAGACGAGAAGCTGACCGCAAACCGTCTGATCGGCGTGCTGGTGGGGCTGGCGGGCGTCGCCGTCATCATCGGCCCGGAGGCGCTGCGGGGAATGGGTGCGAACGTCCTGGCGCAGCTATCCGTGCTCGGGGCCGCGGTCTGCTATGCGTTCGCCGGGATATACGGCAGGCGGTTCCGGAGCCTGGGCGTGCACCCGGCCGTGGCCGCCGCCGGGCAGCTGAGCGCATCCGCGATCATGCTGCTGCCGGTGGTGCTGGCGGTGGACCATCCCTGGCAGCTCACCGTTCCGGCAGCATCCGTGGTGTGGGCGGTGCTGGGGCTGGCGACGATATCAACGGCATTCGCCTATATCATCTACTTTCGCGTGCTGGCCACGGCGGGCGCAACCA
>CAZNAX010000246.1:0-4370 GCA_964570965.1 uncultured Desulfatibacillum sp.
CTCTTCCAGGTCGAGCATGTCCCGGTTTTCATCGCCGGCGGAATCGCCACCGGCCGCATGATGGCGCATCTGCTGATGATGGGGGCGGCCGGCATCCAGATGGGCACGCGCTTTGTCCTCTCGGAGGAATGCGCCGCGCACCCGAATTTCAAGGAGGTTTTCAAGCGGGCCAAGTCCCGCGATGCCGTGGCCACCCCGCAGTTCGACAGCCGCCTGCCGGTCATCCCAGTCCGGGCGCTCAAGAACGAGGGGACCGCCGAGTTCGGGAAGCTTCAGATGGAGCTCCTGCGCAAGCTCGATGAAAATATCATCACCCGCGAAGAGGCCCAGTTCGAGGTGGAGCGTTTCTGGGTCGGTGCGCTGCGCCGAGCGGCCGTTGACGGCGATGTGGTCAAAGGCTCGCTGATGGCCGGTCAATCCGTGGGGCTGGTGAAAGAGATCAAGCCGCTTAAAACCATCATCGAGGAGATGGTGGTTGAAGCGGAAGCCGAAATGCGGCGGTTGCAGCGGCTGTTCGCAGAGGCAGTTCGTTGAAAACTGCGAAAGCCGGATTCTGACCTTTCACATCCCAAAAGTGGAGGGGACCAAATCGCAGAGCTATCAATTCGTGGCCGGATAACCTTCAACTAGGGTGGAGGGAAATCAGATGAGGAAAATATTGATTTTAGGCGCCGGTGCCGGCGGCACCATCGTCGCCAACATGCTGCGCAAAGAGCTGAAAGAGGCGGAATGGCAGATCACCATCATCGACCGCGATGAGCGCCACCATTACCAGGCGGGGTATCTGTTCATCCCATTTGGGATCTATAGTGAGCAGGATGTGCTCAAACCCAAGAAGGAATTCATTCCCCAGGGCGTCGATTTCGTAGTCGCTAAGGTCATGAAAATCGATGCGGCGCAAAGGCGGGTTGAGACGACCAAGGCGCAGTACGACTACGATTGGCTGGTGATCGCGACCGGCTGCGATATCCAGCCCTCGGAGATCAACGGCATGCTGGACGGCTGGCGCAAGGACATCTTCGACTTTTACACATTGGAGGGCGCCCTGGCGCTGCGCAAGCGGTTGAAGTACTTCGATTCCGGCAAGGTGGTTCTCAACATCGCCGAATTCCCTTACAAATGCCCCATCGCTCCGCTGGAGTTCGTGTTCATGGCGGACTGGTTTTTCACCGTGAACGGCGTCCGGGACAAGGTCGAGGTCGAATTCGTGACGCCGTTGGACAACGTCTTCACCAAGCCGGTGGCCGCCAAAACGCTGGCGGTTGTTGCCGCCAAGAAAAACATCAAGGTGACCCCCTACTTCGATCTGGCGCAGGTCAATGCCGAGGATAAAACCATCGAATCCCACAAAGGGCAAAAAGTCGGCTACGATCTGCTGGTAGCCATACCGCCCAACATGGGCGCCAAGGCGCTGATCGACTCCGAAATCAGCGACCCCGTGGGGTTTGTGCCGACCGACAAGCATACGTTGAAGGCCAGCAAGTTCGATCGGATCTACGTCATCGGGGATACGACCAATGTCCCGACCTCCAAGGCCGGCTCCGTGGCCCATTACATGGCCTACACGCTGGTTGAAAACCTGGTGCGCGAAATCGACGGCCACCCGCCGCTGCCGAAGTTCGATGGCCATGCCACCTGTTTCCTGGCCTCGGGCTTCGAAAAAGCGATCCTGCTCGATTTCAACTACGCCGTGGAGCCGTTGTCGGGCAAGTTTCCGTTCCCCGGCATGGGCCCCTTCAGTTTGCTGCAGGAAAGCCTCAGCAACCACTGGGGCAAGATGATGTTTCGCTGGGTCTACTGGAATCTGATGATGAAAGGTCTCGATCTGCCGCTTGAACCACAGATGAATCTGGCCGGCAAAATCCGGCAAGCCGCTTGAGGGGGATGATGCCATGACCACGGAACAGATGATTCTGGATCGACTCGACCGTCTGGAAAGCCAGATCGCGCCCTTGACGGCATCCGCCAAAGCTCTCGGCGAGCTGCGCGAAGAGCTGGCGCCGCGCGTCAATGAAGCCGTTCAAGCTCTGATCGTCGAGTTGGCGGATGTGGAGGCCGATTTTCAGCTGGAGGATCTGCTCTTTCTGATCAAGAAAATGATGCGCAACGTCAGAAACCTGGACTTCGCCTTGGACCAGATGAAAAATTTGATCGATTTCGCGCTGACGGCCGAGCCCCTGCTCAAGTCCAGTGTGCCGCAGGTAATAACCTTCCTCGACGATCTGGAACAGCGCGGCGTGCTGCGCCTGCTCGGTACCGGCATGGAGGTTCTCAAAAAGGTGGGCGCGTCCTATTCGGCCGAAGATCTGCAGCAGGTGGCCGAAGGGGTGGTGCGACTGGCGGGAATTCTGAAGAAGCTGGCCGCCCCGGGCGCGCTGGACCTCCTGGACCGCGCCGCCGATCTGCCGGCCCGGGTGGATGTGTCCGCCGCCCAGGCGGTCGGCCCCTGGGGCATGCTGCGAGGCATGGGAGACCCGCAAGTCCAGCAGGGACTGGGCGTTTTGTTGGAATTTACCAAAGGGCTGGTCGCATTGAGGCCGCAGCCATAAACGAAAGGAGGCAGAAAATGACCGAACCCGAAGACGTTCAATTCGAATGCACCGCCTGTCATAAAGACTGCAAGGGCGCTGCCGAAGGGGTCATGACCGAATGCCGGCTTTGCGGCCGTTTGCATTGCTCGGACTGCGTCGACGAATACGGCCGTTGCGTAGAGTGCGCCGACAAGAAAACTGATCCGTAAACGGAAGATTATTTCAATGTCGCTTCATGATGTGGTGATTGTCGGGGCGGGGCCGGGTGGGGTCGCCTGCGCGATCCAGGCGTCTGAAAAGGGGCTGAAATATGTGGTCCTTGAAAAAGGAAAGAGCCTGTTTCAGGGAATCATCGACTCTTATCCGCGCGGCAAGAGGGTGTACCCCACCATCCCCAAGGGCGATACGGGGCCATTCCCCATCGATGACCTCATGCCTGACGCGGACAACCACCCGGTAGAGGAATATCTCATCAAAATCCAGAAGTGTGTGGACCAACACAGGATCCTGGTTAACCTCAACGAAGAATTCTTGGACATCAAGAGAGAACAGGGTGAATTCAATGTGATCACCCGGCAGAGCCGCTACCGTGCGCGCGCTGTCGTGCTGGCCTTCGGCAGCAACATCCCGGTTGAATTGGGCGTCTACGGCGAGGCCAAAACGGTGGCCCGCAAGCTTGACAATCCGGCCGAACACATTGGTGCACCGACTCTCGTTCTGGGCGGGGGGAATGCCGCGGCGGATGTGGTCGCCACCCTTTCGAAAGCCAAGCGAGCGGCCGAAGACCACACCCCGGTTTATTGGGGCCATAAGAAAGAACACTTCAAGGTCGATAAGGAAGTGGCCCGCGACCTGGGAGAAGAGATTCTTTTGGGCGGCAACATCAAGATCCTTCCAGCCGTCGTCCCCAAAATAGGCGAAGTGGATAAGGACGGTGTCGAACGCCTGCTGGTTCAGACTCAAAATGTCCAGTTGGGCCAGGGAGTTGAATTGCAGCAGGGCATGAGCTTTCCCATGAAGCACGTGATCGCCTGCATCGGGACGCAAGGACCGTCACCTTTGTTCGACCGCTTGAGTATCCAGCAGATCACCTGCACCGAAGGAATCTGCAAAATCGGCAAAGAGGGAGCCCGCCTGATCCTGCTGCGGCCGCCGTACCAGACCAGCATCCGGGGCATTTATGCCATCGGCGGAGCCATCAGCCCGGCCTATATTGAAATCCAGGAGCAGGGCAGCTTCAGGGAACGCAAACACTCGAACCTGATTTTTACGGCTGTGCGAGATGCCGTTGAGGCCATGGAACACATCGCTGCAGCGTTCGCCAGTAACGGCGCGCAACGACTGATTCAATGAAAGAGAGCAATTTATCCTTGATTCGCTTGAACGACCTCGATCTGAAGTTCTCTAGAGAGATCATACGACTGGCTGGGACGGACGTTTACACCTGCCTGCAGTGCCGCAGCTGCAGCGGCGGATGTCCTTTCAGCGAATACATGGATTTCATGCCCAACGGGGTCATGCGGTTGGTGCAGCTGGGGCTGAAGACCGAAGCACTGACCTGCAACACGATCTGGATCTGCGTCGGATGCCACACGTGCTCCATTCAATGCCCCATGGCCATCGATATCGCCGCGGTGATGGATGCGCTGCGCGAAAGAGCCCTGGCCGAGCAGGTCGACATCCAGGAGCCGGACATTTTGAACTTCCACCGCGAGGTTCTCAATTCCATCGAACGCTACGGCCGCACTCACAAAATAGAGATCATGATGCGCTATAAACTCAAAACCCGCGATTTGATCAGCGACTGGGCCGTGGGGATGAAGATGCTGGCCAAACGCA
>CAZNAX010000247.1:0-4349 GCA_964570965.1 uncultured Desulfatibacillum sp.
CGGTGGCGAAGTCGCTGTGTTCTTCCTGCCGGGCCGAGGGGATCAGCTCTTCGGCCACCACGTAGATCATGGCGCCCGCGGCAAAGGCCAGGGCGTAGGGCAGGATCGGTTTCATCAGCACCACGGCTGCGGCGCCCGCGACACCGGCAATCGGCTCCACCATTCCTGAAAGCTGGCCGTACCAGAAGCTCTTGCGGCGCGACAAGCCCTCGCGCCTCAAGGGAACCGAAACCGCAGCGCCCTCCGGGAAGTTCTGGATTCCGATCCCAAGCGCCAAGGCCATGGCGCCAGCCAGGGAGGCCGACGGGATGTCGGCAGCCAGGGCTCCGAAGGCCACTCCGACGGCCAGCCCCTCCGGAATGTTGTGGATGGTGATGGCCAACACCAGCAGGATGCTGCGGCGCCAGGTGGTGTGGAGACCTTCGGCGGATGGCGTCGACATCCCGAAGTGCAGGTGGGGCAGGACCCGGTCCACCAGCCAAATGAAAAATCCGCCCGCCAGGAACCCGACAGCTGCGGGCACCCAGGCCGGCCCACCGTCCTCCTCGGCCATCTCGATAGCGGGAGCCAAAAGCGACCAGTAGCTGGCAGCGATCATGACGCCGGCGGCAAATCCGAGCATGCCGTCCAGCACGCGACGGTTGATCTTTTTGAAGAAGAATACGAGCCCGGCCCCCAGGGCCGTCAGGAACCAGGTAAAGAGGGTACCGCACAACGCCTGGGTGATCGGATGCAGCGCCTTGAAACCCTCGATCAGCATGTCGGATAGTTCCTTTCTTCAAACAGGCAGCACTCGATTTTTGAACCCCACACAGAAAAACATATTACAGTTGAATTTGGGATGCAAACTCCAATTCGGACCGATATCCATTATTTGCTTGCCTCCGGCGTCAATAAGAGCTATCCTCTTTACAATCGCTAAAGGACCGTTCTTCATTGACGGGCCGGTTTCGCTTTGAAGGTGGGTTCCGTTCGTCTGACCGACAGCCTCCAAAATGAGACCCAGAGAACCTATTAGAAAGGAGGGGGATGTCACCATGGCGGAAGGAACCGTAAAGTGGTTCAACAGCAGCAAGGGCTACGGCTTTATAGCCCAGGAAAACGGCCCGGATGTATTCGTTCACCACTCGGGGATCAATGCATCGGGTTACAAGAGCCTCAACGAAGGCGACAAAGTGACTTTCGACATTCAACAGGGCCCTAAAGGCCCCTCGGCCGTAAACGTTACGCTGAAATAGCGCTTCGGCAAAATTAGACGGGGCATCCCTATCTTATTGTGAGAGGGATGCCCCGTTGGTTTCGTCATCCGCAACGAGCTCCACGGAGGTGATCCATTGGCAAGAACCAATTTTAAATTCACGAAACGGCAGAAGGAGTTGGAGCGCAAGAAGAAAACAGAGGAGAAACGGCAGCGCAAGCTTGAAAAGAAAGGTGTGCCGACCGCAACGGAGCCGGATGAGCTTCAGCCGGCTGCCAATGGGGAGACTCCAACAACCGCTTCCTGACCCCGCTGACGTTCGACGGCCTGAACTCAAGAGAATCCCCGCCTAAAAGCCTCACCTTCGCCTGCGGACAGGAAACAGAGGAAATCCATGGCTTCCACCCGCAACTCCAGTTCTTTAGAACTTCCGCCGGTTGATCTCAACCAACGAATCGGTGTATTGACTCGGCGTGAGGTCGAAGGACGGTTGCTCGCTCCCCTCCTGGCCGGCCTGGGGCGGGAATTCGGCGCCGAAAGGGTCCTGCGGGTGACCCGGGCGCCCGGGCGGCGATCGTTGCGATCGCCCGCCGGCAGGGGCCGGAACTGGCCAAGGCCATGGGTGGCAGCTCGCTTGCAACCTTCCGCGAATCCCTCATTCATTGGACGAAGGGGCTGGCCGCTATGGCAGACTGACGTCGATGGAGCGAAATACTGTTCCCGGCCTTCAACCCCTGGTGTTCGTGCTCGTATCGGCGGCCTTTACCGCCATCTATCTGACCCAACCCGTCCTGCCGGTGATTCGCGAGGAGTTCGGCGTCGACGCCCGGCAGGCCTCCTTCACTGTGTCGGCGGTCATCCTCGGGATCGCTATCGCCAATCTCCCTTTCGGCCGGCTTTCCGATCGCTATCCGATCAAGCCGATTCTAGCGATCGGAGGTAGCATGGTGGCCGGGTTCGGACTGCTATGCGCCCTGACGCCCAACTTCGTGCTGCTGGTCGGATTCCGCTTTGTCCAGGGGCTTTTCATTCCGGCGTTGACCACGTGTTTGGCTGCCTATTTGGCCCGCCAGCTACCAGCCGAAAGCCTTAATGTTGCCATGGGCTCCTACGTCGCTGCTACCGTGGCGGGAGGGCTGATAGGGCGGCTGATCGGCGGGTTCATTCACCATCCGTTTCACTGGCGAATGGCGTTTGTCATTGTGTCGGCGATGATCGTCGCCGCGACCCTATCCGCCATTTTATGGCTGCCGCGGGAAACACGCGAGAGGCCCGAGTCGACAGAAGCCGTAGGCTTTATGACTCTGCTCACTCGAGCAGATCTCCTGCGCATCTATGCCGTTGCATTTTGCGCCTTTTTCGTCTTCTCGGCCCTGTTCAACTACCTGCCATTCTACCTCGCTGGGCCGCCGTTCGGCTTTTCGACGCGCCTTATCACCTGCATATATCTGACCTACCTGATCGGGGTCGTTGCCGCTCCGCTTTCCGGCCGCATCAGCGACCGGCTGGGCAGCGGGGCCACTATCTGCGGAGGGGCGACCCTGTTGGGCGTCGCTCTAACCGCGACGCACATCCCAAGCGCCTGGGCCCTGGTAGCGGGGTTGGGCGGGATGTGTGCAGGCTTCTTTGCGGTCCACGCCGCAGCGGTCGGCAGCATGAACCGGCGGCTGAGCAGCAGCCGCGGGCGGGCCAACGCGCTGTATATCTTGTTTTTCTACTTGGGGGGCTCTGCCGGCATCACCCTGTGCGGATATGCGTACCAGCGTATCGGGTGGAATGGTGTGACCGGTATGGCACTGTGCCTATCAGCGGTCATTGCTGGAATCGGAATCGTGGAGCTAAAAGGCCAAACTCCCTGAACATGCGGAAATTGGAAAGAAGGTTTGTGTTGACAAAAAGGATATTTCCTAATTAGAGATAAATTTTTTGAAGCGGATTTTCTTATTTTGAATCTCTAACCTCCTCCGAGGAAAAAATGAGTCTGCCAGTTCCGCAAATTAAAAAGATTCTTTTCACAACGGACCTTTCCCAACAGACGCGGCATGCATTCACCTTCGCGGTTGGGTTGGCCCACCAGTATAGCGCCACACTGACGATCCTTTATGTGATGGAGGACCTCCCGGTGTCCCAAAGCGCCAATCTGCGGGCATTCATCGGCAGTGATCGCTGGAACGAGCTGCAAAAGTCCCATGAGCAGCAAACCCAGCAGATCCTCATCGGCAAAAAGCGGGAGGGCGCTTTGATTCGAGAAGCCTTGGCCGATATGATCACCGCCGCACAAAAAGACGATCCGGAGAATAAGTTGCAGCCGGATGAAGTCGTGGTGACCCGGGGCGATACGGTCGACTGCATCTGCCAGGAAGCCGAGGCCCGGCAGATTGATCTGATCATCATGGGCTATCATCCGCAAGGGCGGCTCGCGGAGGCCATCTTCGGCAGCGTCAGCCGCAGCGTGCTGCGCCGGAGCAGAGCACCGGTGCTGCTGGTGCCGTTGCCGGAGATCGAGATCTAAGCGTTTAGCGCAGATTTTTATGGCGACAAATTGCGCTGAACACCTCAACAAGATGCGGAGCCGACGGGCGGCTCCGAGCACCACCCATCCTATTTATTGAAGGAGGTAAACGATGTCAGGGACCAGACCAGGTTACAGGTTTTCGGTTTTCGTCGCCGCTGTTGTGGCCGTTTTCACTTTTACGGGGATTCACGCGGCCAACGCCCAGGAGCGCAAGTCGATCCGTTGGGCGGTGGCTACAACGGGCACGTACGGGTACAAGGTAGCGGCTTCATTGGTGCGGATTTTGGAGGATGGACTCGGCTCCGATTACACGGTGACGGTCAATCCCTACCCCGGAACGACCAACGCCATGAAGGCCACGATGGAAGGTGATGCGGAAGTCGGCTACACGGCCGATGTCGGCATGACCCAGCTCTATACCAACGATGGTCCTTTCAAGGATTACAAACCCACCAAAGCGCTATTGGTGCACACTTGGTACGCCTATCCGATGGAGTCGTTCATGGCGGTGTATGCCCCGAAGGCCGAGCAGTTCAAATCCTGGGGCGACTTCAACGGCAAGCCGGTCTTCTTCACCCCCGCCGGCTTTATGAACTGGTTGAATTTCCACCGCATCTTCAAGGCGCTCGGCTACCA
>CAZNAX010000248.1:0-4340 GCA_964570965.1 uncultured Desulfatibacillum sp.
GAGCTGATCCGCGTCGCCCCAGATCTCGGAGCTGAAGCCGGTGTTGCCGGCATCGAAAATGCCGACCACTTTCCAGTCGTTTTGGGCGAACGCGAGGCTATCGTTCAGGCCCCCGCCCTGAAACCGACGGGCGATACCATCCCCGACCGCGATCTCCGCGGCCCCGGGTCGCGGCATCCGGCCGGCCATCATTTTCAGCTGAGGCCGGAGCGCCAGGGAGGCTCCCGAGATCCCGCGAATGGTGACGTTCGAGGTGCCGTTCGAACCCCGCTTGCGCAGATTGATCAGGACCACCACTTCCTTCGCGACCAGCGGCTGCCCGTGAGCGTCGCGGGCGATTTCCGGCTGGGTTTCGACGATGGCCGCCTCGACGCGCGAAACGCCGCTTTGCACCTCCGAGTTGGCGGATTTGCGGATCGCGATGGCGTTCTGAAAGGAGCCGGAGTCGACCAGGGTGGTCTCAAGCCCCTCGGCCAGCATGACGATGGCCGCGAATGCAAAAACCACCAGCGCCATGCCGCCCGCCGTGAGCAGAGTCGTCAAGCGCCGAGCCAGGAGGTTGCGAAGGCTGTAAGCCAGCAGAAGCTTCATCATCCAGCCCGCCCCAGTGCTTCCACGATCGGCACCGTGATCACCCGCCGGATGGGGAAGACCGCGGCGACCATGGCTACAGCCGCCACCGCCAGGACGTCATAGCACAGGGTGGCGGTGGTGATGTCGAGCACCGGAAAAACGTTGCTCACGTAGCCGGCCAGAATCCGCAGGGCGGGAAAGGTTCCCGCAATTCCGAGGGCTCCGCCCGCGGCGCATATCACCGCTGCTTCCCCCAGGATCAGGCCGCCCATCCGGGCGGCGCCGAAGCCGAGGGTCTTGAACACGGCAAACTCGTGCATGCGTTCGCGCACGGACATGATCATCGTGTTGGCCGCCACGGCCATGATGATCCCGATGATCAGGAAGGAAACCAGCCGGATGGCCATGAGGATGGCCGCACTCATCGAAACGAACCCCATCTGAAACGCCCGCTCCGTCTCTGTCAGGGTTTCGGCGAGCGAGTTCTTGAAGGCCGCATCGATCGACCCGGCGATCGCCGAAGCCGAACTGGCCTCCGCGATTTCGATGATGAAGATGCCGGCCTGGTTGGCCCGGCGCTGGGCCGCGGCTTTGAGGCGCTCGTTGAGGTAGTCCCAGTGGAAAAACAGCTGGTTCTCATCGACATTCCGGTCCCGGCCGGTGTAGATGCCCCGGACCGTCATCGGCCAGTCGCCGCGGAAGATCGTGCCCTGCAGGGTGATGCTGTCGCCCTCCTTCCAGCCGAAGCGCCGGGCGAGCCCGCGGCCGACCACGCAGCCCTTGCGGTCCTTGCCGAACGCATCCTTCTGTTCCTCCGGCAGGATGAACTCCGGGTAGAGGTCGAGATAGGGCTTGCCCTCGACGGCGAAGTTCGCGAAAAAATTCTTGCGGTCGATGTAGATGCCGCCGAACCAGGTCATATGGGAAACCGCCTTGACGCCGTCGATGGCCCGGATTTTCTCCATGTAAGCGATCGGAAGGAAAAAAGTGAGCGATATGGCGTTGCGGATGATGAGACGATTGGCGGCCGCCGCGGACACGCCGGCATACCAGGCGTCCACCACGGTGCGCAGCAGCCCGAAAGCGAGCACGGCCACCGCCACCCCGAAGATCGTCAGCAGAGCGCGCAGCTTGTGCCTGAACGCATTACGGAACAACAGTTTCCACAGCATTGGCGAGAACGCCCTTGTCGAGCTGTTTGACGGTGGAGGCCCGGCGGGCAGCCCGCGGGTCATGGGTCACCAGGATGACGGTCTTGCCCAGGTCCCGGCTCAGACGCTCCAGGAGAACCAATACATCCTCGGCCGAGGTCCGATCCAGATCGCCCGTGGGCTCGTCGGCCACCACCAGGGTCGGATCGGTCACCAGGGCGCGGGCAATCGCCACCCGCTGCTGCTGGCCGCCGGAAAGCTGACGCGGGTAGTGGCCCAAGCGGTCCTCCAGGTTGACCAGGCGCAGCACCGTGTGGGCATGCTCGCGGCGCTCCCGGCGGGACAGATCGGTCAGCACCAGCGGAAGTTCGACGTTCTCAAAAGCCGTCAGCACCGGAATGAGGTTGTAGAATTGGAAGATGAACCCGACATGGGTGGCGCGCCAAGCGGCCAGCTGGCTTTCGGACAGATCGGTGATGTCGACCCCCCCCACGCGGATCGTGCCGGAGTCGGCCCGATCCAGGCCCGCGATCAGGTTGAGCAGCGTGCTCTTGCCCGATCCCGAAGGCCCCATGAGCGCCATAAACTCCGACTCGGCGATGGTCAGGGAAAGGTCCGCCAAAACCGGGATGATCTGGTTCCCCCGGCGGTAGGACTTGCTGAGGCCACGGATATCGACAATGACCGGACGTTCGTTGCTCATCAATCACTGTTTCGGAACCGCTACGCGGCTCCCATCCGTTAATTTCTCCACCGGGGCCGCCGCTATGAGGCTGCCGATGGCGGGCCCCTCGCGCAGTTCGACCATCTCGGCCAAACGCCGGCCGAGCTGCACCGGCGCTTCCCGGACCTGGTCGCCCTGGATCAGAAAAACCACCGCTTGCCCCTCGCGCATGCCGACGGCGGACGCCGGTATCGCCCGCACCGGCGTCTGTTCGTCGGCACCGACCGGCCGCGACAGGAACGCCACCTTGGCGCTCATTTCCGGCAGCACGCGCGGGTCGCGATCGAGAAAGGCCACCTTGACCGTAATCGACGCCTTGCTGCGGTCGGCGGTCGGCAGGATCATGTGGACGCGGCCGGGGAAGCGCGTCTCCGAAAATGCATCCAGCCGGATCTCGCAAGGCTGCCCCACCCGCACCTGGGCGATGTTCGACTCCGACACGTCCACCTCAACGCGCAGCGAGTCCATGTCGGCAATGGTGACCACGGCGGCCTTGGCTTCGGCCGTGGCCGCCAACGGAGTGACGATGTCTCCGATGTCGGCATTCTTGGTGAGCACCACGGCGTCGAAGGGCGCGCGGATATTGCTGTAGTCGAACAGCGCGCTCGCCTCCTCCCAAGCCGCTTGGGCCGCCCGCAAAGCTGCGGCCAGCGCTTCGACAGAGGCCTTGGCGGTCCGGTAACGCGCTTCAGCTGTGTCGAAGGCCGAGCGCGCGATGGTGCCCTTTGCAACGAGGGCCTGCTTGCGATCGTAGTCCAGGACGGCGTTGTCCAGCTCGGCACGCGCCTGCTCCAGGTTATGCCGGGCGACGGCGACGTTCTGCAGCGCCCGGTCGCGCGCGGCGGCGGCGTCGCGGTTTTCCAGACGGGCGATGACCTGACCCTCTTTCACGCGGCTGCCCTCCTCGACGCCGAGATAGATCAGACGGCCAGTCACCTTTGAAGCCACCGCCGACTTGCGGTCGGCCACCACATAACCGCTCGCATTCAAGAGCGTCAAGCCCTGGGATGGATAGACGTCCTGGACGACCGCCGATTGGACTTCCACGGCGGGGGTGAGCAACCCCGCCCGGAAAAGCGCGCCGAGCGCTCCGGCCAGCACCACCGTCAAAGCCGTCCACATCAGCCGTTTTCTATTCTTGGTCCTCGGCTGCCGCGCACGTTTTTCGATGCGAAGTTTTTCAAGTTCCAGGTCGGCCACGACGATCTGCTCTCACCTGAAATGTTTAACCGATGGTAACCGTCCATGGATCAGGGTTCGGGGTTCAGGATTCAGAAAATCCGCGAGCAAAGGCGCCACACTTCCCGGCCTCCTCCCGCATGGGCAAATCAGGCCGCTGTCGATCAGCCCCCGGCAACTGATTTTCTCCCGAACCCCGAACCCTGAACCCTGAACCCTTCTCTACGTGAGCAGCCACCACCAGCGTATTTGTATAACACATGCGCCTGAAATTGGACATACGCCCAAACCTAATCCAATCGTTTCCGGAAGCGGCCGGCCGCGACGGCAAAGACCAGCCCGCCGAGCACAGCTAACTCCAGGAACTGCGGCCAAAGAATGGCGAACCCAATTCCCTTGAGAAAAACGCCGCGGATGATGACCAAAAAATGGCTCAAAGGGTTGAGGTGCGCCAGCCATTGCACCACTGCCGGCATGTTGGCGATGGGGAATACGAATCCGCTCAGCATGAAAAAGGGCAGAATGAAGAAGAAATTGGTCATCATGGCCTGCTGCTGGGTGCGCGATACGGTGGAGATCAGCAGGCCGATTCCGAGGGTGCTCAGCAGAAAGATGGAGCTGGCGGCCAGCAGGACCAAGGCGTTGCCGGCCATGGGGATCCGAAACCACAGGCGGGCGAAGAGGATCACCATCACCATCTGGGCCTGGGCGAT
>CAZNAX010000249.1:0-4337 GCA_964570965.1 uncultured Desulfatibacillum sp.
CGTGGACGCTCGTTTCGCCCGCCACGGTGACACGCAGCACGGTGAGCAGGTCCGGAGCACGCTCCAGGTAGCTCAAAAGAGCCTCGCGGAAGCGGTCGATCAGGTCGTAGGCGTTCTCGGCTCCGGATGCGTCGACGGTCGCCGCCTCCCAGCGCACCACATCCAGCGCTTTGAAATTGAGCGTCGGCCGGCCGGCGTCGTCCACCGTTACCAGATAACAGCCCTTGGCTCCGGTTTCTCGCGCATGGCGGCCCTGCGTGTTGCCGGCGAAGACCACCGGCGGGTCGTCGAGGAGCACCTCGCGGCGGTGTACGTGGCCGAGGGCCCAATAGTCGTAACCTTTGGCCCGCAGCGTTTCAAGGCTGCAGGGGGCATAGGGCTCGTGGCCCTCCCGGCCGGTCGCGCAGGTGTGCAGTACGCCGACGTTGAAGCAACCGGCGGCGGCCGACGGGTAGGACTGCGCCAGGTCGGTCTTGACGGCCGGGGTGCCGAAGCTCCGGCCGTGAAGCACGACGCCGAGGCGCTCCAGGCGGAGCGTGTCCGGTCGGTCGGACGGGAAAAAATGAACGTTTTCGGGCATGCGCAGGGACCGGGTGATGGTGCTCGCGGCGTCATGGTTGCCGGCCACCCCAACGACCGGAATACCGGCTTCGCGCAGCTTGGACACCTGAGAGACCAGATACAGTCCGGTATTGTAGTCCTTCCAGTCGCCGTCGAAGAGATCGCCGGCGATCACGACAAAAGCGACCGCTTCCTCGATCGCCGTTCGCACTAGGTTTTCGAACGCACGACGCGTGGCCCCGCGGATTTCCGCAGCCGGCGCGCCCTCGTAGGCATCGAGCTTTAAAAGCGGACTGTCCAGGTGAATGTCGGCGGCATGGATGAATTTGAACAACGGCTTTGAGCTCCGGAGAACTTAAACTCAAATTATGTCCGAGAATAGCATACTAACCCTAACGCATCAAGATTGTTATGAAATAAGATTTTTCTTGCCGATGTCTGGAATGCAGCTTAATATGAAACTCGCTCAATGGGGTTGTCCGGATTGCTTTTTTAGCTTTTTCCTTTAGACTGTTCACCGTCGAGAACATTCAACTGCATATGGAGGGCCGCCAGGTGAAAAGCATTTCCCCGGATCAGGCACGGCGTTATGTCAGCTCGCTGAATCTGGATGAGCGCCTTCGCCGCGGGGCCGATCCGGCCGCCACGGTCGAGTTCAACTTCGATCGGGCCAAGAACCAGGCGGCGGTGGTGGGATCGGACATTGTCTCGTTCGTGAAAGGCGTGACGCCGGAGCGGAGGGAGGACATCGTCAATTCTTCGCTGCTGGCCCAGCTGGCCGCGAAGAAGCAGGTCAGCGACCCGGCCAGGATCTACGATTGGTACAATGCCTATTTTGATGTGTTGATCCACATCGGCTGGTCCGTCCAGGATCGCGGCTTCGCCACGTACTCCGAGAGCAGTGACAATTTCCAGGCGCATGAGGCCGTCATGAAAGTCGCCGCCAGTCTTCTCGGGCCGGCCGCCACAACGCTGGCCGTCGTCCAGGCTACCCTGGATGCCCTGAAGTTTTTGTCCGCGGAAAGCCCGTGGCTGGCCATCTTCAACCGCGAGAGCCAAAACGCGCAGACCGCGCGGTTTCAGGTCACGCTGGCCGAAGAGGCAGAAGACGATCAATTCCTCGTATCCTTGATGGCTTTCGGAATCGAGGCCAAGGCCACACTAACGCAGGTGCTTTTCTTCAAGTTCAAGTCCAGCGAGGCGTCCCTGAAGCACTACTCCGGCAAGGTCACGATCAACACTCACGTGCTGACGACCGTGCGGGATCTGATAAAAAACAAGATTGCCGCTCATGCCGTCGACTACATCAAAACGCTGCCGGAGCTGAGCTGACCAGCTGCGCTTGAATTCATGCGGCCCGCCAGGAGCCTCAATTAATCCCGACCCATCATCAAATTCCCACACGAATTCCACATAAACGCAAAAGGGGTAACAGACATTGGAGTTTCCGCCATCGATTGTTCGGGCCTGACACCACCAACACCACAGATCCCTCGCCCCAAACGAGGCCCCTGGAGCAGACACAAAAAAAGGCCCACCGCATTTGCCGCAGTGAGCCTCCTGATTGAATTTCGGACTATTTTTTTGAGTCGCCTTACCCTATCACCGTCCGCTCACACCGAAACTGAACGCTGACCCTGCATCTGCAACCGACATTCCGAAAAAGAACCCGCTCGGAGGAGGAGGCGCAGGAGCTGCGTAATAAACCGGCGCCGGATAATAGTGCCGCTCGACAACAACCGGACGATAGTGCCGCTCAACATAAACCGGCCTCGGAGGCGCGTAGTGGTAATGGTGATGAACCCTATGCTTGTTGTGGCCGTAGGCGTGCCCGTGTTCGCCGCGATCACCTTTCCAGCCATCTGCCAAGGAAAGTCCAGTACCAAGAAGGATCATAATAGTGACAATTGACAATATTTTCAAAATGTTGCTTTTCATTGTGTCCTCCTGTTCTCGTTAATTTTGACTGGTTAGACGGGGCAGGAGGTGGGAGGGTTTACATCGGCATTGAAGGCCGCAATTATCTCTCACGCTATCAGTGCTTGGATCGTCAGTCGGCAACCGTCCAATAGATATTCACCTCGCGCTTACCCCAGGCTCGCGCTGCCTTAAGGTCATTCCCCATATAAATGTCAATGCGCTTTTTCCATTTTGCCGGCATCCTATCCAGCACGACATACTCGTTTTTCATTTCCTCGATTCGGACCTTGGTTCCACGTGTCAGCCCGAGCGATACCAAATCCTCGGATACCGCTACTGCATTTACGCCGGGTTTAATCCTGTCTCCCCATGCTCCAACATTTGGGTTTCCCTGGCCTTGTTTCGGAAGTGAATTGAACGCCGTTGCCGTAACGAGCAGGCTTTGCTGTTTTCCTTGCAAGGGTTTCTGAATGGTCGAACAGGATGCTAAAATCAAAAGCCCGGCAAGAACAAGTGAGGCAACCAACAGGCGCGCAGACATCATCGGATAGTCTCTCAAACTTGAGCCGAATCCGGCAGTGTAAATCTGCCATTCGAATAAATTCGGGCCTGGTGTCCTATTCAACGGTTGACCACACCGTTCCATGCATTAATTCTATTCTACAAACAGGCAAAGGTAAACGATATGTGCGGGCGCTTTACACGGTACAGTCTATCACGTGAGCTTGAACGGTATTTCTACGCCCTACCCCAATCTTTCGAGATCCCAACCAGTTACACGTACAAGGGAGAACCTATGGCAGATATTATCGGGTTTCCGAGCGAAGAGCTGACTCCTGAGGAGCGGATGCAGGTTGAGGAGTTCGCGAGCAGGCAGCCGATTTTCAGGATACATCTTGCGGTTCAGTCGAAGAAATCAAAGAGCAAGTCGCGGTTTGCTTGGATATTTCCGGAGGTTTGCAGAAGTGGCCGAGGATCCGAAGACAAGAATCAATCCGGATTTTGATTTTGGATTGTTCCTATTGGAGGGAAGAATCAGGAAAATAAGAGGAATGATCAAGGGCTTATTTGGGGATGGGTAGATTATTCAAAAGAAAAATTTAATCCATGGCCTGCCCTTTGACCTTCTATTCCCCCTATTCCGCCATTCAAAAACCTCCTCTGGATTTTTGATTTCCAGTTAAAGCTAAGACCTTGGATATTTATCCAAATTGGGCAAAATGGCCTTGCCAAGCCAATCAATGCATTTCCCAAGGTGACGCATGTTGGCTAAACCTTCCTCATCTTCGAGAACTTCACCTTTGTTCAGGCCAAAGCCCATGTTCCAGTATGTTGAGCAAGGAATAATCATCCTGGACATTTGGAACATGTGATTGATAGTGTCATACGCGTGTGTGGCTCCACCCCGTCTAACTGCCACTACTGCTGCCCCAATTTTTCCGGAAAAAGCGTGATTATTAGCAAAAGCTACAAAACCGGCCCTTTCAATCAAGGCTTTCAAATCAGCCGAAATCGCCGCAAAATAGGTCGGGGAACCCAAAATCATAGCCTGCGCCTTCAGCATTTTTGAAAAGATCTCGTTAAATTTATCTTTTTTAACTGCGCATTCATTGTTCTTTTTTTCAAAGCACTTTTCACATGCAATACAACCACGGATTCCTGTTCCTCCAGCCCTTATAAGTTCTGTTTTCCAGCCAGTGCCCTTCAATTCGGTGAGAACTTCCTTTAAGAGTAATTCGGTGTTGCCCCCCTTGCGCGGACTTCCGCTTACCGCTAATGCATACATGTTTATCTCCTTACTTTCATTTTTAAAAAGAGAAATAAGTGTTTAGTATGAACTCGGTTTCAGTCTCATA
>CAZNAX010000250.1:0-4327 GCA_964570965.1 uncultured Desulfatibacillum sp.
TTGTCCATGCCGCTGAAGAGCTCGGGGTGCAGGGCGAAGATGCGGATCACGGCGGTGAGGTCGTTGGTGGACCAAAACCCGGACATGTAGGCTTCACCGGCTCCGATCGTCCCCCCGAAAAGACAGTCGCCGTAAAAGCGCTGATGATGGACTGTCAGAGTCGCCTCGAGCGGGAACCGGTCGGATGTCCGGCCGAACGTGTGGCGCTCGGCCCCGTCGACGAGATGCAGCCGGCCGCGTTCGAGCCCCTGCAGGAGCTTGAACAGAAGTCTGCGCGAAAAACGGTCCAGCGAACGGACGTTCAGGGTTTCCGGTGCAGGGGCATCCGCAGGGATGATGTGCTCCGTCATGGCGATTGCCTTTCCGCGGCAGGGGGGTGTTTTCGAGGATGAGGGTAGAAGTGCGCGCCCTTAAATTTCAGGCGGGCGGCCTGCCAGTAGATCATAGCCACCACCTTGACCGTCATCAGCGGGTATCGGGCCAGTACCTGCCCCAGGCTCCGGCGGCTGATCTCGCGGCGCCGGACGTCCAGACTGGCATCGAAGATCTTCTGGCCGTGCTGATAGTCGATCATGTGGACATTCAAGACATCGCCCGGCACACGGAAACGCCAATCGTAGCGGATGTCCATGTCGATGAAGGGCGACACGTGGAACGCTTTAGCGAATTGGTGGCGACGCCAGTCCGCAAGCGGGTGTTCATTGTCCTGCGACCCCATTACATAGCAGTGGGATTCACCCCAAGGGGTGTTGTGGATCTCCACGACGATGGTCTCCACCCCGTTGTCGGAAGCGTCCCAGCAATAGTAGAAACTCGCGGGGTTGAAGCAGTGGCCGAAATAGCGCATGTGGCAGAGCATGCGGATAGGGCCGTCAGGTCTCCTGCCGGTTCTGTACTGAACCAGATCGCGTACCGCCTGATCGAGAGGAACCCGCGGGTTCCCGAAATGATCTTGCCGGCGGAACCAGGCGATGTTGGGCCGGTCGTAAGACCATAGCGGGTGCAAGGCGAAAACCGGCTTGAGCTCGGAGAGGTCCAGGTACATCAGGAAGAGTCGGTAGCGGAACTCGTTCTCCACGGGTGCAAACCGGCGGTGCCGGATGGTGCCCTCGTAAATGCAGCTTCTCACTATAACCTCTTCCCGAAATGCCGGCACACCTCCAAGGCGCTGTTGACACCATCCTCGTGGAACCCATAGCCCCAGTAGGCCCCGGCGAAATAGGTGCGGTTGACGCCGTTGATCTCCTTCAGGCGCCGGCGCGCGGCGAGGCTTTCGGGGCAGTAAACCGGATGGCTGTAAATCATCTTTCGGATGATCTTGGACGGTTCCAGGTGGGCCTCCAGGTTCAGGGACACGCAGAATTCGACCGGTGCCCGGATGCCCTGGAGGATGTTCATGTCATAGGTCACGGCGACGCGCCCCAGTTCCTTTTTTGGGATATGATAATTCCAGCTGGCCCAGGCCGCTTTCTTGCTGGGCAAAACCGAGACGTCGGTGTGCAGCACGGTGTGGTTTTCCTGGTAGCGGATGGCTCCGAGAACGTTTCGCTCGCTTTCCGAAGGGTCCGATAGAAGCGCTAAGGCCTGGTCGCTGTGGGTGGCGACGACCGCTGTGTCGAACCTTTCGGGCGGCGCACCGGCAGCGGTCACTTCGACATGGTCGGGCTGCCGGCGGAGGGATTCTACCGGGCAGTTGACGCGCAGGCTGTGTTTAAAGGGACGGGTGATCGGCTCCACATAACTTCGGGAACCGCCTCGAATCGTGAGCCAAAGCGGCTGGTTGCGCACGTTCAGGAATCCGTGGTTTTTGAAAAACTGGGCAAAATGATGGGCCGGAAAACGGTCAAACTGCTTCGGGTCGGCCGACCAGATGGCCTCACCCATGGGAATGATGAAGTGATCGATAAACGAACGGGAGTATCCTTTGAGCTTCAAATAGTGTTCGAGAGTGAGGCTGTAATCTTCCGTCTGAAGCAACTCTTCGGAGTCGCGCTTGAAGCGGAAGACATCCAGCAGCATGCGGTAAAAAGAGGGGTTCAACAGGTTGCGGCGTTGAATGAAGAGCGAGTTCAGCGTGCTGGGGCTGAATTCCAGGCCGGTTTTTTCGCATTTAACGCTGAAGCTCATCAAGGACGGCTGCCAAGCCACCCCGAGACGTTTCATCAGCTTGATGAAGTTCGGGTAGGTCGCCGCATTGAAGACGATGAAACCGGTGTTCACCGCATAGGTATTTTCGCCCCAGTTCACATCTATGGTGTGGGTGTGGCCGCCGATGTAGTCCTCGGCTTCGAACACGACCACCTCGTGCTCGTCGCTCAAGAGGTAAGCAGCCGTGAGACCTGAGATCCCGCTACCGATGATGGCGATTTTCATATGGTTTTCTTTTTCTTCGAGGGGTCAAGGACATCCGGGGGATTCCGTACATGCTCCGGCACCGGCCGCAGATCCCTCACGATTCCAAGCCAGGACATCAGCTTGAGAAGATAATAGGTGACATCGATCTCCCACCAGAAAAACCCCTGGCGGGCGGAGATGGCGTAGTGGTGGTGGTTGTTGTGCCAGCCCTCGCCCAGCGTAATGAGCGCCAGGACCCAGTTGTTGCGGCTGGTGTCCGGCGTGTCGTAACGCCGGCTTCCGATCATGTGATCCAGCGAGTTGATGGTCACCGTCGCATGAAATAGGACCGTGGAGGAAATAAAGAAGCCCCAGATCAGCATCTGCGGGCCGCTGGTCCCCAATTGGGGGGCATAGACTTCCAACAGGTAACCCAACGCGTAAAGCTTCAGCGCCAGCAAGAACGGCACCAGGGTGTCGAAGCGGTTGAGCCAGACCAGCTCCGGGTAGCGCGCCCAGTCCTTGACATATTTCGTCCGAGTCGGAAAATGCGTGGCCGACGTCAGCCAGCCGATGTGGCTCCACCAGAAGCCGTGGCGGTTGGGCGAATGCGGGTCCTCATCGGTATCCGCAAAGCGGTGATGGTGCCGGTGGTGGGACGCCCACCACAAGGGCCCGCGCTGAACCGCGGAATTTCCGAGAACGGCGAAGATGAACTGCCAGAAGCGGTTCGTCCGGTAGGTCTTGTGGGAAAAATAGCGGTGGTAGAAGCCCGTGATCGCAAACATGCGCACGAAATAGAGCACCGACGCGGTCGCCACCGCAACCCAGCTCCATCCCACCCATATCACCCCCAAACACATGCCGTGCAGAATAACGAAGGGCGCAATCCGCAGCCACTCCACCCGTCTGCCGGTGTTGGGAGGCATGGCGTCAAGCCCCGCCTCCGAGTCCACCCACCGAAGGATGGACATGAAAAATTTTGATCGGATCGTATTACCCAAATCGATGCGCCCTTGCCTAATAGGTGACCACCATGAGTCAACAATCATTAACTCAGCATCTTTGCAATTGTCAACCACCCGCATCTCAGTTTGCATCTCAACGGGTTAATGTTTTGGATGTCTGTGATTGATGTTACTTGACAGACTTCCAAGTGTGCCGCACTTTCACTCCAAGAAAAAATTGTTCGACAGCAGGCAGAAACAAATCCAAAACTGAAAAAGGAATTCTATCATGAACGTCGTTGACTATTGCAAAGGCATGGAGATGGAATTGATCGCATGGAAGGCCAAAATGTTTGATCTGGCCCGAAAGGTCGAAAGCCTTGGATCGAAAGAAAGAGAAAAAGTTTTTCCCAACATCCAAGACCTGAACATTCTCATCACTGAAATGTCATCTCGTATCGAACAGCTGAAAAACGAGTGTCCCACCGAGTGGACCCCCCAGAAGAAGGATATCGACAAGGGCTCCGGCGATATGCGCGGCAAATACGAAGAAACCATGGAATATATCGGAAAATATTCACCAGTGTCGATTGCGGGCTGAATTTTGTGAATCATCTAAAAAAGGGCTTGGAGGATTTCTCTGAGCTCTTTTTATTTACTCACATGCGTGCTTGAGCAGGCCTTTATGTGTATTTACAAAATGAGGTGAGTATGGGCGCGCTTAAAGCAATCGGTTCTCTATTCTTAATTCTATCGGTATGGGGCTGTCAGACCATGCAGCCGATTCACACGGTCGAATCCGTCGATCTAAAGCGTTTCATGGGCGACTGGTACGTGATTGCCAGCATTCCCACCTTCATCGAGACCGATGCCTATAATGCGGTTGAGTCCTACAATCTGGCTGAAGATGGCACCATTGAAACCACCTTCCGGTTCAACAAGGGTGGGTTTCAAGGGCCGCTCAAAACCTACACACCGCGGGGGTTTGTTGAGGACAAACAGTCCAACGCTGTCTGGGGTATGCAGTTCATATGGCCATTTAAGGC
>CAZNAX010000251.1:0-4302 GCA_964570965.1 uncultured Desulfatibacillum sp.
TGAGCATGTCGATCGCCGGAGTCGAAAAGCGGCGGATGTCCTTGTGGTTTTCCTTTACATATTGCTCAAGAAAGTAATCGGCCAGCAGCAGGATGTCGGTCTTGCGTTCCCGCAGGGGCGGCATGTAGATCGGAAAGACGTTCAATCGATAGTAGAGGTCACCCCGGAAAGTGCCCTCCTCGACAGCCTGCTCGAGGTTCTTATTGGTGGCGGCGATGACGCGCACGTCCACCTTGATCGTGCGCTGGCCGCCGACGCGATCGAATTCTTTCTCCTGCAGAATCCGCAGCAGGTTGGCCTGGACATCGAGGTTGATCGAACCGATCTCGTCCAGGAAGACCGTGCCGCGGTGAGCCATCTCAAACTTGCCGATCTTCTGCTTGATAGCGCCGGTGAAGGCCCCTTTCTCGTGGCCGAACAGCTCGCTTTCAATCAGATTGGAGGGCAACGCCGCGCAGTTCACCTTGACGAACGGGGTGCTCGCCCGCTGGCTGTTGTAATGGATCGAGTTCGCCACCAGTTCCTTCCCGGTTCCGCTTTCACCCCGAATCAGCACGGTGGCGTTGCTGCGGCACACCTGGGAGACCATCTGGAACACTTCGCGCATGCGATTGCTGCTGCCGATGATGTTGTTGATGGTGTATTTGTTCTTGAGCTCGCCTTGCAGGCGCCGGTTTTCATCCCGCAGGCGCTCGTTTTCCAAGCGGATGGTTTCAAGCTTGATGACATGGCTGGCGATCATGGTCGCGATCACCGACAGCAGCCGCTTGCCGTCATCCAAGGTATAGGCGTCGTCGTACGGCTTATCCACGCTGAGGGCGCCGATCACCAGGTTGCCTTTCTTGATCGGCACGCAGAAGAAAGAGATCTCGCGGGTCTGCTGGCGTTTGCGGCTGGCCGTGCGGTCCAAAAACCGAGGCTCCTCGCTGATCCGCGGAATCGCCACGGCTTTGCCGGTTTCAATGACCTGGCCAGTGATTCCCTCCCCCAGCTTGTAGCGCACGCGCTCAATGGCGGAACGGGTGATGCCGTGAGCCACCTCGATGTGGATCTCGTTGCGCACGGGGTCCAGCAGGGTGATCGTGCCGCGCACCATGTCCATCGAGCTGGAAAGGATATCCAAGACCCGGTATAATGAGCGCTTGAGATCGAGGTGTTCGTTCAGAGCCTTGGTGATCTCGTACAGCAGCGTAATATTTTCGATACGTTCGGTTGTTTTCATTTACATTTTTGCCGATAATGGATTTATTTTTTACATTTTTGTCAAACATATCACGTCTCAACCAAAATGCAAGCCCCTTATGATTCTGCACGTGGATATGGATGCCTTCTATGCCTCGGTGGAACAGCTGGATCACCCATGGCTGAGGGATCGATGCGTGATCGTCGGCGGGTCATCCGGCCGCGGGGTGGTCTCTGCGGCCAGCTATGAAGCCCGCCGCTTCGGGGTCCGTTCCGCCATGCCGATGTTCCAGGCGCGGCGGCTGTGCCCGCACGGAACGTTCGTCCCCCCGCGCATGGAGCGCTACCAGCAACTGTCTCGGGAGATCCTGTCCATATTGCGGGATTTCTCGCCGCTGGTGGAACCGGTGTCGATCGACGAGGCGTTCATGGACCTTTCCGGGACCGAAAGCCTGCACGGGCCGCCGGCCGCCTTGGCCTTAACTTTAAAGGCAACCATCCAGCATACCCTTCACCTGACCTGCTCGGTCGGCGTGGCGCCGAACCGGTTCCTCGCTAAAATCGCTTCCGATTTCAATAAGCCGGACGGACTGACCGTGATCGAACCGGCCCAGGTGTACGATTTTATCGAACGGCTTCCGATCGCCAAGGTGCCGGGGGTTGGGCCCAAGACCCAGATCAAGCTCGCCGAACTCGGTGTCCGCTTCCTGGCCGACATCCGCCGATTCCCCTTGACCCTCCTCGACTCGATCTTCGGTGCCTACGGCGCCCGGCTCCTCGAGCTCTCTCACGGCATCGACCCCACCCCGGTCACCCCGGATTCGCCCTGCAAATCGGTAAGCAGCGAGTGCACCCTCGCGGAAGATACCTGCGAACTTGCGGTGCTGCACCGCTGCCTGCTGCAACAAGCCGAAGACGTTGCTGCAGCGCTTCGCCTGGAGGGGGTCAAGGCGCGGACCGTGGTCCTGAAGATCAAGCACGCCGACTTCAAACTTTTTACGCGCCGCATCACGTTTACCCCCCCGGCCCAATCTTCAAAAGCGCTCTACCGCCAAGCCGTTCGTCTCCTGGAAGAATACCGACCGAAGCAGAAGATCCGCCTGATCGGACTTGGCGCCGCCGGACTAGTTCCGGCGGATGCCCCTCAACAGCAGGAGTTGTTCGCGACAGCAAAGCGGTCCGGGGAAGGCTGGGAAACGGTTGATCGAACGGTGGCGAGCATTAAAAGCAGATTCGGAGACCGGGTGATCCGGCGAGCGACTCTTAAAGAGGATTGAGGTGCGCCAGTGCATCGAGCAACCGGCCAACCACCTGATCCGGCGTCAAGCCGTCGGTGCTCACCGTGGCATCGGCATATTCGAGGTAAAGCGGACGGCGTTCGGCGTAGAGGCTTTCGATGGTCTGGCCGGGGCCGATGACCACACCGCGGGCGTCCACGTCGTTGAGCCGGCGCTTCAGGTTCTCACCCGCGATGTCCAAATAAATGGCGACGCCGTTGGCTTTCAGGTGGGCCATGGCCTTTGGGCGATAAACCACGCTGCCGCCCGGAGCGATAACGTGGGATTCAGCAGCCAGAGACAGGATGTGGCCTTCCTCGATGCGGCAGAATTCGACGGCGCCGTGCGCCTGAATGATGGCTTGCAGGCTGCGGCCCTCGCGCACCTGAATAAAGATGTCGGTATCGATGAAGGCAAACCCCAGCCGTTTGGCTAGGAGCACCCCCGCCGTGCTCTTTCCGACCCCGGGCATGCCGATGAGGACGACGTTGCGGATTTGCTTTAATCCTTCAACCGCCGCCGAACGGCGGCAACACCGATCAGACCGCCTCCCAGAAGAAGCACGGTCGCCGGTTCGGGAACCGGATGGTGGGGCAGGTTCCCGTTGAAAAGCTCGTTGTGGGCTTCACCGGTTCCGAACAGAGATCGGGCGATCAAGTTGCCTTCGATGTGGCCGTTGTCAAACAAAGTATCCGCCCACGGCGCCAGAATGCTGCCGTGAACTTCTATCCCGGCTATCGTCAAAGCAGTGGCTTCAAAGAAATTGTAAAGAATCAACGCATCGGGAAATAAGTTTTGGGTGTCATAGTTGGCATCCAGCTCATTGAAATAGAAACCAAAGTTTTGCATCTGGGCTAATTGGCCGGAAATATTGACGAGCGTCGTGGCGCCATCGGGCACGTTGATATGGAAGCCGATGTCTTGAACGATATCCGATGCCGACAGTGTGAAGATGTTGAAGTGGGGATCAGCGCCCGTGAGGTAAATCTCGCCGGAGCTGACACTGGTCGAACCGGTCGCGGACAGACCGGCCCAAAAAGCAGACAGGCCCTGGAGATAGGACTGCTCCGCAGCAAAATCAAACGGCAGAGCGGCCCCGGTCGTCAGAGAGCCGAAAGCGACTGAGTTGCCGCCGTTGTTCTGTGCGATGTAGGCGTTTCCGCCGACGACAATGTCTCCTTTTTTATAATCGCTCGAACCGGAGTCGATGTCGGCAAAATAGCCGACACTGCCATTCGTCCAATATAGACTCCCGCCGACGACCAGTTCCGGATAGGATGGATTCTTCTCTTGGATCTCGCTAGCCACAGACATGTTGGAGTAGCTCACGCTGCCGGCGGCCGCAACCCGCCCCTGCGAGTCCGTGTTTTCCTGAAAAATATCGCCGAAAATAAACTCGTTGTAGTAACCGGCGGTTCCAAGCACAGAGGCCCCGGCCGGAATTGCCGCCCAAAGCAGGCAAAACAAAGCCACTACGGTGGGAGCGGTGAGTCTCTTCATGGCGGGTTCTCCTTATATAAGGGTTCATTCCTTGGTATTGATGGGGTGACTTCCCCGCCCAATGCGGGCGCCCGAACCTTCCGGTATTAAAATCAATATAGAATATTGATTCTACTCATTAATGGCGCTCTTGTCCATAAATAAATCATCCCATCATCCCAATGACAGCGTCTCGGGGTTATTATAATGCGAAAGCATTTCAGGTTCACAAAACGTGAAATCATGCATATGATATATATATTACGATAGCACATATGTTGATCAAAATTCTGCTTGACACACAATATATAGTATGTCAGAATAAAACTCTGCTGAACGAGATAAAATCTTCCGTTTCTAGCCA
>CAZNAX010000252.1:0-4297 GCA_964570965.1 uncultured Desulfatibacillum sp.
TGGCCGGTGGCTTCGAGCATCCGCGAGACGGAGATGCCCAGAGCGGCATTGCGCAGGTGCCCCAGATGCAGAGGTTTGTTGGTGTTGGGCGAGAGGTACTCGACCATCACGCGCCGGTTCGACCCCACAGATCCATCTCCGTATCGGCCGCCGGCCGCGAGAATGGCATCAATGACACTACCGAAAAAGAGCCGATTGGCGAGCCTGAAATTGATGTACGGCCCGGCTGCGGCGGCCGATTCGATCACCTCATCGGCGGATATGGCGGCAGCGAGCGTCTTGGCGATTTCAGCGGGGCTCTTGCGCAGTTGTTTAGACAGCGGAAAGCAGCCCACGGCCAAATGGCCCAGCTGCAGATCCGGCGGAAAACCGATCTCGATCCCCTCTGCTGCCTGGCCGAACGCCGTCCGGCAAGCTTCGGAAATGCGGTCAAGAACATGCGTCTTCAATTGATCGATGGACATGAAGGCTTCCTACTCAAATAACAGGTGATGGCGTTTGGCGCCCTCCGAGCGGTCACGAGATCGATCGGCTCCCTTTCTTCCTCTTTTTCCCCCTTTGAAAAAGGGGGTCAGGGGGATTTTGAAATCGACTTCCTGGATGACCGACAGGAAAAGCACTTAGGCTCGACAATATGGCAAAATATGCATGCCATATCAACTTCA
Organism: uncultured Desulfatibacillum sp.; assembly: GCA_964570965.1. GTDB lineage: Bacteria > Desulfobacterota > Desulfobacteria > Desulfobacterales > SpSt-501 > SpSt-501. The sequence continues at coordinate 666 of CAZNAX010000252.1, forward strand.
AAATGGAATCAATGGTAGTGGTTGGGGACACCGGCGAAGCCGGTAAACGCCGGCCGGCGGCTTCAGCCGACGACCGGCGTTTCCAAAAACCCCTTGGCTTTCAGCAGCGGAAGCGGATCCACCAGATGCCGCTTCAGCCAGGACTTTTTGATCCCCATACCGAGGGCGATAGACAGGATTTCTGAGAAGTGAAAGATGGGCAGCTGCGTTCTCAAGGAGCAGCGGATCTCCAGGTTCAGGTGACACATGGCACAAGCCGTGATGATGCAGTCGGCTTTGACGTCGACAGCCCCCTGGATGATCTGATTGACCATGGGGGTGACCACCGCCGGCTTGGCCACCGATAAAAACGTCCCGCAGCAGCGGGACGGATGCCCCCACACGAGCGGCTCCGCCCCGAAGGAGCCGAGAATTTTTTCCATCAACCCGTGATATCGCTTTTCGTGCCGCATCGCCGGCGGCCGGGTGAGCATGCAGCCATAATAGGGGGCGAACCGCAGGCCTTTCAGGGCGGTCTTAAAATCCGGATTCGAGGCTGCTCCGAAACCGCTGTCGAGGAGCTCGAAAAAATGGATGATGGTCAGGTTGGAGTCGACCGGCCGGCCCCACATTCGCTCATAAACTCTCCGGGCCTCGCTGTCTTCCTGCAGGTGAAGCTGAGCCTGCCGGAGCCGCAGCATGCAGCTGGGGCAGGCGACCAACAGCGGCCGGCCGGCCGGAGCCAGCGATAGGTTGCGGCAGGCGAAATGAAAGGCCAACTCCGAGTTGATGCTGTGGGTGGAGGAGGACCCGCAGCAGTTCCAGTCTTCCAGCTCGACCAGGTTGAACCCCAGTTTCTGGCACACCTTGAGGAGCGACCGGTTGTTCTCCTTGGCCGAGGTGGCGAGCGAGCATCCCGGAAAATAGGAGAACTCCATCCCTTCAGCGACCGCCGCCATGGTTGTCCACCCCGCAGGCTTCGAAGATTCTTTTTATGACCCGCTGGTCGGAAATTTTCGACGGCAGGAGGTCCAGCTTGCGCTTGGCCAGCATTTTCAATCCCAGGTCGAGGTCTGAGAACATGTCAAACTGGCGGAGCTTGTAACGCATCATGATTTCCAGTTTGTACGTGCGACCGTATTTGTGGATGGAGCCCACGACTTCCCGGTGAAAAGATAGGATGTCGGGCTCGGCGGGCGGCACGCCTTCTTCCAACGCCATCTGGCGCATGACGTCCATAAACGCGGCGATGTCGATCGCCTGGGGGCAGGCCATCGAGCAGGTGTTGCAGCCGATGCAAAACCAGATGTCCGACGATTGGAGGGTTTCCTGCACGCAGCCCAGCTGGAGCAGCCGGATGACGCCGTTGGGCCGGTAGGTCATCGCCTGGCACACCGGGCAGCCGCCGCCGCAGCTCTGGCAGTGGAAGCAGCGCCGGATATCGGTGCCGGAGCGCTCGACAACTTTGGAGATGACATCGCGATAAGCCGGCCCCGAGGAAGCCTCTATGCGGATGGTATCGGTCGATTCCATGAGGTGACAATTTAACAGACGGCATCAAAGGAGGCTTTGACCTAAGTCAAGCAGGACAGTCCAATCAAACACCTGGCCTGAACCGAACGTTCTTCCGCAAAAAATATTAGACCAGCCGGGATCGTTACGAGGGTGGAACCTGCGCCTACTGCAGGTGCCCAGCCTGATCAAGGCTGGGGATTAACCAAGACCTGCGCTGGCACAATTCGAATGAACAGTTTCGTGAGATACAATCTATCCAAGCTATTTTCAGCTAACCTGAAAGATTTGCTGGCAAATTTACTAAATGACAATTATACATAGGTACCGCTGAGTTCCTTGTGAATGGTTTCGGATTCGTCCAGTTGTGTCCCCCTGAAGTGCTCCTCGATCAATTTTCTCATGAAGGCCTCCTTATCCCACTGTTTTTTCTTCAGCAGGCGGGCCTCCGGGGTGATGTTGGAGCTCAACACCTTGAGAAAGAACTTAACCATCGAGGGATCCTTGAAAAGCCACCGCAAAACGATCTTGGCGATGTACGGCTTGGTGAAAAAATTCTTTTTGATATAAGTATGAGCCTCCCGGATCTCCTCCTCAGAAAAATGGGAATAGACGATGTTCGGAATATCCTTGCGAACCTGGGTGTAGCCTTTGGGAATGCGGCCCTGCTTCTGAAGCCGTTTGTGAAGGGGCGTACCTGGCCAGGCGGTAAGGAAGAACAGCCGGGGATATTCAATGTTGAGTCTCTTGACGACCTTGGGCAGTCGCTTGACGTAGCTTTTGTCATGACTGTCGAGACCCAGGATATAGGAGCCGATGACACCGATGCGGTGCTTGTGAATTACCCGGATCGCCTCCTTGTAGTCGATCTTGTCTGCGAAGCTCTTGTTGACCTGCTCCCCTAAATCGGAATCGGTGGTCTCGAGCCCCACAAATAGAGCTCGGCAGCCAGCCGCCCGCATCAATTCCAGGAGTTCCGGCTTCTTGTAAATGTCGATGGTTGATTGTGCTCCCCAGAGGAAGCTGAACCTCTTTTTGATCATGCGCTCGAAGAGTTCCACGCGGTTTTCATGGTCCTTCGCCGAGTAGCCCGAGACGTTCTCGTCGCCAAAGACGACGATAGAGTGGTTCTGCCGATTGATCACCTCCATGTCCTCAATAATGGCGTCGACCGGAAGGACGCGGTATTTCTTTTTCTCGTAGACAGACAGGTAGCAGTAGTCACAACGGAAAGGACAGCCTTTGGAGGTGATCAGCGACGGGTAGCGGTAGCTCTTGTGGATCAAATCCCGTCGGGGAAGGCGAATGTCCTGAACGCTGCGGTCAAAACCTCCGTCATAGACCTGCTGCAAATTCCCGCTTTCAAAATCCGCTATCACCTGCGGCCAGATCGGTTCCGCCTCCCCCAGCACGACCGCATCGAAAAACTGCACCGCCTCATCGGGCAGCGCCGAAACGTGAGCTCCGCCACAGACCGTCGTGATGCCCCTCTTTCGTAGTTTATCGGCAAGATAGTAGGCGCGCAGGATGTTGGGCGTCAGGGCAGACATGGCCACCAGGTCGGCATCGATTTTATCGGGATCGACGTACTCGTCGACGTACTCGTCGTAAGAGGTGATTTCCCAATCATTGGGCGTGTAGGCGGCAACGTAGGCCAAAGCCAACGGGCTGTAGAGCAGATTGGAGGAATAAAGGTCGCTGTGCATCGCTGGATTGATCAGAGCGAGTTTTTTAGCCATGATCTGTTTTTCTCCTCAGGGTAACTCGTTGTCGGATCATTAAACTTAGGAATAGCTTGTGCCTATCTCAGAAAAAGCTTTTCGTAGATTTGTCGGATAAGTGCCAGAAAAGGAAGGTCTGTGAATATTCCTTGAAGCCGGTCGATATCTGGCCAGTGAATGCCGTAGCCAGCTCCCGCGACGCGCCAGTTGGCCCGCTGCTCAGGCGTTGCATGCAGCTGACGAGGAAACCAAGCAAGGGGGTGATTATAGTCCGTCCGTCGTACAAATCAACGCTTATCGTATCTTCCGTTACGCGTACGTCTAGAACACGTTCTCCGGCTTTAGGTTCGGAAGTACTCATTCCAGGCCTCCATTAGTTTCTCTTGGTGCTCCGAGGTCCGTGTCCTCAGACCAGTGCCG
>CAZNAX010000253.1:0-4297 GCA_964570965.1 uncultured Desulfatibacillum sp.
TGGATGCCACCGATTTCATCAACAAGCCCATTCAGCGCCATCTGCTGGAGCAGGCGATCAAGCGTGCGCAGGAACGCCGGCGGCTTACCGGCGAGCAGGGCTGGCAGGTGGCCTTGCAGCCGACCGAGCACGCCGCCGTGCTAGTGATTCAAGGCAACATTACGGCTCGAGCCGAAAGTCGATTTCAAGCTCTCTACCAGGAGGCCGCGGCACTCAACAAGCCGCGCATCGTGCTGCACTTCCAGGAGAATGCAACGATTAACGGCGCCGGCATCGCCGTCTTGACCCAATTGCTTCTGGACAGCCAGAAACAGGGCCGCCAAGTAGTGGTGGCCGAGCTCTCTGACAATCTCAGAAAAGTTTTTGAGATCGTAGGGCTTTCCAAGATCGTGCCGCTGGTGGATTCGCTGGAAAAGGCGATTGCGGGCAGCCCGGCTGCTTAGCTTTGGAATCAAGAAAGGCTTCCTTATGAAATCCTGGCGAATGATGATGGGCATGTTGGCGCTGGCCGGTTTATTTGGGGCCGGCTTAGCCGCCGGGCCGGTTTGGTGTGGCGGTCTGCCTAAAAAAGGGGACACGCTTCCGCATTTTGAGCTTCAGACCCCGGACTCCAAGAAGGCCAAGGAATATCTCGGCGTCAGCCAACCGAGCTTTCGATTGGGGGATATCCCCGGTCGGTTGGTGCTGGTCGAGGTCATAGGGGTCTATTGCCCCCAATGCTATCAGCAGGCTCCGCTCTTCAACACCCTGTTCAATCGGATCGAGAAAGGCAAACTGAAGGGCCAGGTTAAAATGCTGGCCATCGCAGCCGGCGGAAATGTAAATGAAATCAAATATCTTTACGAGCAGGTCCAGTACAACTTTCCCGTCGCTCCCGATCCGCAGTTTGAAATCCACAAATTGCTCGGAGAACCTCGAACTCCCTTCACCCTGCTCGTCGATCCCCAGGGCAAAGTGCTTTACACGCACATGGGGGTCATCGAGAATGTGGATGCCTTGCTGAAAACGATCAACGATTTGGTGCGCTGAGCGGCATGGCCCCGTCGAAATCTTCTTTGCGCGCGGCCTTCGAACGTGCATCCCGAAATCAGGAAGAGCTCGATAAGCGGGTCTTTCACCTGAAGACCCTGCATGAAACCGCATGCGAGCTCTCCGGGCTCATCCAACCGCTCAAAATCATGGAGTCCTTTCTGCTCACGGTCATGGGTGTTTTCGGGATCACCCGGGGGCTGGCATTTCTGATCAATACCCGAACCCTCCAAGGGTACATCACCTGCCGGGGGCTCACCAGTTCCGAAGTCCAAACGTGCGAGCACAATCTCGTCGACATTGCCAAACATTATCTGCTCGGAGGCGAGCCATCGCCCCTGTGCTCGCAGGCCGAGGTCATTTCATGTGGGCCGGGATCCAATCCAGGGCCTCTGCCGTCCGGCACCGCACTCCTTGTGAAACAAATGGTGGTCGAAGATTATGCGGTGCTGGCGGCCTTCGGCCATCGATTTTCAGGGCAGCCCCTCGGCGATGTGGACCTCTCCACGCTTCTCAATCTGACCGACACCCTGGCGAATGCTCTATCCCATAATCTCTTCAACCGTCAGATTCAGAACCTCAGCGCCAGTCTGATGCGCCAGAGTGGGGACTTGCAGGATGCCCTCCGCCAGGCGGGCCAGGCACGCGAGAATCTGGATCGGCAGGTTTTTCATCTTCAGACGCTCTATGAAATTACTGCCGAGTTGAGTCCGGTCGTCGCTACTGAAAAACTGCTGGAAACGTTTCTGCTGATGGTCATCGGCACCTTCGGGGCGGGCCAGGGGATCGCCCTGCTCTGCGACCGCCAAAGCCGGAAGGTTTGTTGTGTCCATCGCGGCAGCTTTGCCGTTCGGGAATGGACCTTGGATGAGGCGGAAAAGATTCTCTATCGTGGGTTTCAGGCAACCCCGGAGCGACGCCTCGATCCGATGTCGGTCAATTTCATCGTTGACCCGCAAGCGGTATTTCCCGAAAGCGAGATCGGTTTTGCCGTGCAAACCGCGGCGTTGTTCACAGTGGATGACTCGCTGCTGGGCCTGGTCGCCTTAGGAGCCACTCTGGGCAAGCCCGGACTTGGCGCCGAAGAACGGGAACTTCTGCGGGGGTTGACGACCAACGGCATGGCGTTTCTTAAAAACGCCCGGGCGTTTGAAACCATCCAGGCTCTCAACGACGATCTGCAGCGCATCAATAAGGACCTGCGCCAGACAATCACTGACCTGACCGAGGCCCGCCACCAGATTCGGCTTCTGGAACTGGCTAAGAGCCGCTTGAAGCAGATGATTCAACGGGAGATCGAGCGGGCCGGAAGGTTGCGCTCGGTCGACGTCTTGCTGGTTCTTTTAACTTCGACGGTTTTAGCATTGGTGTTCAACTATTCGAGCCCGAACGGTATCCCGATCCTGCCCGAAGCCGTTTTTCAGGCGCAGGTGCCCGGGGTCGACGTGTCCACTGCTCAACAAATGCTGTCCCGGGGCGAGGCGGTGCTGGTGGATGCCAGGCCGCAAGAGCTTTTTGAGCAAAAACACCTGCCGGATGCCATCAATCTCCCCGCGGCGCTTTTCGACATTCTCTACCCCATGAAACTCGGCCGAATGCTAAAATCCGACCAGGCGGTGCTGGTTTACGGCCGTACCTTCAGCAAGCGGTACGACGAGGATGTGGCTCAGAAGCTCTTGCAGCGCCACGACAATATCAAGCTCATAGAAGGGGATATGAAGGCCTGGGAGGCCAAGGGTTTGCCGGTGAAGCCATGAAAACGGCTCAAGTGCTGAAGAGATGGCTCGTCCATCCCTGGGTGGGCCTGCTGCTGCGGATTTACTTGGGCGGGCTCTTTATCTACGCCAGCATGTACAAGATCAACTACCCAGGCGAGTTCGCCGAAACCATTGCCAGCTATCAGCTCTTGCCCTTCTGGGCGGTTAACGTAACGGCCTTGATAATGCCGTGGGTCGAGCTGGTCATCGGGGTTCTGCTGGTTCTCGGCGTTCGCACGAAAGCCGCGGCGGCTTTGGTCGGAGGGATGCTGGCGCTCTTTAGCCTGGTGATTCTGGTTACTCTGTTAAGGGGCATCCCCATCGGCTGCGGGTGTTTTACATCGGTGGAAGACCCTCTGGGCTGGGGCACCCTCGGGCGGGATTTGCTTTGGCTTGCCATGGCGCTGCAGGTCTATTTTTCCCCCTCGGCCTTGCAGCTGGAAGGCCGGATGTTTAAATCCCTGTCGGAGGTCGAAAGATGAGGCCAACCCATCGGTTTTTGGCGGGGCTGCTGCTGCTCGGACTGCTGACCGGAGCGTGTGAATCTGTGTCCGTTTGGGAAGGCCGGTATGTGGGACAACCGGGGCAAGATCCGGCAGGCGCAGTGACATTGATACTTCAATCGGGCGGCAAAGGCCAATGGGTGGCCGACCAGGAGAGCACTCCGTTGCGCTGGGAAGAACGCAGCGGCGCCCTGTGGCTGCACCTGAAGACCGGGGGAGTGATCGTGGCCCAAACCATTTCCGCAGAGAAAGCCTTATCCCTGCAAATCCCCGGGATAGGAACGCTTTTGCTACGAAAAAACACCCCTTAGCCCTCCAGATGGTTCTGCGAAAAATCAGGTGTTGAAAATCTGGAATCGTATCTCGACTATTGGTTTGCAGGTCGACAATCTTGACACAGCCCGCGAGAATGGTGGCAGATGAAGAGGAGAAAAACTCTGAGCATCTTGATGCCATCCTGTTTATCGACCGCTGCCGGCCAGACATACTTCGCGGAAACCTACCGGCGTCTTAAATATTAGGCTATGCCAAAAATGGCATAACATGTTAAAATTACTTATAATAAATTATTGACTTCCCCTTCAAGCTTGCCTATAAATTTTTTTAGCGTCACCATGGATTATTTGCTGACGGCATAGCATCCCTAACCTTTCCTACCCAAACGTTTAGTTCGATTCCGTGCGACGAGTCGGTTTGTAAATTCTGACTCTTCAGTATCCATTTGTTTTGATTTCGAAAAGTGCCGGGTCTTATGCGTAAATTCAAGAGAGAGGGGGACTGAATCTATGGAACTGACACGCAGGCAGTTTGTCCAGGTCACGGGCGCCGCCGCGGCGGGGGTGGCATTCAGCGGCCTGGGATCTGATCTTAAACCCGTCATGGCGCACGCCAGAGAACTCAAGACCAAGGCGGCCAAGGAAACCACCACCATCTGCTGTTACTGCGGGGTGGGTTGCGGCGCCATCGTGCACACCAGCCAGAAGGACGGCCGGGTCATCAACATCGAGG
>CAZNAX010000254.1:0-4294 GCA_964570965.1 uncultured Desulfatibacillum sp.
CAGGACAGACACTTGAATTCGAAAATAGGCATGAAAGCGGCCTCTCCATTCGCTTTGATTTGTAATCGTTAAGTATCGTCGATGCCGTCGGCCTTGTCAAGGCATCCTGATTTTACAGGAAATATTCGGTCTTCTCGGTCACCGTCGTCTTGATGAGGTTGAGAGTATCGGAAAGAACGGCGATCACGTTCTCGCGGATGTCCCCGGCGACGATCAGGACCATGACGTCGTCGCCCACGGCCAGGTCGCACTCTTCGGCGATGGCCACGCGGATGTCGATGATGCCCGGACGCTGGCGCTGCTCCGCAAGGATCTGCTCCAGGCGTTGATGGTCCACCCCGACCCGCAGCCCCTTGACCCGGCGGCCGTCGCGGGAAGTCCCCCGCACCACGCCGTTATGCGCCAACAGCATGCCGGCCTTTCTGAAGTCGGGATTCCGACGAATCTCGGCGATCATGCCTGCGATGTCCATTAGCCCTCCGTTGCCCTGCCGGCGGCCAGAATCTGCTCGGCCCGCGCCAGGTCTTCCGGTGTGTTGACGTTGAAAAATGAAACCAGCTCCGGGTCCTTTTCGCGCAGGCGCTCCTCCGGGATCTTGTTGATGCGGCCCGATTTGAGGGCCAACTGGATCTTGAACTTGTTCGCCCGCAAATGCTCTTCCGCAGTCTTCAGGCAGCGCTTGGAATAGGCTGCGCAGAGCGGCTCGAGGCCCGCGGATGTCTGCGGAATGACCAGATCATCCGTCGGGTCGATCTGCTTCAGGACCGTTTCGATTATTTCTTTTTTCAAAAACGGCGTATCGCAGGCGGAGAAGAACGCAAACGGATGGCTGGCGTAAAACAGCCCCGCGTGCACCCCGGTGAGCGAGCTTCGAAGCGGGAAGATGTCGCTGACGATCAAAGCATCCCATTCCAGGAACTCCACCGGGTTGTTGGTCACCAGGATTATCTCTTCGAAGACCTCCCTGTAAACCTCAAACAGCCGATCCAGAATCCGCACCCCACCCACGCGCAGAAACGCCTTGTTTTCACCCCCATAGCGTGTGCCCAGCCCGCCGGCGAGAATCACCCCCGAACACGAATGCGTCATGCCTCTGCTTCCCGTTGGATTGGCGTGAGGATAGAAAAATCGCGTGACGAAATCAAGCGGGGACCTCGAAGATCGAAATATGGCAGGCTGGAATCAATAAAGCGGCGATGATGGGGGTCGTCAATGCGGCCTTGGCATAGGTTTTCAGAAGGCCTGGCTTTAAAAAACACCGGGAAGCCACCCAACAGAGGATTGCTCACCGGTGTTCTGATCATCTGAATTATAAATCCCTCCTGGCCTCCCTTTATTAAAGAAAGGCAGCTCCCCTCTTTGAAAAAGAGGGGCCGGGGAAGATTTCCAACGATAGATCCAGACAACTATGAAACCATTTATAAATTGTTTTATGCCGCTTTTTATTTGGCAAGCTTGGAGGCGATTGTTGCCACATGTGCGCCCTGAAACCGGGCTGCCTGCAGTTCGTTTTCAGTGGGAGTCCTCTCTCCCTGAGTTCCTGCAATCGTCGACGCCCCGTATGGGGAGCCGCCTGTAATCTCATCATTGCGCATCTGGCCCTGAAAGCTGTACGGCAGCCCTACGACGACCAATCCGTGGTGCAACAAGGTGATGATGAAACTGAGAATCGTGGATTCCTGGCCGCCGTGCTGGGTCGCGGAGCTCGTGAATACACTGCCGACCTTGCCGACCAGCGCGCCTTTTGCCCACAGCCCGCCGGTAGCGTCCAGGAACTGCCGCATCTGGCCGCACATGTTGCCAAAACGGGTCGGTGTGCCAAAAATGATGGCGTCTGCTGATTCAAGTTCGTCAACAGTGGCGATGGGGACGTTTTCAAATTTTTTCTGCGCCTCAACAGCCCCCATTTTGGCCAGCACCGCCTGCGACAGCGTTTCGGGAACCCTGCGCAAGGCCACCTCGGCCCCCTTGACCGTTTTGACACCTTCGGCAACAGCCTCGGACATACGGTTAACGTGGCCATACATGGAGTAATACACGACGAGAACTTTCATGGCTCCCCCTCTGTTTTTTGACGTTATAATCTGTGGGCATCTGCGGAGGAACATATTCACGAAGCCGCGCTTCGTCCAGTGCTGTGCCGGTTTCCGGGTCCCTTATAAAGCACACGCAATGGTGACAAATCTCTTGATTAACAAACGACATTTGACACCTTGATGTGTGCACATTTCAAGCCCTGACACCTTTATCGGACTCAAAAAATCAGAGCTGCCTTGTTTCCAAAAGGGACCCTCCCCAATCGCTCGATAGATAAATTCTACGCAAAAGCAATCTAAATTGCATTATTGCAGGGGCGTCCCATTGCTTCCCGGATTTTGGTAGATTTTTGCATTACCGGAGACAATAAAAGGAATTTCCAGCCTAAAGTGATATTTTTAGTCCCGTTATCGTCCGTGAAAAATACATTATCGACCTGATTCTCCCTCCACTCATTTTCAAATAATATGGTGGTCAGGACAGGCTGTTGGATATCTTATGCTTTTCAGGGATGGCGCCATGAACAAACGCTCCCGACTTCCTCGAACCGCACCGATGAGGCTCCAAGTGCAACCCAAACCCGAATCCAGGAAATCCGGCCGCATTAACCAGAAAGGCATAATCATGCTTGAAGATGATCTTGGGGTAACACCTTACTATGCGGTCGCCTATAACCGGAGCGAATGGGGAATGCATTTCAAGTCCCTGTTCGAATTCCATCGGGGGGCTCAGGTCTTTATTCGCATCGATGACTACACGATGTGCCAGAATCGCATCCCGGCCAGAGTCGTGTGGTGCAAACCGTTAGAAGCCTCAAAACGATTCCGGTACGAAGTCGGTGTGGAATTCCTGCGGGAAGCAAGTGCCGCCAACATAAATACCTTCGCCGGCCGCTCTGAAAAAAATGTCGCGGAACAGAATTGATAGGCTGGGTAGGCGAGTAAGCCCGCGAGAATTTTGAGCGGAAGGAGCGAATCAATATGGAGATGACCAGCAAAATTCTGGTTGTTGACGACAATCATGACAACCGGTCCGTTGTCTATAACATGCTATCCCGTCTGGGTTACGACGTGTCATCGGCAGATAGCGGCGAAAACGGGCTGAACGTTTTCTTGAAGGACAAATTTGATGTCGTCCTATCGGACTATGAGATGCCGGGTATGGATGGGGTCGCCTTCGCTTACCGTATCAAGGAAAATTCTCCGTGCACACGGGTGGTGATCATGACGGGCGCCGGGAAGGAAGCTGTATTTTCAAGGAAAAGCTCTGCAGTAGATGAGGTGATTTCAAAACCGTTTTCATTGACGGAAATCGGCAAGGTGATCCAACCGGCCAAAAGATAACAATGGAGGCCGCTTGTGATCGCCTTTTTTGGGGTTTGGCAGGGTGCGCAACTGGGGGGCGAATCGATTCTTGACCTCGAGCTGTTGTGAGGATAGAATAACAAAGATAAATAGTTAGGCGCAAAACCTTAAAACGAGGCAGTGATGAGGAAAAAAGCGGCCCCCTGCATCTCATTCGGGATGTGGGGGTTTTCTGTTTTTAGAGGTGGACCGGTTTCCCGGAACATATTTTAGGGCCGGGGCTTGTGTTTCAAAATCAGCGACGCAGATCAAATAATCACAAAACGAGATCTGACACCGGAACTTTTTCCGCCCTTCTCCATGCATGAAACCGCTTCTAGGGGCAGCTCTGATATTTTCCCCCATCCCGTCTGTCGACACATTTTCATTCTATCCGAAAACAGCTTGATTGGAGAAGAACCTCCGAATTTAAAATTCTAATATTATTGTATAGGCTTGACATCTGCATCCAGGCGGACCGCGCCGACATGCTTTCCTCCGACGGAGGCCGTCTTTTCCACACCCATGAACCGGGATGCGGCCAATTTCACATCCGCCCGGCCCCAAGCGGCATTAAATCGGCGCTCGATCACGGCCGCTTGTTCTTCCTTGCCCTGGGCGCGGAGGCTTTGCATCAAACCGAACAAGGCCCAGCCGTTCTCGCGGTTGTGGTTGAGGTCCTGCCAGTAAACGGCTTCCGCCTCGGCGGCTCTGCCAGCGGCCAACAACACCGCCCCCAGCGACTGCCGCACCGGCACATGCCAGTCCGGCGGCTCCATGTAAATCAGGTTGTCTTCAAGAAGCACCCCGCGATGAAGCCGGGTGATGGCCTGCTCGAAATCTCCCCGCGACGCGGCGAGCTCCCCTGCCAGCACCTCGACCGCTATTTCCAGGATCGCACGCGCCCCGTTCCG
>CAZNAX010000255.1:0-4280 GCA_964570965.1 uncultured Desulfatibacillum sp.
CTGATCACCCTGGACCCGGGCTTCGCCAACACCGGCAGCTGCCGCAGCGCCATTACCTTCGTGGACGGGGAGCGAGGCATTCTGCGCTACCGCGGGATTCCGGTGGAGCAGCTGGCCGAACGCTCCACGTTCAAGGAGACCGCCTTCTTGCTCATCAACGGCGCGCTACCCACTCAAAAGGAGCTCACGCGCTTTTCCGTCCTGCTGAACGACCACTCTCTGGTTCACGAGGACATGAAGATCTTCTACCAGAGCTTCCCGCGTTCGTCCCATCCCATGGGCATCCTTTCGGCGATGGTGAACGCGTTGCGCAGCTTCTATCCCGAGCTGCAGAACCTGGAGGAGGAGATCAACATCACGGTGACCCGCCTGCTCTCCAAAGTCCGCACCATGGCCGCCATGTCTTACAAGATCTCGCGGGGTCACACCGTGGTCTACCCGCGTTCGGATTTGACCTACTGCGCCAACTTCCTTAACATGATGTTCGACTCGCCGGTCAAGCCGTACGAGCTGGATCCCGATGTGGTCAAGGCCTTGAACGTGTTTTTGATCCTGCATGCCGACCACGAGCAGAATTGCTCCACCGCCGCGGTGCGGGTGGTGGGCAGCGCCCGGGTGAACCTCTATGCCGCCATCTCGGCCGGCATCGCGGCCTTGTGGGGGCCGCTGCACGGCGGCGCCAACCAGGCCGTGATCGAAATGCTCACTGAGATTTATCGTCAAGGCGACCTGGGTGCGTGGGTGGCGCGCGCCAAGGACAAGAACCATCCCTATCGGTTGATGGGGTTCGGCCACCGCGTGTACAAGACCTACGACCCGCGGGCCCGAATCATGAAGCAGATGGCGCATGTTCTTCTCGAAAAGCTCAAGGTGTCCGACCCGTTGCTGGATGTCGCCCGTGAGCTGGAGGCGATCGCCCTGAAAGACGACTACTTCGTCGAGCATCATCTTTATCCGAATGTGGATTTCTACAGCGGCATCGTGCTGCGGGCGATCGGCATTCCCACCAACATGTTCACGGTGTTGTTCGCCATCGGCCGGCTGCCGGGCTGGATCGCCCAGTGGAAGGAGAGCATGGACGACCCGGCCTGGAAATTGTGCCGCCCGCGACAGGTTTACAGCGGGCCCGGGGAGCGCGACTACGTTCCGATTGAAGAAAGATAACCATCAGACGGGGAGGGGAGTCATGATCATCGGAGTGCTCAAGGAAATCAAAACCAAGGAGAGCCGGGTTGCCATGACGCCCGCCGGGGTCGAACAGCTGGTCGCTCGAGGCCACGCGGTGTGCGTGGAAGCTCGCGCCGGCGAAGGCTCGGGGTTCAGCGACCCCCAGTACCAAAAGGCCGGGGCGATCATCCTGGCTACGCCCAAGGAGATCTATGCCAAGTGCGGGATGGTCATGAAGGTCAAGGAACCCCTGCCGGTGGAGTATCCGCTGATCCGCAAGGGGCAGGTGATGTTCACCTATTTTCACTTCGCCGCCTCCGAGCCGCTGACCCGGGCCATCATCCGGAGCGGCTGCACGGCGGTCGCCTACGAGACGGTCAAGAAAGCCAACGGCTCGCTGCCGCTGCTCACTCCCATGAGCGAGGTGGCGGGCAAGATGGCCGTGCACGAAGGCGCGAAGTACCTCGAAAAAACCTACGGCGGCAAGGGCAAGCTCTTGGGCGGCGTGCCGGGAGTGGACAGCGGCACGGTGCTCATCCTGGGCGGCGGCGTGGTCGGCGTCAACGCCGCCAAGATCGCCTGCGGGCTGGGCGCCAAGGTGTATCTGCTGGACACCCAGCTCGAGCGGCTGCGCTACCTGAGCGACGTCATGCCGCCGAACTGCTTTCTAGTCTATTCCAGCCCCGCCAACATCCGCCGCTACCTGCAGGAGGCGGATCTGGTCGTGGGGGCGGTGCTGATTCCCGGTGCCACGGCGCCGCGGCTCATCACCCGGGACATGCTCAAGCTCATGAAGAAGGGCACGGTGATCGTGGACGTGGCCATCGACCAGGGCGGCTGCATCGAGACCGCGCGGCCCACCACGCACGACGATCCCATCTACGAGGTCGACGGGATCATCCATTACTGCGTTGCCAACATGCCCGGCGCGGTGTCGATGACCTCAACGATTGCCCTGACCAACGCGACCCTGCCCTATGCCATCGAAATCGCGGACAAGGGCGCGCGGCGCGCCGCTCTGGAAAACCCGGAAATCGCCGAAGGGATCAACATCATCGACGGCAAGGTGACCTACCCGGGAGTCGCCGAGGCCTTCGGCCTGAAGTGCCAATCGTTGGAGAAAGCGCTGGGGGCCAAGAAGCGCAGGTAGATTTCCGGCCGGGCCGGCCGATGCCGAATTTGAGAGGCGACGTCCGCAACTCGAAATAAATCCGACGGGGGGAGATCGAAGGAATGCCGACAGACAAGCTGCCGCTGGATACATGGTGCATCAACACCATCCGCAGTTTAGCGATGGACGCCGTTGAAGCGGCCCGATCCGGTCATCCCGGTGCGCCCATGGGGCTGGCACCGGCTGCATACGTGCTCTGGACCCGGGTGCTGAAGCACAACCCCCAAAACCCGGCCTGGCCGGACCGGGATCGTTTCGTGCTTTCCAACGGCCATGCGTCGGCCCTGCTATACGGCCTTCTGCATCTGAGCGGCTATGACCTGCCCATGGAGGAACTCCGGCGGTTTCGCCAGTGGGGCAGCCGGACGCCCGGGCACCCCGAATTCGGCCACACCCCGGGTGTGGAAACGACCACCGGGCCATTGGGTCAGGGATTTGCCAACGCGGTCGGCATGGCCATCGCCGAGCGCCACCTGGCGGCGCGCTTCAACCGGGGGGCGCGGAAGATCGTCGATCATTTCACCTATGTCTTCTGCGGCGATGGCGACCTGATGGAAGGCGTCAGCTCCGAAGCGGCCTCGCTGGCCGGGCACCTGGGGTTGGGGCGCTTGGTCTGCCTCTACGACGACAACCATGTCACCATCGACGGCGGCACCGGGCTGGCTTTTACGGAGGATGTGGCCCGCCGCTTCAGCGCCTACCGCTGGCAGGTGCTGCGCGTTCGGGACGGCAACGACCTCGGCGCCATCGAGCAGGCCTTCGCCGCGGCGCGCGCCGAAACCGGCCAGCCCTCGCTGATCCTGTGCCGCACCCAGATCGCCTACGGAAGCCCCAACAAGCAGGGATCCCACGAGGCGCACGGCGCGCCGCTGGGCGCCGAAGAAGTGCGGCTGACCAAACTGCGGCTGGGGATGCCCCCCGACGAGAGCTTCAGCGTGGCGGAAACGGTCAGACGCCATTTCCATCGCTGCGTTGCGAAGGGGAAGCGGGCCGAAGCCGCCTGGCGCAAACGATGGGATACCTGGGCCCAGCGCCATCCTGAACTGGCTGAGGTCTGGCGTCAGGCCATGGAGGGAAGTCTGCCGCCCGGTTGGGATGCGGGACTGCCGACGTTCGCCGACGGGAAGCCGATCGCCACCCGGGCGGCCTTCGGCCAGGCTC
The DNA here is from genome assembly GCA_964570965.1 of uncultured Desulfatibacillum sp. Classification (GTDB taxonomy): domain Bacteria; phylum Desulfobacterota; class Desulfobacteria; order Desulfobacterales; family SpSt-501; genus SpSt-501. Next base: position 3,500 of record CAZNAX010000255.1, read on the forward strand.
TGAACGCCGTAGCCGCCCGGGTGCCGACCTTGATGGGCGGCTCGGCGGACCTCTCACCGTCCAACAACACGGCGATCAAGGGCGAGCGCGATTTCCAGAAGGACGCCTACGACGGGCGCTACCTGCGCTTCGGGGTGCGCGAGCACGCCATGGGGGCGGTGCTGTCCGGTATGGCCCTGCACAAGGGAATCCGGCCCTACGGCGGGACATTTCTGGTGTTCTCCGATTACATGCGGCCCGCCATCCGCCTGGCGGCTCTGATGAAGCTGCCCGTCATTTATATCTTTACGCACGACAGCATCGCCTTGGGCGAGGACGGTCCCACCCACCAGCCCGTGGAGCACCTGGCCGCCCTGCGGGCGATCCCGGGGCTGACGGTCATCCGGCCGGCCGATGCCACCGAGACCGCCGCGGCCTGGCGGACGGCGCTGCAGACGACGGACGGCCCGGTGGCTTTGATCCTGAGCCGCCAGAATCTGCCCGTCCTCGACCGCCAGAAATCTCCGCCGGCGGATGAGCTCGCCCACGGGGCTTATGTGCTCTTGGCTCCGGAAGGTGAGCCCCAGGCGGTCCTGATCGCCACCGGGTCCGAAGTCCATCTGGCCGTCACGGCCCAGGGCCTGCTGGCTGAGAAGGGCGTGGCCGCGAGCGTTGTCAGCATCCCGAGTTGGGAGCTTTTCGAGAAAATGCCGCAGGAGTACCGAGACGCCGTGCTGCCGCCGGCAGTGCGCGTACGAGTCGCCGTGGAAGCCGGCATCGGCATGGGCTGGGAACGCTATGT
>CAZNAX010000256.1:0-4253 GCA_964570965.1 uncultured Desulfatibacillum sp.
ACATGGATAAAGGGCTAATTAACCATTTGATCGAAAATTTTTTGCAACGTTAGGGATAATTTAACGAGACGCGTATCGCGCCGGTGCTGAATTAGGTAAGAGGGTATATGCTGACCCAACGTCTTGAAACGGACTATCTCGTCGTCGGATGCGGTGCGGCGGGCATGGCCTTCGCCGATGCGTTGGTCACAGATTCCGATGCCAAGGTCCTCATGGTGGATCGGCGTCATGCTCCTGGCGGGCACTGGCACGACGCGTATCCGTTCGTGCGTCTCCACCAGCCGTCTGCTTACTACGGTGTGAATTCGCTGCCTCTCGGCAGCGAAACCATCGACCGCCACGGACCGAACCGGGGTTTCTACGAGCGCGCCAGCGCGCCCGAGATCTGCGCGTACTACGACCGCGTTATGCAGAAGCGGCTGATGCCTTCCGGGCAGGTGCGTTACTTCCCGATGTGCGAGTATCTCGGCGAGCACCGGTTCGTCTCGCGCCTGTCGGGCGAACAATACGAGGTCACGGTGCGCAAGAGGCTTGTCGACGCCGCTTACCTTGAGCCGTTTGTGCCTGCCAGATACAAGCCCCCTTTTGAGATCGTGGCAGAGGCGCGCTGCGTTCCGATCAACGAGCTCTCGCGCGTGGCCGAACAAGCCGACCGCTACACGATTATCGGCGCTGGCAAGACCGCGATCGATGCGTGCCTGTGGCTGCTCGAAATGGGGGTTCCTCCCGACGCCATACGCTGGATCAAGCCGCGCGAGGCCTGGCTTGTGAATAGAGTCTTTGCGCAGGGCGGCGAGCTCGTGGGAACCTTGTTCGAAGGCATTTCTCTACAGGTCGAGGCTGCCGCCCAGGCGATTTCGACCGATGACCTGTTCGAGCGGTTGAACGCCACCGAGCAGCTGCTCCGTGTCGACGAGGACGTCACCCCCACCATGTACAAAGCAGCCACCGTGAGCGGGGGCGAGCTCGGCCAGCTCCGGCAGATCCGCGACGTCGTGCGGCTCGGGCGAATCCGCCGCATCGAGCGGTCCGCAATCGTGCTGGACGAGGGCACGATCCCCACGAGCCCGCGTCACCTACACGTACATTGCGCGGCCCCTGGGCTAAATCCGGCTCCGGCCGTGCCGATGTTCACGGCCGACCGCATCACGCTGCAGCCGATCCGCACGGGTCTCATACCGTTCAACGCCGCACTGGTAGGGTTCGTGGAAGCAACGCGCGAAGACATCGCCGAGAAGAACCGGCTCTGTCCGCCGAACCGCCTGCCCGACGTCCCGCTCGACTGGGTGCGGGGAACTCTCATCGGGGTACAAGCCGACTATTTGTGGTCGAAGGACCACGCGATCAGCGAATGGCTGGAGCGCGCGCGGCTCAATCCCGCACGTGGCCTTCAGCAGCGCATGGCAGATCCCCGGGTGCAGCAGGCGTCGAAACGGTACGCCGAGAACGTGCGCCACGTGCTCCAAAAATTGCAGCAGTTCTTGTCGCAAGCCACGGCGTGAGAGCCGGAAGACGTGGCCGTACGCGGTCAGTACCTCAGTCTGTTCGACCATGGGCTTGCCAATTTCGAAAGTGCATAAGCTCAATTGACACACGATGTCGCTGATGGCATGAGCTATCAGGGCCCCTGCCTTCCCTGATATAGAGCTTTTTCAAGCTATTTTTGGATTGCATCGAAAGACCAAATCTTGTGGTTGCCCAAAACCACAGATATCGGCCAGTAGGAAAACCTATTCACAGATGGTCGGTTTCCAGGGATTTATCCGACAAATCACAAGGTAGTGGTTCCTTGTGATATAGACTCCACCGAGCGGATTATTTCATTTGATTCTCTGCCGCTTTCTAAGGTATATTTCCAACAAGTTAGGCTATTTTTACCATTGCACCGGACCTGAAGCGGACGCTGGTTTGGTTGCGTGGTTTGGATCTCACCACCTCTCCAGCTAAGCTTCATTTCACTTTTGCCTCTCCCTATCGTGGATTTTGCTAAGCCCTCTGCAGAGGTGCCTTATAGGCCGATGACGTACTTTATGGGACTGTCGGAATGGAACGACACTAAGGAGGGGTTATGAAACACTCGGTCATCTTTTTGATAATACTAACTCTTGCCAGTCCGTCAGCCGTATTTGCAGCCACACTGCAGAATACGGACTCTCAAGAGTATGAAATGCAAATAAAGGAAGAAGGTCAGGCCTACAGTAGATACTACGGGCCATACGGCGATGAATACAGGATAATTGAGCATTGTAAGACTGATATTTGTCATTATGGCTGCGAGATGACACTGCTCGACACCGGCCAGAAGGTATGGGTCAATCCGAGGGACGAAGTTGTCATCTCCTACGGTGTCATGAAAGTGACTCGAGCGGTCAATGACCGGCGGGGCGGATATTGATTTTAGAAAGCGCAGCATACTGTTAAACATAATTTTGGAAGAAAACCCTGGCATTATTCTGTTACTCCAAAACTTTTAAAATATCATGAAACCGCACCCCAAAGCCCTCCATGGAATAGTCTCTGGAATGATTGCCTTATGGGTTTTCTTACTTTGCCCGGCGACCTTATTTGCTCAAAATGAGAGCACAGCTCCACGTGCTCTGCAGGTGGGGGTGATAACAGCTTCTCCGTTATACATGAAAGCGGCTGATGGTCGCTGGGAGGGATTTGGTGTCGAACTTTGGCAGGCTGTGGCTCAATACTTGAACGTGGCATTTGAATTTCGGGAATTCAGCAGCCTGGAGAACCTGTTGGGTGCCTTAGAAAAGCAGGAAATAGATGTCTTTCCTTCCTTGCCGGTCGGGGAGCGGTTTGAATCCACGATGGATTTTAGCCAGTCCTATTTGAAATCGGGACTATCCATCGCGGTACCGGCAGAAGAGGCCGAATACAGATGGCTGCGCGTTTTTGAGGGCATCTTCTCAAAGCATATTCTGAAAGCGATAGGACTGCTGGTGTTGTTGTCTATGGTAGCAGGAATATTCGTATGGCTATTTGAAAGGCGCAAAAACGACGAGATGTTCGGTGATGGCACTGCCGGGGGAATCTGCCACGGCATGTGGTGGGCGATAGTGACAATGACCACGGTGGGCTATGGAGACAAGGCCCCCAAAACAGCAGGTGGGCGAATCGTAGCGCTTATTTGGATGCTTTTTTCAATCATTTTTATCGCCAGCTTTACAGCCAACATTACGACATCACTGACCATAAATGTGTTAAAAGGCAAGGTTCACGGCCTCAATGACCTTTACAATGCCAGAGTCGGATCAGTATCCCAATCGGAAGGCTTTGATTTTTTGACCAAACAGGGAATAGCCGTAATTCCCTTTGAAGGTATACAGGATGGGTTGGCAGCGGTTGCCAGCAGGAAGATCGATGCGTTTGTTCTGAATGAACAGGTACTGAAGTACCAAACCAAGAAGGAGTTCCCCGGGCGAGTGCAGGTTCTGCCTGGAATCTACGACGAATATTTCGTCAGCATCGCCTTGCCACAAAACAGTTCGCTCCGGAAACCGATAAACACGGCATTGTTGAAGTTGATGAAAACGAAAAATTGGACTGAGATTCGCAATCGCTATATACAATAAAACTGGATCGGGCAGGGCTAATGTTTTGTTCATCCTATTGCCGAACCAACCGGCTGATCAATCATCTGATGAAACAAGGAGCCAGTGTGAAACCATTAAAAGCGGCATCCATAGCGCTCGCGCTTTTGTTTTGTTGGATGGTGAACGGTTACGCAGACCGTCTTTACACGTGGACAGATGCCAAAGGGGTGACCCATATCACCCAAGATCCGCCACCGGACACAGCCAAAGCGGTTGACACTATCGATTATTCGCCACAACCCAACCAGCCTGTGCGGAGGCCGACGGCGAACGATCTGACGAATCAGCAGCAAGGAAATCTGGTTCAGGGGAGTGGGCAATCCGAGATTGAGTCAGGTAGCGGCCTTACCTCCGAGGATGACACCAAGGAAATTCAGTACGACGGAGACTCCTATCGGCGAACGCTATTAAGATACGAAATAAAACATAAAATACTCGACGATAATAAACCGGTAAAAGAGCGTGACCTTCCGGTGAAAGTTCAGCCTCATCCAAGGAAAAGATAGTTCCAGCAACCAATCGATCTTATGTGGGCGTGATGTAGATGAAAAATATATGCTATAAATTTGAACTGTTGTATACTTAACAGGCCATCCGACGTATCACCGAAGTAGCTTCATTGTGATAGCGTTTCAAGCAGGCAAAAAA
>CAZNAX010000257.1:0-4236 GCA_964570965.1 uncultured Desulfatibacillum sp.
TTGTGATCGATGTATTGGGCCGACACCTCGGTCTTGGCCCAGGGGACCTGCATGGCCTCGAACTCCAGCATCACCATGGTTCCGGTGGCGTCCTGCGTCAGGGTTTGATCGATGCGCAGTCCAATTTCATCCCCCGGCGTCATTTTCCCGTACACCAGGTGAGCCTCGATCAGTTGCTGGGTAACGTTCTTTTTCACGTAGACACCTCAGAATCCATGCAGGCCCAATTTCAGGACATTTCGAAAGGACATCCGTTATCCGGATTGATGCATCGGGTTTCTATCCCGCCTGTGCCGGCTTTGATTCCCTCCGCCTTCGAACGGGGTGGGTGCGCCGCCGGGTCGGTGGTCTTTCCGGAAAACAGGTTTATGAAAAAGTCTTTGAGCGATCTGATGATGTTCATGATTTCCTCCGCTGTCTGAGTCTGGGTTCGCGGCGCATTGGAAGCTGCGCCACCGGAACCCGGTATTCAACGTGGATCGGACTTGGGAATGCGCCCTATGCGCCGATCAGCCGGTTTCTTGCTGCCGCAAGAGGTTTAATCGTATCCGGCAGGAACCAACGTGACATCCACTTGGACCCTCTCCACCCCGGGAATTCTTCCGACGACAGTCGGGATGCGTCCCTTGTCCATGTGGTTGTAGAGCACGCCGGTGATATGTGCTATGCCCTTTTCCGGCATTTCGACTCTCAGACCGGAATGCCGGAGATCCATCTCGATGAGAGTAGCCTCTATTCGCTTTTTTTGCGACAGACGCTCCAGTGCATCGAGGGCGTAGATGCTGCAGGACTTCAATTCGGAAGATCGGGCCATTTCCATGATGAGCTGCGCCGCCCTTTCCGAGCCGATCTTGTCGGGGTTGATGCACAGATCGTAGAGCGTTGGATCGTCCCAGTCTTTGTGAAAGGCGTAGCGGAAGAACCCCTTTTTCTGGTTGTCGCTTTGGCGGATCAATTTTTGGGCAGCTTCCCTCGAGAGAGTCATTTTCTGGTGCATCAGGTTGCGGATGCGGCTCTCCTCGTGCGCTGTGACCAGAACATGCATGGCGCAGCCGAAATCATGCAGCAGCATCTGACTGCCATGTCCGATGATGACTCCTTGCCCGCGCCGCGCCGCTTCATAGATGACCGACTCCATCAAATTCAAGGACATCTCGGGCTTGTCGCTCAATAGGTGCTCAAACCAATCCGGTGCCTTCTCCCGAAAGCCTTTGAGTTGGCCAGTGTGCAGCCCCATTCGAAGGGCCTCTTCCCTCAGCCTGGAATCATCATAGATCTCCACAGCTAGGCCGTCAGCCACCCGCCGGGCAATCGCCAGCGCGTCGCAGCCGATGGTATGGGTAATTGTGATTAGAGACATGGTCCGCCTCCTTCGAGACCGGGCCGTCTAAATCCGGAGGATGTGGTATCCGCAACACAGAGCACGCTTCCGCCGAATGCGGACAGTTCAGGATGCTTCAACACACCGCCGGATTTGGACGGGCAACCGATCAGTGCACACTCCGGTATACTATGTTGTAGTTGGCGTACAAATCGTGAACTCGGTGTTTGAGTTCCTTGATCTTGTTCGAAACCGCCGCATCCGACCACCGCGGTTCGCTGATGGAAAACAAGGCGTTGTTGAGTTCGTCGATGACATGCTCGGTGGCGGAGCACCACTCGTCGGTGCATTTGGAAGCCATGTATTTGGCTTCTTTGATGTCCGCATCCAAGAGCCGAATGGACTTCTCGAGCGATTGAGCGAAAACGCCCCATGCAGTTTCCATTTCCGAACCGATTTCGTTTCGCGGCATAGACATGATACACCTCCTCACTGCCGATGCCTTCCCGCCACTGCAGGGAAAACACGCGGTAACTTTATAAGGTTTTATATGGGGACGGCTGGGGTCTGCCCCGGCACTGGTTCAGTGCACTTTTCAGCACACTCATTGTAATAAGCGCGGCATTCACTCCCGGGCGTACCGTCCACCTCGCATTCGTGGAATTGATAGTTACATTCCCGTGAACAACTGGATTCGATGGTCTCGACCATGTTGAGCCCTCCGTTACTCTTCCATGCCACATTCCTCTTCCGTGTCACAGCAACAGCACGTGCAGCAGTCCGTCATGCATTCCGCCTCGAAATCCGTATCTGCGGCTGCCGCCGCGGCTACATCTTGGGTCTCTTTGGTTTCCATGGTACTTCTCCTTTGATGCAATGCCCGGGGTGTCACGGGCACTGGAATGTCCGGCTGTCGTTCATTGCTCAACCACCGTTTGCCGGAATACCGCCGACCATCCCCCTCGTCGGGGATGAACCCGACGGCACGATAAACCCGCGAGAGAGTGGCTTCGGAGCGCTCGCGGGCGTAGCGGGCCCCCCGTTGCAGCACCTCCACCAACATGACCGGATCGGCTGCAATTGAACTATAGCGCTTCTGGATTGGGCCAAGGAAATCGATGATCAGCTCTGCCAAGTTTCTTTTGAATTCAGCGTACCCCTTGCCGGCATAGCGATCTTGAATCGATTCCACACCCTCCCCGCTGACAGCCGCATAGAGGGTGATCAGGTTGGATATTCCCGTCTTGGCTGCATCACAGCGGATCTCGCTGCCGGAATCGGTAACGGCCGTCTTGAGTTTCCTGCGGACCACCTCCGGGGAGTCAAGCAAGGCCACATAGTTGTCCGCGTTGCGATCCGATTTGGACATTTTCACCGAAGGTGTCTGAAGCCCCATCAACCGAGCTCCCGTTCGAGGTGTGAAAATCTCCGGAATTTTAAAGACCTCGCCGTAAAGACCGTTGAATTTAAGGGCAACGCGACGCGTGAACTCCATGTGCTGTTTCTGATCGTTTCCGACCGGAACCAGGTCGGCGCCATAAAGGAGAATGTCCGCGGCCATCAGGACCGGATAGTCAAACAGCCCCACATGGATGTTTGACGCGCTGTGGCCGACCTTCTCTTTGAACTGCGTCATTCTCTGCAGTTCGCCCATGGGCGCCACACAGTTGAGCACCCAGGACAGCTGCGTATGCGCGGGAACGTGGGACTGCAGGAAAATCGTACCCCGTTCCGCATCGACGCCGCAGGCAAGGAAGAGCGCCACAAATTCAAGAGACCGTCGCTGCAGATCGGCTGGGTCCTGCGGCACCGTGATGGCGTGAAGATCCGCCAGGAGAAAAAACGAATCGTGGGTCGCCTGCAACTCTACCCAGTGTTTCAAGGCGCCGACGTAGTTTCCGATCATCAACGCTCCGGTCGGCTGAACCCCGCTCAACATCAATGGTTTAAAATTTCCGGCCATTAGGTCTGTCCCATTTACGGCAGCGCCTGGCATGCGCACAGCGGCCGATTCCGTGGAGCAAATCACTCCGTTTCAGACCGAACCTGCACGCCCATCGTCACATGCATCATCACTGCGATCAAAACGCGCATGCTCGGCCCATTCGGGCGCATAGGTACAGAATGGAATTTCACGGCTGCTGTTGTCACGGGCCGCGGATTTTATCGTTCTTTTTGTTCCGGCAAGCAGTTGGATGTCGTCACACCGCAGCGCATGGCTGAAGGCGGTTATTTTTTCCGCCCGGATGATCACCTTCCGTTTCACCTGCGGCAGATAAGCATCCTCCTCTACCTCGGGGGCGAATCCGTTCAAAAACGCCTGGTTTTCGAAAATCAATACTTCACCCAGAATTTCGTATCCATCATCGGAAGCCGGGTCCCAGATGAGCACGGCCATTTTCGGGTTCTCGCTCAAATGTTTCACGGTCAGCGGGCAGATCCATTCTTCAATGGCAAACTGTGTCTCGGCAACCTGCTCGATCTGACGTGCAGAGTTGACATACGGAAAGCCGTCCGCACCCACCAAGGCCACAAAAAAATGCTCGACCCTCTTTCCGAGTGCTATCGCCCGCTCAAGCTTTTTGGCGTTCATGTTAGTAACCTGTTCCAAGGAAGCAGAAGCGGGGGATCACGCCTGGAGCATGCACTGTTTCGCCCGTCGACCGCTGCGCCGAGAAATGACACCGGCGCAGCGATGCCACTCCGAGGGATTTTTGTAGAGCTGATCGCAGGTACCCAACTCGGCCACCAGCCTATCGTGCTCTATCGAGCAACACCTTCTGCTTTTTGTTTCGGTCTCGCCGGCCATGCCTTCCTCCCTTTATTTGCAACTGGCGATTTTTCTGTTCGATGCGCGACTCCTACGGCAATTCTGTGCCGCCCTTCCAAAGGCAACTGTCCTCCGGGCAGAAGAT
>CAZNAX010000258.1:0-4201 GCA_964570965.1 uncultured Desulfatibacillum sp.
TTCCGGCGGCCAGCCCGTCCGCTTTGACCACCACCGGCGCGCCCGCCTGGCGCAGATAGCGCCGGGCCTGCTCGTAGCTCCTGAAGCTGCGGCCCCGCGCCGTGGGAATCCGGTACTTGGTCATAAGTTCCTTGGCGAAGGATTTACTCGACTCGATTTCGGCGGCCCGGCGCGTCGCCCCGAAGATTCTCAATCCCTCCTTTTGGAAGAGGTCGACGATGCCTTCGGAAAGCGGCCCCTCGGGCCCGACAACCGTGAGATCGATCTTCTGCCGCCGGGCGAAATCAACCAGGGCCGGGATGTCTCCGGCCGCAATCGGAACGCACTCGGCCAGCTCCGCAATCCCTGCGTTGCCGGGAGCGCAAAACAGCTTCTTGACCCGGGGACTCTGCGCGATCTTCCAGGCCAGGGCGTGCTCTCTGCCGCCGCTGCCGATGACCAGCACCTTCATGGGCTCCTCCTTTATTGAATTTTCTCTTTCAGCTCGGCTCGCCCGCACCTTGCGCAAGCCGCTCCAGAACCTCCTGCTTTCGGCGCCGCAACTCATCCCGGCCGATGCGCGCGGCGGCGATGCCCCCGTCCAGCGTGATCTCAGATAACCAACAGCGACCGTCTGCGGTCAGATGGAAGTCGATGTGGGCATACGGAAACCGGCCCCGCTTCATCGCTTCGCGGCAGACGCACTCGACGGCGGGGTCCATCTCCAGCGTCCGGCCGGACCCTCCGGCGGCGAGATTGGCCCGAAAATTAAACTCATTCGCACGCACATAGGCCTCGACATAATCGCCCACCACGATCACGCGGATGTCGGTGATGTCGGGCAGGAAGGGCTGCAGCACGAACGGGTATTCTTCAGGGTGGAAGGCGACGGTGTTGTAAAGAATTTCCGGATGGTCCCACCGTCGGATCCCATGCCCGCAATGCATGCCCTCCTGTTTGGTAACCACGGCCTCGATCCGGTGCTGCGCGCAGTAGCCGACGGCCTCCATCAGCTCCGCGCGCCGGGCGATGACCAACGTGTGCGGCGCCATCCATTGCCGCAGCAGAAGGGCCTGGGCGCATTTGGAGCGGCTGATCAGCTGGCAGAGGACCGACGGCACGCAACGCACGCCGCGCTCCATGAGGTCGACTGCCAGCGCGGGCCGCATGCATTTGGCCGGCAATAGGCCGACGATCACATCGCCGCGAGCCAGCTGGTCAAAATGCCAGTCGAGATCCTTGGAACTGCGGATGATCATGCTCTCACCCGTGGCGGCATCGGCTCTCCAGGCTCAACTCGATCAGCCGGTCGAGCAGCCGGCTGAAGCTGTAGCCCGCCGTGCGGGCCGCCCGGGGCAGCAGGCTGGTCGCCGTCATGCCGGGGATGGTGTTGGTTTCGAGGATGAACAGGTCACGCCCCCGCACCATCATGTCGGTGCGGCTGTAGCCGCGGCAGAAAAGGGTTCGATGGGCTTCCAGCGCCAGCCGCTGCGCCTCGGCGGTCAGCTCCGGATCGATCCGCGCCGGGCAGATCTCCTCGGTGACCCCCGGCGTGTACTTGGCCGTGTAATCGAAAAACTCCCGGTTGCGATCCGGAATGATCTCAATCAGAGGAAGGGCTTCGAGCGTGTCGTTGCCGATCACGCCGCCGGTGACCTCCGTTCCCTGGATGTAGGTTTCGATCAACACCGCCGGATCATGCTCCCAGCCCGCCTCAAGCGCCTCCCGCAGCCTCTCCGGACGTCGCACAATGGTAATTCCCACGCTGGAGCCGCCGACCACAGGCTTTATGACCAGCGGCAGCCCCAGCTGTTTCACCACGCCGTCCGCATCGATCCCTTCGGCGCGGCGGGCCACGGCATAGGCCGGGATCGGCAATCCGGCCTGCTCGTAAAGCCGCTTGGCGGCGAGCTTGTTCATGGCTGCCGCACTGCCGAGGACGCCCGAGCCCTGGTAGGGGATGCCCAGCAGGTCGAGCAAGCCCTGCACCGTGCCGTCTTCGCCGAAAGCGCCGTGCAGGATAATCAACGCCGCGTCGATGCGGGCGGCATCGCCGACCAGACGAGGCAGGTCGGTCTTGGGATCATAGCGCAGGATATCGTATTTTGCCTTATCCAACGCCTCGTAAACCTGGTTGCCGCTGTTCAGCGACACCTCGCGCTCGGAGGATACGCCGCCGGAGAGAAGCGCAATCGTGAGTTTCTTTTTCAAAATCACCCGGCTCCTATCTCTGTTTGGGCTGTTTCCCCGCCTCCAGCCGTGAAACGATCTTGCCTGCGTAATGCTGGGGAATTTCATTCACGATGGTGGTCTGGCGCATCGCATTCAATTTGAGGATCAGAAAGTTCAGCTTTTTCAGCAGCTGGTATTTGTCGGCCGTATCGGGCAGTGCACGCAGGAGGTCTTCGGTCTTTTCGATGTCTTTGCGCACCTCGATCTCCGGCGGAAGGCATTCGGCGTTTTTCAGGATTTTGTACGCCAGGCGCAGGTCTTCCGGGAGGTGGCTGTCGTCTTCCAGCGTAAGAGGCTCGCCGGCGCCCGGCAGATCCTCGAACTCGCCCTTCTCCATGGCTCGGCGAATCCGCTCCTCCACGATTTTTTCAAAGCCGCTGATCATACACGCTGGTGCCCATGTTTGGCGGAAGCGGTCCGGCGGAGATCCGCACGGGGTTGCCTCGGAAAAATGTTTCGGCCGGGACTGGTTATAGCTTCGAGCGCAGATGTTTGCAAGAGGAGGGGCCGGGCGTTTGAACCATGAGCGACCCGCTTGCGAAATGGGGCTTCAAGGAAGAGGTCTGGATCCAACGGACGGATGCCGGCGGCTATGCCATCACCGTGGCGGGCGTCGATGTCATCGGACAAAGCGGCTTAATTTACGCAAAAAACCTCATGCCGAGAGTCGTGTTGCTTCGGAAAATCAGAGTAACAAATAAAGTTCTCTGAAATTGTAAAATTGATGAACTCGTAAAAAGTCTGAAAATGCTGTTTTTGTCATTCCGGCGAAAGCCGGAATCCAGTTATTTCAAGACGTCCTGGACCCCGGCTTTCGCCGGGGTGACGATCCAAGAGACTTTTTACGACCCCATCAAAATTGATTCAAGCAAGATAATCCTGTCCCGTCGAAAAATTACAACGTGGCTTCCGCGGAGACGCACTCACGGGGTATGTAAAACAGCCTTTACCTGGTTCCGCCCGAAGGTCGGTTTCCGCAAACTCCAGCCACTTGCCCACCGCCGGCTTCATATCAATGGCAGCCCCCCTCGCCTGCACTTCTCGTGAAAACCCGCTGTCCATCTCGACGAACCGTTCCCATTGTGCGCGGGTCATCACGACCAAATCCATGGCCATTCGCTTATTCAAATCCCTGAGAAGCCGGTTGACTTCGAGAAAATTTTCGGTCTTCTCTTTAAACGTGCGCGGGAAGCCGTCCTTGTCCAATACCACAATCAAATCCACATCACTGCCTTCGTCGAACTCGCCATACGCCTGCGATCCGAAAAGGATTACCTTGAGCGGCTTTTTGGCTGACAGCCGCGCAACGATCTCATTTTGTAGCTGAGTGTCTATCATATCTGAATCATGTCATTAATTCCTGATGCTTACAAGCTTAAATCAGGCGGGGTTTGCGGGGCACCCATAGCTTGTGGAATGGATCCAAAGCAGTCGCGTCAGTATCGAAGCGACCCGTATTATACACGCTGGAGGGCAGTCTATGCCAAACCGGGGCATGCTTTCACATCTGCCATAACTGCAGCCCCGAGGAAATCCCTGCTGCAATCAGAAATGGTTATTAGCCAATCAGAGGGAAGTTGAGGTAGAAACCCGGGAGTTTGAATACCAGGTTAGATGAGCGGGTTGCCCTATAGGTAATGTTTTTCACAATGCTGTGAAGGTGTCGTGTCGTTTCTGATTTTAGAACCCCACAACATCAACATCTATATTCCTCCATGGCCATTATCATGAGACCCAAAATGATCATAAAAGGTTTCTTCATTGTTCCCCTTCTCGAATCAAATTTGATGCCGGACGAGGCCAGTTTTTGTTACCCCAGCGACCACATCTATTCTAACAGAAAATTCGATAGGGTCCAAATCTAAATCCGTAATCGGTTCTTTACGGTTAAACCTTGCCACTTGAAAATCACCCAATCGCCGTCTCCAGTTGTATGGTTTGACCGAGAGTACGAGAGAATGCGTACCGGGCTGATGAGAGCCAAAAACTC
>CAZNAX010000259.1:0-1519 GCA_964570965.1 uncultured Desulfatibacillum sp.
CGCAATGTCCCTTCCACGAAGACGCCGCAGGGCCTCGGGTTCGAGCTCCAATAGGTTGCAGCCCTCAAAACGAATCCGGCCGGACTCGATGGCTCCCGGCGGGCAGGGGATCAGGCCGAGGATGCTGAGCGAGGTAACGCTTTTGCCGCAGCCGGATTCGCCCACCACCCCCAGGGTTTCGCCCTGGTTGAGCCCAAAGCTCACCCGATCCACAGCTCTGGCCGCACCCTCCGGAGTGCGAAAGCTGACCGATAGATCTTCGATGCTGAGCAGGCAGGAGTTCATGCCGCCGTCTCTGCCGACAGGTAGTGCAGCGCGATCAAGGCGTAGATTTTCGTGGTCGCAACCAACTGATCGAGGTCGACCCACTCGTCTTTCTGATGCGGCACCTCCCGGTCCCCGGCCCCCATGGTGACGATCGGGATGCGCTTGAGCGCCCACAGAAAGGTTCCGTCGGTTGCTCCCGGCACGCCTCCATAGATCGGCTCCTGCCCGCTGACGATGCGGGTGGCCCAGTCCGCGGCCTGTACCACCGGGTCATCCGGGCTCGTCCGGGTGCAGGGTCGGTCGGTCAGGATTTCAAGGTCGACCGTGAGATCCCGGCATCGATCCAGCCCCAGCAGGCGGTCGTAGTTGCAGTAGTGGTCCCGTGCCCGTACCTGCACGTCGGCGGCGAGGCGGTCCAGGGACGCGGCGATGTCGGCATGCGATTGAGCCGGAATCGTGCGGATGTCGACCAGCACGCGCGCTTCTCCGGGCATGACATTGAGCTGGGCCGTTCCGCCCGCGGGCGCCTGGACCACGGTGGGTGTGAAGCTCGGCCAGCCAAGGTGGAGATCCCGGCCGAGGTCTCTGACGGAGCCGCTCTCCAGCGCGTGCAACCCCCGAATGAGGTCGGCCACGGCGGGGGCCGTGTTCAGTCCCGCCAGCGGCATGGCGCCGTGGCTCATCTTTCCGGTAACCGCAAAACGAGCGCGCAACGCGCCTTTCTGGGACGTGCAGATCATCCCGTCCTGGGGCTCGCAGATCACCGCCGCCGTGACGCGGTCGGCGTGCCCGCGACGGATGAAGTCCTGCACCCCGAGCATCTGATTCTCCTCGTCGCACAGCACCCCGCCGACGATGGTTCCGGAAAGCCGGACACCGGATCGTTTGAGGGCGGCCATGGCCACCAGCATGGCGGCCAGATTGCCCTTGGTATCGTTGGTGCCCCGTCCGTACATCCGCCGGCCTGCGATCCGGGCCCCGAACGGGTCATAGGCCCATTGCGAAACATCGCCCGGTGTGACCACATCGGTGTGCCCTTCGAACATCAGCGTGCGTCGGCCGTGGCCGGCCGCATGGGTCACGACGACATTGGGGCGGCCGGGGGCCACTTCGTCCATCACCACCTGAAATCCCTGGGCCTGGGCCCAACGCGCGGCAAGCTCGGCCGCGGCCTTCTCATTGGTGCCGGCGCCCGGGTCCCAGACGGAATTGATTTTGACCAATGAGGCCGTCAAACGAATGACTTCCTCGG
>CAZNAX010000259.1:1619-4197 GCA_964570965.1 uncultured Desulfatibacillum sp.
CCTCGCCATCTTCGGATCCAGCGTGTCCCGCAGTCCGTCGCCGAGCAAATTGAATCCGAGCACCGAGCCCGCGATGGCCAGGCCCGGAAAAATGGCCATCCAAGGATTCGTGTCCATGAAGGTCTGGGCTTCGTTCAACATGCGGCCCCAAGAGGCATGCGGAGGCTGGGTGCCCAGACCGAGGTAGCTCAGCCCGGCCTCGGCCAAGATCGCGACCGCGAATTGGATGGTTCCCTGGATGAGCAGCGGGGAAAGAATGTTCGGCAGCACATGCCGCCAGGTGATGCCCAGCTCCCCGATGCCGGAGGCGCGGGCGGCCGCGATGAACTCCTTTTCCCAGACCACCAAGGCCACCGCGCGCGTCAGGCGCGCGAAGACCGGAATGTAGAAAATGCCGATGGCGAGCATGGCGTTCACCATCGAAGGGCCAAGAATAGATGTGATCAGGATCGCTGTCAGCACAGCGGGGAAGCCGAAGAGAAGGTCCGAAAAACGCATGATGGCCTCATCGACCAGGCGGCCGAAGTAAGCCGATATCAGACCCAGGCCGACCCCGATGGTCAGGCCGATGGCGACGGTGACCAGGCCGACGATGATCGAGTTCACCGAGCCCGTCATCACCCGGCTGAGTGTGTCGCGACCGTACTGGTCGGTGCCCAGGGGATGCGTCCAGGAAGGACCCTGTAGCCGGTCGCGGGCATTCATCCGGTTGGCATCGTAGGGCGTCCATACCAGACTGGCGGCGGCGGAAAGCACGACCATCGCGGACAGGATGAAGCCCACCGTAAAGTTTTTATTGCGGAAGAAGCGGTGCATCTAAAAACTCGTTTAACGTTTAACGTTTAAAGTTTAAGGTTGAGGGCAAACAAAATAAAAAAGGCCTTTCTTTAAACTTTAAACTTTTAACTATTTCAGTTTTATCCTCGGATCGACGTAGGCATAAGCCAAGTCGACGATAAAATTGACGAAGACGACCGCCACGGCCATAAGCAGTACGATGTCCCGGACCACGGGCAGATCCCGCATGCCGATGGAGGTGAAGACCAGTCTTCCCAACCCTGGTAGGAAAAAAACGTTTTCGATGATGATGGCGCCCGCCAGGAGCTGGCCGAGCTGAAGCCCCATGATGGTGAGCACCGGGATCAGAGCGTTGCGCAGGGCGTGGACGTAAACGACCGTGCGCTCACGAAGCCCTTTGGCCCGTGCGGTGCGCACGTAGTCTTCGCGCAGCACCTCCAGCATGGAGGAGCGCGTGAGCCGGGTCAGGATGGAGGCCCGGATCACACCGAGCGCGAAGGCCGGCAGCAGCAGCGCCTTCAGGGAGCCCCAGACATCGGTGCCCCAGCCCGGGAATCCGCCGGCGGCAAACCAGTTGAGCTCGACCGAAAACAGCAGCACCAGCAGGATTCCCAGCCAGAACTCCGGAGTCGCCAGCCCAACCTGGCTGAAAGCCATGACGGTAACGTCTCCCTTACCGTTCTGGTGCTGGGCG
This sequence comes from uncultured Desulfatibacillum sp., assembly GCA_964570965.1. GTDB lineage: Bacteria > Desulfobacterota > Desulfobacteria > Desulfobacterales > SpSt-501 > SpSt-501. The sequence continues at coordinate 3,112 of CAZNAX010000259.1, forward strand.
GCATATATTCCGAACGGAATGGAAATGATGACGGCGAACGCCATGGCCATGAGCGCGAGCGGCCCGGTCACGGCCAGCCGGCTCACGATCAACTCGAACACCGGCATCTTGTAATGGATCGATTGATGACTCCGGCCGATCACCAGCCGGCCGATCCAATCGAAGTATTGACCCAAAAACGACCGGTCCAGTCCAAGATCGGCACGCAAAGCGGCCAGCGACTCCGGGGTGGCGTTGATTCCCAAAATGATCTGAGCGGGGTCGCCGGGCAGCACGAAAAGAACCGAGAACACCGTGATGGAAACAAGGATCAGGAGCAGGACCAGGGTGATCAGTTTTTTGGATAGGTAACGTAACATGCCGATGCAATTCGGGCAGTCCCGACGCTTCAGGACTGCCCTGTTTTTCGATATAAGCTCCCGATACACGAGAAGGCTTATTCAGTCATGCTTTGTGGGAGCGGCTTTCCAGCCGCGATCAACCTGCAGAGAAGCCGCTGCGTCGGAAAGCCGATTCCACCCTGGACCAAGCCGCTCTATTTGTTCCACCACACCTCGGTGCAGTCCAGCGCGATCGTTGGATAATTCTTCCACCAGTTCATCACTTCGGCTTTCATGGCCGACAGCGAGGGGCTGGCAAAGAGATACCCATTGACGGCATCCGCGGCGATGATCTCCTGGCAGCGGCCGAACCATTTGGCCTGGTCCGCTACGGTGGTGGCCTTCAAGGCGTTGTCGTACGCCTGGCGGAATTCCGGAGAGTCATACTGGAAGTAGTAGTTCGGGTTGGCGTAGATGCCGATGTCCCATGCCTCCGCGTGGCCGATCATGCTCAGCTGGAAATCTTTCTGTTTGAAAATGCGGTCCAGCCAGAAGCCCCATTCCACGATTTCGATCTTGAGCTTGATTCCGACCTGGCCCAGCATGTCGGCGATCACCTCGCCGGCTTTCTGCGCATAGGCATAGATGGCGGGCAGTTTGATGGTGGCCTCGAAGCCTTTGGGGTAGCCGGCTTTGGCCAGCAACTCCTTCGCTTTCTTCGGATCATAGGGGAACTTCTTGGTCAGGTCCGTGTAAAACGGAGTGA
>CAZNAX010000260.1:0-4195 GCA_964570965.1 uncultured Desulfatibacillum sp.
CGTGCACCGCCATGACGCTGCGCATGTACGCCGACCGCAAGGGCTGGCCCCTGGATGCCGCCACCGTCCGCCTGAAGCATGGTAAGATTCACGCCGCGGACTGCCAGGCCTGCGAGACCCGCGAAGGCATGCTCGACCGTATCGAGCGCGAAATCGAGATTGAGGGGCCGCTGGATGCCGACCAGAAACAACGCCTGCTGCAGATCGCCGACCGCTGCCCCGTGCACCGCACGCTCACCTCCGAGGTGCAGATCAAGACCCGGCTGAAGGCGTGAAGGAGATCTCCCATCTAAAATGCCAAGGAGACTGAGCCATGGCCCAACCGAATAAGGCTGCAATCGTCACGGGTGCCGGTACCGGCATCGGCAAGGCGGTCGCCCTAACGCTGCTGCGCGATGGCTACCGTGTCGCGCTGGCGGGGCGCCGGCGGGAGCCGCTCGAACACACGGCGGCGGAATCGGGCGACCCCGCGCGGACCCTGGTCGTGCCGACGGACGTCAGCGACGCCGGATCGGTGCAGGCGCTCTTCGCGGCGGTGGAGGAGCATTTCGGCCGGCTGGACCTGCTCTTCAACAATGCCGGCATCTTCGTCCCCGGGCTCGAGATCGACGCGCTGACCGTCGAGCAATGGCGGGCGGTGGTGGACATCAACCTGACCGGTTCCTTCCTGTGCGCGCGCGAGGCCTTCCGGATGATGAAAACCCAGGACCCGCGCGGCGGGCGCATCATCAACAACGGCTCGATCTCGGCTCACGCCCCGCGGCCCCATTCAACCGCCTACACGACGACCAAGCATGCGATCACCGGCCTGACCAAGTCGATCGCGCTCGACGGGCGCCGCTACGACATCGCCTGCAGCCAGATCGACATCGGCAACGCCCGCACCGAGATGGCCGCACCCATGGCCAAGGGCGTGCCGCAGGCGAACGGGCAGATCGCGGTCGAGCCGCTGATGGACCTCGCGCATGTGGCGAGCGCGGTGCTCTACATGGCGAGCCTGCCGCTCGACACAAACGTGCAGTTCATGACCATCATGGCCACGAAGATGCCGTTCGTGGGCCGGGGATGAGACCCAGCCATGGAATGCTTCGGGCGGATGACGGCCAGCCGGGTCAGCGATAAGCCTTGCATCCGCATATGTCTCCGGGCACCTTGTGGAACCCCCACTTGACGCAAAGCGTGGCTGTCGTATCGTTCATCAAATACCCTTGGCATACCACTAGGAGGACGTCGTGAATTCGAAGCGCATCGCAAAAGCGGGGGCCGGCCGGTTGTTGTTCCGTGACGGCATTCTGGATCACTACCCGGACGTGCTGACGCCGGCGGCGCTTGACGCGCTGGAGGCCCTGGCGGGGTTCAACGCCGAACGGCAGCGGACCATGCGGGCGCGCATCGAGCGGCGGGCCGCGCGTTTCCGTGAGCGCCGGCCGATCGGCTTTCTGGATGCCGACGCCCCCATCCCGCGCACCGCCCTGACCGTGCGGCAGGCGCGCGCGGGCCAGTTCGAGGGCTCCGAGATCCCCTCCGACCTGCAGCGCCAGTGGGTCCAGGGCACCGGCCCCGCCACCCGGCCGCGTGCGGCGGTGGAGGCGGGCATCCGCAACGTGGCCTATGCGCTGCTCTCCGGCGCCGACGGCTGGATGTTCGACGGCGAGGACGCGCTCGGGCAGGTCGACACCATGTCGCTCGACAACCAGCGCAACCTCAAAATCGCCTTCGCGCGCCAGGAGCCGTTTTTGAACGTCGCCGGGATGGTCGCCGCGGAGATGAACGTTTGGTCCAGGGACTTCCTCGGCCGCAAGATCATCTCCGACTGGAAAAAGCAGCTCGATTTCACCACCCGCATCTATCGTCCGCGCGGTCTGCATCTCGACGACCGGCACGTGCGCGACCGGGACGGCTCGGGCTTCTCGGCTTCAATCGTGGACGCCGTCCTCTACGTCGTGAACAATCATCAGACCCTGCGCAGCGAGGGCCGCTCGATCGTCCTTTATCTGCCTAAAATCCAGACCGCCGAGGAGGCCGCGCTCTGGCAGGACATCCTCTCCGCCATGGAGCAGCACCTCGGCCTGCCAACCGCGGCGGTCAAGGTGTATGTGCTGATCGAGCAACTGGAGGCCTGCTATCAGCTCATGGAAATCCGCGCCGCGCTCGGCCGCCGCTTCGTCGGCTTCAACACCGGCCGCTGGGACTACATCAACAGCGTCGCGGATGCGCTGGCCTGGGACATAGGCTTTAACAACCCCAACATCGACGCCGTCACCATGACCTATGGCTACATGCGGGTCTACGAGGACCGGGTGCGGCGCGCGGTCAACACCCCCGACCGCAATGGCCGTTTTGCGTTGTGGCAGGGCGGCATGGAGCCGAACATCCCGGTCGGCTCGCAGCAGGGCGTCGCCGACGGCATGCAGCGGGCGGTCGCCGGCGGCGAGCGCGAGCAGCAGGCGGGAGCCAGCGGCAAGTGGGTGGCGCACTGGAAGATGGTGCCCATCGTACGTCCGATCTGGGAAAAAGCCGGGGCCGCCAACCAGCTGGGCCGCAGCTTCCCGCCGCTCGCCTACGAACCGAAGGATGCGGACGACCTGAGGCGGCTCGATCCCGCCGCCCGTACGGTGCGCGGGGCGCGCGACCTGCTCTCGGTGGCGCTGCAGTACGGCAACGCCTTCGGCCGCGGCTTTCAGGCCGCCGCGCTCAAGCCGGCCGACTTCTTCGGGAACGACGACGTGCTCTACCTGATGGAGGACATGGCGACCGGCGAGATCCGCCTCAGCATATTGTGGGAGTGGCTGCACAAGCAGGCCCGCTTTACCGCGGACGACGCGGCGAGCGGCGTTACGGCCGGCGACGCGCTGACGCCCGCCCTTTTCGACCGGCTGATGGAAGAGGAATACGAAAAACTGCGCCGGGCGGGGAACCGGGACGTCCACGACGACTCGAAGACCACCACTCTGCCGATCGCGCGGGCGATCGTGGAGCGCTATGTGAAGAGCCCGTTCAAGGCGCCCTGGTGCATCGACCTGTTCAACCTGAACCTGAACAACCACGACCTCGGGCGCGCGCAGCAGCGCATTGAGGCGTATCTGACCGCTTTCCAGCGCGACGGCACCCGGCTGACCGAGAATCCGGACTTCGCTGCCGATTAATCGACGATCCGCTGGCTCCAACCGATCCGCTCGTCGCACCAAAGAGCCGCCTCCAAAACCCGCTGGTCGGCGCAGCGCGGGCCAACGAGCTGCAGGCCGAGGGGCAGGCCGCCTGGCCCCCGGCCCGCGGGGATGGTGATCGCCGGCACACCGCACAGCGACCAAATGGTGCAGAAGGCCGGATCTCCAGTCTGGGTGAGATCTGCGGGCGCCTCTCCGAGCGCAGGCGGTGTGACGATGGCGTCAAAGGCGCACAGAAAAGCATCTAACTCCCCTGCGAGCTGAACCTTTCTCTCCAAGCCCCGCGTTAGGTCCGAATCTGAAATGCCCAGGCCCTCGTCAATGAGAGCGTTGAGACGGGGGCTGAGCTGGTCCCGGCTGCGACGTTGCAACTCCGCGAATCCCCTCGCCCCCTCACCGGTCATGATGGTTCGATGCACGCCGTGCGCGCCTTCAAACGGCGGCGGCAACTCCCGCTCCTCGACCTGCGCGCCGGCCGAACGCAGATGCGCCACCATCTTCAGAAAATGTTCCTGGGCGTGCGGGTCCGCCAGGTGCCAGACCGGGGAGCGCACGGCCGCCAGCAGCGGAGGGCGGGCCATCGGGACGACATCGCCGGACACCATCTCCCGTTTGTCTGCATTTGCTGCTGAAAGCGCGTCTCCCTTTTCCATAATAGCCGCTGCCAAAAAGGCGGCGTCGGAAACACTGCGGGTGAATACCCCCGGCTGATCCAGGCTGGGGCTGAAGGGGTGCACACCGGCCAACGAGATGAAGCCCCCTGTCGGTTTGTATCCGACGACGCCGCAGAAGGCTGCGGGCCGGATCATCGATCCGTTGGTCTGGGTGCCGACCGCCCCCGGAAGAAACCCCATGGCGACCGCCGCCGCCGAGCCGCTCGAGGAGCCGCCGGGCGTGTGAGCCGGGTTCCAGGGGTTGCGGGTCTTCCCGGGCGTGAAATAGGCGAACTCGGTTGTGACGGTCTTTCCCAACACGAAGGCGCCGGCGGCCTCGGCGCGCTCGACCAGCGCCGCCGACCGGGCGGGCAC
>CAZNAX010000261.1:0-4188 GCA_964570965.1 uncultured Desulfatibacillum sp.
ACCATGACAACTGCCAGGGCTGCCACCGGGATTACAACAAAGAATTCAAACCGGCGAAGAAGGCCCCGGTGACCTGCAACGACTGCCATCCCAAGAAAAGCTGATTGGTTAGCGGGTTGTTTTGATTTAAAAACGGCGGGTATCCCTGGGATGCCCGCCGTTTTTATCGACTAAATGCCTTTTTCCCCTCAGCATTTTTCTGTGAGCACCAATCCCGCCCACTTCTGCTCTTCGTCCCGCCACACGACTTGGAAAAAATGTTTTTCAAACTCACCCAGAAGCTGGTCGCACTCCTCGGTGCGAATTCCCGATATCGCCAAGGCGCCTCGCGGATCGACATGTTCGGCCATATAGGGCGCCAGCCGAGCCAGGGTCGGGGTGCGCAGGTTGGCGGTCACCAACTGGTAACCGCCGTCGATGGTTTCGGCATCACGATTGCAGACGGCGATTCGTTCGCTCAGGCCGTTGAAGTCCACGTTCGCTTTGGCCTCGGCCACGGCGCAGGGATCGATGTCGACGGCCAGTCCGGTTTCGATACCCAGCATCACCGCCGCCATCGCCAGCACCCCGCTGCCGGTGCCGATGTCGAGTACCCGGCTGCCGGCCCCGGCCAGTGATTCGCCGTAGGGCCCCAGCGCGAAATCGATGGCCTTCAGCGCCAGTCGCGTAGTGGGGTGGCGGCCGGCGCCGAATGCGGCACCGGGCATGATTCCAATGACTCCATCTGTCGGGCTGGGCTGAAAGGCGCGGCCGGGCGGGGTCAATACGATGCGGTCGGAAACGCGTACGGGCCGATCGAAGGATGGCTCCAGAAAGGTTCGCCCGTGCTCGCAAACGTAAGCGAGTTCTCCCGCCGCCACCAGCTCCCGCAAACTCGCCTGCAGCTGTTTTCGAGGCAGGTTCAGATCGCGCATCAGTTCCTTGAGAAAATCGGCGGGAACGCAGCGGCGCCCACCGACCCGGTTCAAGACCCAGCGGTGGATGTCTGCTGCAGATGAAAACTTAAGCCCGGTGCCTTTGGGATCGGAAAGTGACGGCATTGCGCACCAGCGCGCTCGCCCAGCCTGGATTTCCCAGAGCGTGAATGTGGGTGTAGGTGGCCAGGACATTTTTATGGAGGAGCCCGTCGCGATCGCCGTGAATGCCGACGCCGCGCTGCATCCGGAAAACGAAATCGTCCTCCGTTCCCGACCACCGCAGCACGCGCGAGTAGTGAAACTCGTGGCCCCGGATTTCGGTCCCGATCGGATAGTAGGGGTTGGCACGCTCGGTGGTAACCACCGTGTAGCCATGGCCCTGCGGCCGTTTGAAGAGGCCGAACGTCAACGGCAATACGCCGGCCATGGCATAGCTTCTCCCTTCGAGAACCAACTCTTCGCCCAGGTACATGAGGCCGCCGCATTCGGCATAGACCGGCAAACCGGCCTCAACCAACTCCCTGATCCGCCGGCTGAAGCCGGTGTTGGCCGACAGCTCCTGAGCGTGAGTTTCCGGAAATCCGCCGCCGATGTAAAGCGCATCAATATCCGGAGGTGAGTCTTCCCGCAGTGCGCTGATAAACACGATCTCAGCGCCGGCGGCTTGAAGGGCTTCAATATTCTCGGGGTAATAAAATTGAAACGCGGCGTCCTTGAGGATGCCGATACGAGAGCAAGTGGTCTGAACCGTTGCCTGCTGACCGGTCGACCCCTTTAAATCCGATGGCTGGCACACGCCGGAGATTCGCGGCGCCTCGCAGGCGATGCCGGTGAGGGCGTCCAGGTCGATGTGTTGGGCGGCGATGCGACCGATGGCCTGGATCGAGTCTGCAGCCCAACCGTGCTCGGCGGTGGGCACCAGGCCCATGTGGCGCTCAGGAAAAACCGGACGACCGAGTTTGGGAATCGCACCGATGACCGGAACTCCACTATAATGCTCGATGCTGCGTCGCAGGATCGACTCGTGGCGCGCCCCGGCCACGTGGTTGAGGATCACCCCCCGTATCACCACCTCCGGATCGAAGTGCACGCAGCCGGCAATGACGGCCCCCATGGTGCGGGTGGTCTTGGTGCAGTCGACACACATCACCACAGGCGCTTTCAGGAGCTTGGCCAGCTCGGCCGTACTGGTGGTCCCGTCCAGATCAATGCCGTCAAAGAGACCGCGATTGCCCTCGATGAGGGCCATATCGCCGGGGGATGCATGGGTGCAGAACGAATTTCGGATTAAATCCGCGCTTAGAAGGAAGGTGTCCAGATTGTAGCAGGGCCGGCCTGCCGTCAAGGCAAGCCAGCCCGCATCGATGTAATCCGGACCTTTTTTAAAGGGAGCGACGGAGTTTCCCCGCCCGCGCAGCGCCGCGATGATGCCGATCGATACGATGGTCTTGCCCGACCCGCCGCGCAAGGCTGCTATGATCAGCCTGGGGAATTCCGCTTCACGAAGCTGCATCGATTATCGCCGGGAGAGACCGAAAAGAAAACCGCCAAGAATCGGGCGGTTCTAATCTTCGTGCTCTGCAGCCGCCTGTTTTCCGGTCCCCGTGAGGCCGTACATGGAGGTGCTGCCGCTGGACCAGTATTCGAGCGTGCCGTCGGCGACCATGTCATTGATCAGCTTCTTGGCCTCCCGGGGCTTCATCTCCAGGATCTCGGAGAGATCATTGAAATAAAACTTGGACTTGGTCTTGAGCTTCTTGGTGAGTCCTTCAACTATTTTGGCCTTCGCTTCCGCGTACTCCATGGTTTACCTCTTTTCCTTAAAGTGAAGGGGCACCCTTGCCGGGTGCCCCCCATTCCATCCAGACGGTCTAGAACTTGAACTGCGAGGTCTGGCGCCAGGTGTAATACGCCGGATCTCGGAAATCATCGATCAGGTGGTGAGTGAACGGGATCTCGCATTTCTCGAAAAAACGTTCCCACCCGATACGCTCGGCCCAATCGCCGAGACGCTCGTATTTACGGGCATCCTGCGCGTAGACGTCGACCATCTTCTTGATGACCTCAGTGGTCTTGGGCCAGCGCGGCGGCTCATTGGGAATGAAGGCCACCACGACCTTGGAGAACTTGGGCGCGCTGATGCGGTTGGAGACCTTGCCGCCCGCCATGATGACGATGCCGTCGCCTTCCTTGTCGGCCAGCGGCATGGCCGGGCACATGGTGTAGCAGTTGCCGCAGAACATGCAACGATCGTTGTTCACGGCGACGCTGTTGACCTTCTGGCCGCTGATTTCCATCTTGGCCGGCTTGATGGCCGCGGTCGGGCAGGCGGCGATGGCGAGCGGAATCTCGCACATCTTGTCGAGGTATTCATGATCGAGCATGGGCGGCTTGCGATGGTAGCCAAGAATTGCGATGTCCGAGCAGTGCACCGCGCCGCACATATTCAGGCAGCATGCCAACGACACCCGCAGCTTGGCCGGCAGACGGCTGTTCTTGAAATCGTCGAAGAGCACGTCCATGGTGGCCTTGACCGGGCCGGAGGCATCGGTGGCCGGGGTGTGACAATGAATCCAACCCTGGGTATGCACGATGTTGGTGATGCCGGCGCCGGTGCCGCCCACCGGGAATTTGAAGCTTCCACCGGCGAACTTGCGGCTTTCGAGATCCTTGATGAGCGGGTCGACTTTCTTCTCGTCATCCACCATGAACTCGATGTTGTTGCGGGTGGTCCAGCGGACGTGGCCGCCGCAATACTTGTCGGCAATCTCGGCGATCTCGCGGATGAGCAGGGTGCTCATGATGCGGGCCCCGCCGACGCGCACGGTGAAAAGCTTGTCGCCGGACTCGGCTACGTGAAAGAACACGCCGGGCTTCACATATTCATGATACAGCCACTTGCCTTTGTTTTTAGAAATCATCGGCGGGTAGAATTCGTCGTATTTGCGCGGGCCGATGTCGGTGATGCGGTTTTTCATCGGCTCTTTGGGATCATATCCGGAAGAAACGAATGCCATGGTCTTACCCCCTTATCTCAGATGTTGTTTGCGGAACTCGTTGACGTCGCGCGTCCAGCCGCCCTCGACTTCTTCTTCCTTCCAGAAGATGTAGGGGTTGGACCGAGGCTCTTTGACGTGGCGCGGATCCGGAGCAATGCCGGTCACTTCCAAAAGCTTCTGGAAGCCCTGACGCTTCATGAGCTCGCCCAGGCGCTCGCGGTTCTTGCCCTCTTCCATCCACCAATCCCAGATCTTCTCGATGACTTCCTTGA